>CAIRNV010000225.1 GCA_903880005.1 uncultured Verrucomicrobiota bacterium | reverse complement strand
GCTTCGCCATCACTTCCCTCCCAACGGAATCGTTCCGGCCAAGCCGGAACGAGTCAGTTGGGTCGGTCGTGCTGGCTCGATCTGCTTGCGCAAATCCTTCGCCGTTCGCTCGTTACGGGCCTCGTACCGGCCCGCGCCTCGCTCACTCCTCGGCTTGCGCAAGCATCTGCTTCGCCATCACTTCCCTCCCGACGGAATCGTTCCGGCCAAGCCCTTCGGGATGTAGCCAATGGACGTCTGGATGGCGTGGGTGCAGGAGCAGCCCGCGCTCGTCTCCGGGGCCAGCAGCAACCCGCCCGCCGGGATCATGCTCAGCCAGCACCCGGACCGAATCCCCTCGAATTGCAGCCGCTTGTCCGTCTTCAGGTCCCACATGGCGTGGAAATGGTGGCGGAAGAAGATCGCGTCCTTGCTGGCCGACATGACCCCGCAGCCCCGCCGTTCCGGCAGGTCGCGCCGCACGACCTCGCCCGTCGCCAGGTTGAACGCGCGCTGGTCCGAGTAGAAGACGTCCCCGATCACCACCGGGTGCTGCAAGTGCCCCGAGTGATGCCCCTTGTCCTCCTTGTGCGACTCCGACCACAGCAACCGCCCGCCGATGGCGGTCCCGATGTCGTCGCCGGACTCCTTGGGCCCGGAAGGGGCGGGGGCGTTGAAGGCGAACGTGTGGAAGTGCTTGTTCCGGTCCGTGCCCGTGACGACGACGGTGTTCTTGGCGTGGACGAGGTACGTCATGAACTGGAGGGAGGAGAAGTCCTGGGGCTTTTCCCAGAGCCGCTTGCCGGTGCGTTGGTCGAGGCACACGAGGAACTGGTCGGCGAGCAGGTCGTTGGGGACGCGCGCCGAGGCATGGCCCACCGCGCGGGGATCCCGGCTCTCGATGAAGAACACCATGCCGTCGCCCAGCGTGATTGTTGAATTGAGCACGGCCCCGCGGGCGTACTCCCAAAGCGGCTGCCCGGTCGTGGGGTTCAACGCAAACAACAGGTCGCTGGTCACCCGGCTGACCTGGTCCGGCGCGTACTCCTCGTACCACTCGCCGTCGTCCCCAAGGTACGTGCCCTCCGACTTCACCCGGCTGCCGATGAGCAGGTCCCGCCCCGCCGCCACGTAGGACCACTCGCGCGGCCCGTCCGCCCCCGTGCGCGGCACCTCATGACGCCGGGACCGGGCGCCCGTCTGCCCCTCGATCGCCAGGCAATAGCGGCCATGCGCGACGAACAGGGTGTCGCCCGAGGCCGCCATGTTGGAGCAGTCGCGCGTCACGTTCGCCCGACGCACCTCCGGGGCGGACCAACTCCACAGGATGGCACCGTTGTAGGCGTCGAGCCCGAAGAGGATGCGGTTGCCCTGGATGAACAACCGGCCGTTCACCGACAACGGCGCGGGGTTGCGGTTGCCGCGGTCGGGCATCGGGCGCGGGCCGGGATCGCCCCACCACGCCACCTGCAAGTCCCCCTTCACCAGCTCGTCCTGCGAGCACGACGAGTTGTCCGGCCCGCCGTACTGGTGCCCCCACTCGCCCGCGCCCGGCAGCTTGCCCCGCTCCAGGACCAGCGGCATGCGGCCGACCGGGCGGGGGAGCGGCCCCGCGCCCGCGAGGGGCGAGCCCGCCATCCACTGGCGATACGCCGCCACGTCCACGTCGTCCCCGTGCACCACCAGGGCCCCGCCCGCCGGACGAAGCACGCGGTACAGCTCGGAGGCTGGGATCGATGGCGGTCGCTTGCCGGCCAGGACCACGAGGTTGAACAACAGGTCGCCGAACGGCAGCGAGGTCCCGTTGACCTGCTGGACCGTGGCCTTCACGCCTTGCAAGCCCGACGCCGACAACTCCCGGCGCATCGAGAGCGCCCGCTTGGCGTCGGGCTCCGCCAGCACGACGTCCATGGAGGTCACGCGTGCCAGCTCGCCGGCCAGGCCCGCGTCGGCCGCGCCCAACACCAGCGCGTAGCCGTCCCGGATTCGCAACGTGTTCGCCAGCTCGGCCGCCGCGCCCCCCGCGTCGCCTTCGCGCAGCGCGGGACGCGCCGGCCGGTAGTAGAAGGTCGTGTCGAACTGGTACCGGCGCGTCACCACCGCGCGCCCGCCCTCGTCCGGGGCCACCAGCCGGTAGTGATGCTCCTGGTCTGGCTCCAGCCCCTGCAACACCACCGAGTGGCTCGTGCGCGACGTCCGGTCGCCCAGCTCCACCTCCCGCCCGTCGGGCAGCTCCAGCCGCAGGCGGGTCGGCTGCGCCCGGTCCGTCTCCCACGTCACCACCGCCGCCTTCCGGTCCAGCCAGTCCACGAACGGCCCGAAGGTGGGCTTGAACAGGCGCGGGGCCGGCGACGGTGCCGGGAACACCGGCCGCTTGGCCGCATGATGTCCGGCCACCTCGTCCGCGCCCAGGGCCCGCCGGTACACGCGCACCTCGTTCAAGGCTCCCGCCAACGCGTATCGCTCGTCGTCGTCCTGGTACGACCCGATCACGTAGGACGCCGACGGCGGATACAGGATGTCGCCCGACTGGGCCGACGAGGAAGCCACCGCCCGGCCGTCCACGTAGAGGGTCATCGCCGTCCCGTCATACGTCCCGGCCACGTGATGCCAGGTGTTGGTGGCGAGGGCGGAGGGCGACGTGAGGTAGGTCAATCGGCCGCCCTGGGCCGAGGCCAGGGCGAACGAGAACGAGCCTTTCACGAAGCCGAGCACCCAACCGCGCTCGAAGTCCCCGTTGTCCTGCACCGCGCCCACGAAGCCGCCCCAGTCCGTCACGCGGTCCACGCGAACCCACGCCTCCGCCGTCATCTCGCGGGAGGGCAGCAGCGAGCGATCCAGCCCCGCCGAGACCACGATGCGCTCGTCGCGTCCCGACAGCTCCGCCCGCGGCGGCCCGGGGTCCTTCACCAAGCGCACGCCGCCGGAGAAGGAAACCTCCTTGCCCACGACGGCCCGCATGCCGGAGTTCTGCCCCCGGTCGGGCGAGAACTCCCAGTGCCCCATCAACCCCGTCTCGGCCGCGCGCGCCAGCCATGCCGTCGCCACGACCCAAGCCCATGCCTTCCATGCCTTCATCGTTGAAATCCCCTCATCGTGACCGGGCCGCCCCGAGTCGATGGATCGCGCCCTTGTCCGTGCTCACGTACAGCGCCCCCTGCGCGGCCGCGAGGCCGTGGGCGATCCCATCGACGGGCAGGCGCCATGCCACGGAACCGTCGGCGACCCGCAGTCCCGCCACCTCGTTGCGCCCGCCCAGCACCAACGTGTCGCCCGCCAGCAACAGGCTGTGCGGCCACGCCGACGGCACCTTCCAGAGCTGGCACCGGTCCAAGGCCGTCGTCGCCTCGTCGATCCGCCTCCCCAGCTCCGTCAGCCGCGCCTTGATGTCGTCGGGCGATGCGTCGCCCGCCCCCTTCTTCCCGGCCTGCTTGAGCTTCTTGGCCAACGCCGACTGCTCGGTCGTCAGCCGCCGTCGCTCGCGTGCCAGCTCCAGGTACCGGGCCCGGTCCAGCGCCGTCACCTCCGTGTCCGAGTGCAGGTAGGAGCGCTGGGCGGTCACGACGATGTGGTTGCCCTGGAAGGTCGCCAACTGGTCGCCGGCGCCCTCCTCGACGGCGCCGAGTTGCCCCGTCTTGCCCGGGCCGAAGACGAGCAAGTCGCCCGTGAGCAACGCGTAGGTGCCGCCGGCGCCCTCGACGACGCGCAGCCGCCTGCCGTCTTGCACGTCGCACACGGCCGGGTTGTTGCGCCCCGCGGGCACGTACAACCGGGTCTTCGACGCCAGCAAGTAACCCTGCGCCGGAAGGTCGTTCTGCACCCGACGCCATTTCTCCGCGCCGGTCTTGGCGTCGAGGGCCACGAGGTGCACGCCCTCCGCCGGGAACATGCCCGCCGTCGTGTACACCACGCCGTCCTGGACCACCACCGAGGTCCGCACGGGCCAGGCCGAGATCATCCGGCCGTTGCCCGGGATCCGTCGGTCCGTCGGGGTCGCCCGCGCCTTCCACACCTCCTTGCCCGAGCGCGCATCGACGCAATACACGCAGCCGTCGTCGGAACCGAAGTACGCCCGACCCTCGTGCAGGGTCGGCGCGAGCCGCACGGGCCCCTCGGTGTAGAACGTCCATTGCTCCTTCCCCGTCGCCGCGTCGAGGCACCGCACCTGGTCGTCCGCCGAGGAACCGAAGTACACGCGGTCGCCGGCAATCACCGCGTGGAAGGCCCGGTCGAAGCCCTGCCGCGGCTTCAGGTCATACACCTTGTTCCACCCGTCCCACTTGGCCTCGCCCTGCCACGCCGGCTGCGGCGGATGCTCCGAGGTCCATTTCCAGGACTCGACCGGACGCCCGGGGAGCGGGTCCGGCGACACCTGCGACCGCGCGTAGTCGCCCCCATAGGTGGGCCAGTCGGCGGCCTGCAACGCCCGGGTCGCCAGGGTCGCCCACCCTGCCGCGGCACACGCCCGCGCCCTCCATGACCGACGCCGGACATGCCGCGCCGCCGTTGTTGCCCCTGCGTCCTCGGTCTTCATGAAAACATCCCCCGTGTCGCACCGTCATCGCCCTCCCCAGCCACGCCTGCGCGACGGAAGCCGCACGGCGCACCGGTCCCGGTCGCCTCCCAGGTCCGCGTCGCGAACGGCGTCGCGTCGGCGCCATGCGTCACCACGAGCACGGCGCCGCCCTCTCGGCGAAACCGGTCCATGCGCTCGAACACGATGCGCGCGTTCGCGGGGTCGAGGTTGCCCGTCGGCTCGTCCGCAAGGAGCAGCCTGGGGGCCTTGGCCAGCGCCCGTGCCAACGCCGTCCTCTGGCGTTCGCCTGCGCTCAGCGTGGCCGGCATGGCATCCCGTCGCCCCGCCAGCCCCAGCTCCTCCAGCAACGCATCCGCCCGGGCCTCGCCCTCGCGGGTCACCCGCGGCAGGCCCGCCAGGACGTTCCCGCGCACCGGGAGGTAAGGCACCAGGTGAAACATCTGGAACACGAAGCCCACCGTCGTCGCCCGCAGCCTCCCCCGCTCGCCCGCCGACGCCGCGTACACGTCCACGCCGCCGAGCATGACCCGGCCCGAGTCCGGTCGCAGCATCCCGCCCAGCGCCAGCAACAACGTGGACTTCCCGCATCCGCTCGGGCCCCGCACGACGACCATCTCGCCCGCGTCGGCCCCCAACGACACGTCGCGAATGCCCGCCTCGCGCCCGTCGGGCGTGCGATAGACCTTCGCCAGGCTGTTGCACGTGATCATGGGTTAGTCGGCGCGAAGGGTTTCCGAAGGGTCCTGCGCGACCGCCATCGCGGCCGGCACGAGGCAGGCCAACGCCGCGAAGGCGGGCGTCATCCACCCCAGCCGTGCCAGCCATGCCCAGTCCGGGGCCAGAGCCGCCGACGTCACGGGGTAGAGCGTCGGCCCGAAATGCAGCCCGGCCCATGTTCCCGCCGCGCCTCCCAACGCCGCACCCGCCAGCCCGATCACCACGGCCCGGCCCAGGAACAGCAGCAAGACGCGTCCGGAGCCGCTTCCCAACGCCCGCCACAGCCCGATCTCCGCCCGGCGTTCCCGGACGTTGAGGAACGCGAGGACGCCCGTCCAAGCCCCGGCGACGACCAACGTCAGCGGCGTCGCCAACGCCGCGAACCCCTCGGCCGATTGGCGTTGCCGCGCCCGGGCGTCGGCGATGGCCCTCAGTTGAAGCACCTGCGCCTCCGGCAGGATCCTCCCCAGCGCCTCGCGCAACTGGCCCAGGGGGTCGCGGTCCGACGTCAGGCAAAGGCAGTCGATCGCCCGGATCTCGGAGATGCGCCCCGGCAACCCCAGGATCGCCTGGGCATCCGCCAACGACGTGTACACGCGCACGTCGTCCACGTTGCCCGCCTCGGCCAGCACCTTCTCCACCTGCAACGTCCGTCCCGCCACCTCCAGCGACCCGCCCGGCTTCAACCCCAGACGCCGGGCCACGGCGGCGCCCAGGCACGCCCGTCCCGCACCCACGGTGAAGCCCATGGGCGCCTTCCGTTCCCCGGGCCCCGTGATCGCCGCGCCCAGGCCCGTCACCAAGGCGTCGCGACCCAGCACGTTCGTCCAACGCTCCAGCGTCGGCGTCAGGTGATTGAACGACACGAACGTGCCGGCCCCCGCCGCGAGCCGCGTCGCCGCGTCCTCCGCCAGCGTGCCCTCCGAATGCCCCAGCTCGTGGAAGCGCCCGATGTCCGTGTCGCGGGGGATGATGCGAAGGTTGAAGCCCATGTCCCGGACCACGCGTCGCGTCTCGCGTTCCGCCGCCGTGGCCAGCAGGTGCACCACCACCATCAACGCCACGCCCGCCCCCAGGCCCAGGACTGACAAACCTGCGTTCACCGGACGATGCCCCAGCTCGCGCAGGACCAAGGCCAACCCCCTCACGACCGCCCCCCCTTCCGCACGAGCCACAACGCCGTCCCGAGGACGCACAACGCCAGCCCGCCCGCCACGCCCCAGGCCCACGTCGCCCACGTCGCCCGCGTCCTGCCCCGGTCCCCCTGGCCCGCGCGGATGGAGGCCTCCCCGCCGTTGCCCTCGGCCGCGTTCCCCTCGGCCGCCTCCACCACCTCCTCCGCGTAGCCCAGCGCCTGGGACGTTCCCGCGATCTTTCGCTTCTGCCCGTCCACGGGCCCCCGTTCGACAATGCGGCTGACCTCCGCCCGGATCATGGGGTTTTCCGGGTCGAACCCGAGCGCCTTCAAGGCCGCCTGCTGCAACGAGGCGTCCCACCGCGCCGGGACCAACGGCCCCCTCAACCACCCGCGGTCGAGGTCGCACTCGCAATCCTGCCCCACCAACACCAACCGCTCCCGCAGCGTCGTCGCCGTGATCAAGGGGCCCTCCAAGGCGGTGCCCAACCGACGCCCGCGCCCATAGAGCAACGCCATTCGAGGCTCCGTCGTCACGGCCGGTTCGAGCCCCAGCGCCCATACGAGGATCTTTTCCGACGCCACCCCGGCCGACGGCACCACGAGGAGCTTCGCGGGCTGGTCCACGGGCTTGGGCATGCCGGGTTGCAGGGCCTCGACGCTTGCGAGCGCCGACCTCGCGGCCTCGGCCGCGCGCGCGTTGGCGGCCGCGTCGGTCCCCTCCACCAACAGGGCCACCGCGTAGCCGCGCAGGCACTCCACCAGCACCTGCTCGCGCACGCGCGACGCCACCACCCCCTCCAGCAAGCGGAACGGATCCGCCCCGGGCTCCACGGGCCCCAGGGCCAGGGCGCGTCCCTCGGGGTCGATCAACTGGAGCGCGGAGCCCTCGCCCGCGCGGGCCTCGGACTTCTCGAGCCGCACGTTGCCCTCCGCCAGCACGGCCGTGGCCGCCGCCGAAAGGTCGCGTTGGGCCGCCTCCGGGAAGCCCGGCGGGACCGACCACACCAGCCGGTACGGCGGCGTGCCCAGGTCCACGAAGCCCGTGTCACGAACCGTGTAGCGGCACGCCAGCACGACGCCCGTGGCCATCCACGACGCCACGAGCCAGCGCAGGCAAACGCCCATCGCATCGAAGCGGCAACGATGCGGTTGGGGGGGAAGGGATGGCGAAAGCAGATCAAGCCAGCATGACCGACCCAACTGAATCGTCCCGGCAAAGCTGGCCCAAGGAATTTGCATCGCGCTCGTTCAACAGGTTGCCCCCTGGCCGCAAACGGGACAATCCACGATCCGGTGAAGTTTCAACGTTCGGAACTCCAGCGTCCCAAGGTCTGCCACCAACATCCGCCCCAGCAATGGCCGGCCCATGCCCGTCAGCACCTTCAACACCTCCATCGCCGCCAACGAGCCTGCCACCCCCGGCACCGGGGCCACCACGGGAAACCGGCGGCGCCATTCCGTGCTGTCGTCGGGATACAGGCATCGCAGGCAGCCGGTCGTCCCTCGTTGGAAGGTCGTGACGTGCAGCTCCAGGTCGCGCACGGCCGCCTCCACCATGGGGATGCCCCGACGCATCGCCTCCCGATTCATCAGGTACCGCTCCGCAAACAACGGCGCGCAATCCACCACCACGTCCGCCAGCCCCACCAGCCGCGCTGCATTCGACTCCGTCACATGACGGGGCTCCGCCACCACCGCCACGCGCGGGTTCAACGCGCGAATGCGGTCCACGATGCACCCCATGCGGGGCGTCCCCACGGCGTCCGCCGACATCAACAATTGACGGTTGAGGTCCGATGCCTTGACCACCCCGCCGTGCGCCAGCACCAGCCTCCCGATGCCCGCCGCCGCGAGCTGCATCGCCACCACGCCTCCCAGGCCGCCCACGCGCGACACCATCACCGTCGCGGCCTTCAGCCGGCGCTGCGCCGCCTCGCCCAGCCCCGTGACGTCCATCTGCCACGCGTAGGTCTCCTGCTCGTCCCGCCCGAGATCGGGCAGGTGCCCGTCAGGCCTCCAGTTCCACTCGTCCATCCCTCAGCCTCAGCATTACGTCCGCCAACCTTGCCGCCTCCGATCGGTTGTGCGTGATGTGCAAGACCGTCACGCCCTCCCTCCGTCGCGTCTCTTCGAGCAACCCGCACACGCCCTCGCGCGTGTCGTCGTCCAACGCGGACAAAGGCTCGTCGAGGCACAGCACGCGCGGGTGGAACGACAAGGCCCGGCCCAAGGCCACCCGCTGGGCCTCGCCCCCGGACAACCCGGCGGGCAGGCGGTCCAGCAAGCCGCCGATCCCCAGCCATCCCGAAAGGGCCTCCACCCGCGCGGCCATGGCCTCCGCCGTCCAGCCCCGCAGCTCCAGCGCGAACGTCAGGTGCTCCCGCACCGTCAAGTGCCCGAACAACGCCGCATCCTGCGGCACCAAGCCCACCCCCCGCGTCCCCGGGACCGCCGTCGTCACGTCACGTCCGTCGATCCACACCCGTCCCGCCGTGACCGGGCGCAAGCCGCAGATCGCCTCCATCAAGGTCGTCTTCCCCGAGCCCGTCCTACCCATCAACGCCGCATGGCTCCCCGCCGGGATGCGCATCGAGACGTCCCTCAGCTCGAACGACCCGGCACGCACCGTCACCTGGTCCAACTCGATCATGCCGCCCTCCCCAGGACCGACGCGTTCCCCCGCGCCCGGATCATCCACAGCACGGCCACGGCCGCGCCCACCATCAGCAACGACACCGCCACGGCCGCCTCCAGGTTCCCCACGCTCAACTCCAGGAACACCGTGGTCGGCAACACCTCCGTCCGCATCCGCGTCGCCCCCGAGAACACGAGGATGGGGCCGAACTCCCCCAGCGCCCGCGCCCATGCCAGCGTCGCCGCCGTCAGGATGCCGCGCCGCGCCGAGGGCAACACGACGCGCCAGAACGCCTCCGACCGCGAGCAACCCAGCGTCCACGCCACCTGCTCCGGCCTTGGGTCGATCGACTCGAACGTGGCCCGCAGCGTCCGCACCGCGAACGCGCATGCGACCATGAACTGGGCCAGCACCACCGACGGCACGGCGTACGTCACCGGGAACACCCGCTCCAGCGCCCGCAGCGGCGCGAGCTGGAACAGGATGAGGAGGCTCAGCCCGATGACGAGGGGCGGCAGCACGATGGGGATGTCCAGCAAGGCGTCCACCACCCCGTGGCCCCGGAACCGGTATCGCGTCATCAGGTAGCCAATCGGCACCGCCACCCACAGCGACAACAGCGTCGTCAGCGTGCTGCTGAGCAACGAGAGCCGGACCGCATGGCGGATCTCTGGGCTTTGCAACGCGCGCCACAGGTGGCCCGGCGTCGTGTACAGGACGTCGGCCGCCATCGTCGCGGCCAGCAACGCCACGTAGGTGCCCCCGAGCACCGCCAGCGCCGCGAGAAACCCTGCGTCGCGCGACGGTCGAAGCCCTGTGGCGTCCCGATCTCCTGCCTCGCGTGCGGGGCCCTCCTTCATGGCTGGTCAAAGCCTGCCTCTTGAAAACGCGCCCGGCCCGCCTCGGATCGCAACCGGTCGCCGAGGCGCCCCATCAACCGGGCGTTCGCGCTTCCCGCGCCCACCGCATAGGGCTGGGTCGCCACCGCCTCGGGCCCATCCACCGCGACCGCGTCCAACGCCTCGCGCGCCGACCTCGCGTTGACCGCATAGACCACCGCCACGTCCAGGCCGCCGCCCCGCATCTGGTTCACGAGCAGGTCGCCCGTCGGCGTCTCCACGCGCACGTTCGGGCGCACCCGTTCCAGGAGGCCCCGCGACCGCAGCACGCGCGCCGTCAGCGATCCCAGCGCCGACTGCTGCTCCTGGGCGATGCCGACCCGCACCCCGGGCCGCGCCAGGTCCTCCAGCCCCCGCAACCCCAGCGGGTTGCCGCGCTTCACCAGCAACACCAGCGACGTCCGCGCCATGTCCGTCGAGGGTCCGAACCAGTTCGACACGGTCGTCATGAACGACGTGTCGCAGGCCATGTACGCATCCGGGCGTTGCCCCGACCGAATCTGCGCCGTCAGGATCCCGCACCCGTTGTACACCCGCGTGACCTGGACGCCCTCCCGCGCCTCGAACTCCGCCAGCAGGGGCTCGAGCGCCGTCCGATTCACCGCGCCGCTGTACACCACGACCTCCGGCCGCGCCGCCCAGGCGTCGCCCGGCAACACCGAGAACCCCGCCTTCTCGAACTCCGGCAGACCTCGGTCCCGCGCGCCGAGGTACCGAGCAAACGCAAGGGCCGCCGCCGGCTGCGTGCACGACCGCAGCACGGCCACGGCGACCTCCGACGACACCCCGGCCAGCTCCGGCGCGCGCACGGCGTGCAGCTCAGGGTATTGCGCCGCCGTCGCGTCCCACACCAACCCGGCGTCCACGGCCCCCACCTTCACGTCGTTGGCCACGTCGTTCACCGTCGGCTTGAACACCGTCGCCGCGCCCGACAACGCCGGCCACTGCCCCGTCCGCATCAGTGCCGCCCGCACCACGGCGCCAATCGCCGCCGCGTCCGGGTTGGCCATCGACACGCGCGTGCCCGGCCGCAGCAGGTCCGCGACGGACGCCACGCCCCGGGGGTTGCCCTTCGGCACCGCCACCACGGGCGTCAGGCGCGCCAAGGGCAACACCTCGGCCAAGAGTTGGTTCGTCCGGCCCACCTCGATGAACGATGCGTCCGCCGCCACGAACACGTCGCCCTGGCCCGAGACGCGCAGGTTGGAAAGCAAGGCGCCTGACCCGCCGAACTGAAGCTGCACCGCCGTGCCCGTCTCCTTCTCGTAGGCCTTCGCCGCCGCCTCCACCGGCCCCTTGAGGCCCGCCGCGCAATACACCAGCAAGGGCCGCGAGGATGTGCTTCCCGGCGGCCGCGACGTCGCCCACAACAGGCACGCCAAAGCCGCCATCGCCAGCAGCGAGACCCACGCAAGGGAACGGCCGGACTTCATGCTTCGTGCCGCGAGGCTGGCCGCCCAAGACCCACGCTTTCAACCCGGAAACGCGCGCCCATTGAAGACGGCGAGGCCGACCGCGTCGCCGGCGCCGTCAGGCGAGCAGCTCCTGGATCTCGTCCCACGAAAGGCTCCCGGCGAGGGCGTCCTCGCCCGTCAGCGTCGCGGCCACCAGCTCGCGCTTCCGTTGCTGCAACGAGAGGATCTTTTCCTCGACGGTGCCCCGCGCGATCAGCTTGTAGCTGGTGACGACCCTGGACTGGCCAATGCGGTGGGCACGGTCCGTCGCCTGGTCCTCGACTGCCGGGTTCCACCAGGGGTCGAAGTGAATCACGGTGTCCGCCCCGGTCAGGTTGAGGCCCACCCCGCCGGCCTTGAGCGAGATCAGGAACACCGGGATGGCGGCGTCGGACTGGAACCGTTGGACCACCCCGGCGCGGTCGGTCGTCGAGCCGTCGAGGTAGCAGAACGGGACGCCGCGCTGGTCCAGCTCGTCGCGGAGCAGGGCGAGCATGGACGTGAACTGGCTGAACACGAGCGCTCGATGGCCGCCGTCGAGGACCTCGTCGAGGAGCTCGTTGAAGAGCTGCACCTTGCCGCCGTGCGTCACGTCGGCGGCGTCCGGCCGCAGCAGGCGCAGGTCGCAGCACGCCTGCCGCAGGCGGAGGAGCGCCGTCAGCACCAGCATGCGGCCGCGCGCCAGCCCGTTGGGCCCGACCGCGTCCTGGACCTCCTTGCGGGTGGCCTCCAGGAGCTGGCGATAGACGGCGGATTGCTCCTCCGTGAGGTCGCAGTAGCTGACCTGCTCGATCCGCGGCGGCAGGTCCGCCGCCACGTCGCGCTTGAGGCGACGCAGGAGGAAGGGGCGGATGCGACGCGACAGCCGCGCCATCGCGGCCTTGTCGCGTTCGCGGGCGATGGGTGCCTCGTAGCGCTCGCGGAAGTCGTCGGCGCTGCCCAGGTGGCCGGGCATGAGGAAGTCCATGAGCGACCAGAGGTCGAGCACCGAGTTCTCCAGGGGCGTCCCCGTGAGGACCAGGCGATGCCCCGAGCGGAGCGCCTTCACGGACTGCGCGTTCTGCGTGCCCCGGTTCTTGATGTGCTGGGCCTCGTCGAGGATGACCGTGTCAAACTCATGCTGCCGGAGGGCGTCCAGGTCCCGCCGGACCAGCGCGTACGACGTGACGACAAGGTCCGCCGTCGGCACCCGCGGCAACAGGGCGCGCCGACCCGGCCCGTGCAGCACGACGACCTCCAGCCCGGGCGTGAATCGACGCGCCTCGGCCGCCCAGTTGAAGACGAGGGACGTTGGGCACACGACCAGGCTCGGGCGACGTCCGTCGGCAGGGCTCGACGCCCGGACGGCGGCCAGGTGCGCCAGGACTTGCAGGGTCTTGCCAAGGCCCATCTCGTCGGCCAGCACGCCGCCGAACCCCTCGTCGCGGAGGAAGCGAAGCCACGCGACGCCCTGGCGTTGGTACGGGCGCAGGACGTCCTCGAGCGCGCCGAGGTGGGGGCATTCCAGCCGCACCTCGCCGGTGGCGGCACGGGCCTTGGCCCGCCATGCGTCCGGGGCCTTCAACGCAAGCCCCGCGTCCTGCACGCTCGCCGCTAGGAAGCCGGCCTGGGCGTTGTCCATCCGGTAACGGGTGCCCTCGGTCGCCCCGTCCCGTTGCTCCGGGGCCGCGTCCACGAGGATCTCCTGGAGTTCCTCCACCGCGCCCGAGTCGATGAGGGCCAGCTTGCCGTTGCGAAGCCTTCGGGACCCGCCCCGCAGGAGCTGCTGGATCTCCGAGGCCGGGATGACGGCCCCGGACTCCGCCGCGTAGGCGACGTCGAGGTTGAACCACTGCTCGCCGCTGGGCGTGATGGCGAGGCGGGGCGTGATGCGCTCGAACGAGGCCTTCGCGGAGCGATCCAGCCGTTCCTCCAGGTGGACGGTCCACTCGCGTTCAAGACGGGGATGGACGCGTGCGAAGTACGCGACGACGCGGTCCTGGCCCACGAGCTGCCACCGGCCCTGCGCGTCGGGCCCGGCGAAACCGGCCTGGCGCAGTCGCAGGCTGGCCGCCTGCTCGGCGGCAAGGTCCCGCGTCCCATACCGGCGAGGATGGGCCGGGTCGGGAATCCACGCGGCCTCGCCCGCCTGCGTCACGCCCAGCGTCATGATGCGCGGGCCGTAGGCGCACTGGAGCGTGGCATGGAGCTGGGCAAGGCCGCCCGCCAGCCCGAGGACGAACTTCGGAGGCTCCGGCGTCAGCTCGAAGTCCTCAGGCCTGAAGTTGGAGTCGAACGACGCGGATGCGGCCAGCGCCGGCCAGTCACGCGACAGGAACAACGGGACCTGCGGACGCGACAGCGTCACCGGCCCTTGCAGGATCGCCCGGACGGACGGCGGCAGGGTCACCGGGGCCATGCCGGGGTCCGGCGGGCCATGCACCACCCACAGGGCGGGCCCGATCGGAACAAGGGCCGGGGCCTTGGAACCGACGCGCAACGCCAGCGTGATGGTGCCGTCGTCCTGGAGTCGCGCCTCGATGGGAAGCGCCGCGGCGCCCGACGAGATCACGAACCGCTGGGAACGGCCCAACGTCACCCGCGGGAATCCCGCCAGGGCGGCGAGGAGCGGGGAGGCATCGGCCAACGGGACCTGGAGCATGCCCGGCGTGTGGCCCCGCGCCACAACCTCCGCCGCCGCGACCACCGCCTCGTCCTCCGGGGCCAGCGCGAAGTCACCCCGTCGGACCCACGCGTCCAGCGGGGCGCGGTCCTGTCCGGACACGCCTTCCAGGACGAGGGCCAGGCGGCCGCGTTGGATGGCTTCGGCGAAGTTGGGCGGCAAGACGACGTGAACGACGAGGGGCTTGCCGTGCGGGGTCCGTTGGAGGGCGCGGGCGGGCGGCGCGGGGACGGAAGGCCTTGCGCTGGCTGGCTGCGGGGACGCCACCGGGGACGTCGCGGGGCGCCCTGCGACCCGGTTCGCGGCGGTGGCCGCGGGCCGGAGCCAATGGAGGCCTACGGCGACCGCATGGGGGCAGATGGTGCCCAGTTCCCGGGACTGGCGGCAGGTGCAGAGGTTCTCGACGTCGATCTCGGACTTGATGACGAGGCCGGCGCGATAGGACGTGTCGCCCGCCTGGACGACCCCCTTGAGGAGGGGTGGGGTCCAGTTCGACGACAAGACGTGGCCATGGCCCAGGAGCAGGCGCGCGTGCTGCACGGCCTCCCAGCCTGCGGTCTTCTGGAAGAACGAATCCGAAAGAACGACGGGATCCATGGCGGCTCCGCCGTGGGCGCCACGACGCTAGGCGGCGCTCCGGGCGATCTCCTCCTCCAGGTCCACGATCTCGCGCATCTGGCGGAGGAACCAAGGGTCGATCTTGGTGAGGTCGTGGACCTCCTGCTCGGAGAAGCCGGCCCGGAACGCATGCCGGATGAAGAAGACGCGCTCGGCGTTGGGGACGGAAAGCTTGCGGGTGATCAGGTCGCGGGGGAGGACGTCGCGGTCCCCGTACACCTCGGACCCGACGCGCCATGGCTTGCCGTCGCCGCCCAGGCCGGAGCGGCCGATCTCGAGGGAGCGGAGGCACTTCTGGAAGGATTCCTTGAACGTGCGCCCGATGGCCATGGCCTCGCCGACGGACTTCATCTGCGTGGTGAGCGTGGGGTCCGCCTGGGGGAACTTCTCGAAGGCGAACCGCGGGATCTTGGTGACGACGTAGTCGATCGTGGGCTCGAAGGACGCCGGCGTCTCGCGCGTGATGTCGTTGCGGATCTCGTCCAGGAGGTATCCCACGGCGAGCTTGGCGGCGATCTTGGCGATGGGGAAGCCCGTGGCCTTGGACGCCAGCGCCGAGGACCGGCTCACCCGGGGGTTCATCTCGATCACGATCATCCGCCCCGTCGCCGGATCGACGGAGAACTGGATGTTGGAACCGCCCGTCTCGACGCCCACGGCCCGTATCACCGCGAACGAGGCGTCCCGCATGATCTGGTACTCCTTGTCCGTGAGCGTCTGGATGGGGGCGACGGTGATCGAGTCGCCCGTGTGCACGCCCATGGGGTCGAAGTTCTCGATGGAGCAGACGATCACGCAATTGTCCGCGCGGTCGCGCATGACCTCCATCTCGTACTCCTTCCAACCAAGGAGGGATTCCTCGACGAGGATCTCGGACACCGGCGACAGGTCGATGCCGCGCTTGGCGATCTCCTCGAACTCCTCGGTGTTGTAGGCGATGCCGCCGCCCGTGCCCCCCAGGGTGAAGGCCGGGCGGATGATCAAGGGAAGGCGCCCGATGCGGTCCGCGACGGCGCGGGCCTCCTCCATGTTGTGGGCCGTGCCGGAGATCGGGACGTCCAGGCCGATCTTCAGCATGAGTTGCTTGAAGGCCTCGCGGTCCTCGCCGCGATGAATCGCGTCCGCCTTGGCGCCGATCATCTCCACGCCGTGCCGCTCGAGGGCCCCGGACTTGTGGAGCGCCATCGCCGTGTTGAGCGCGGTCTGGCCCCCAAGGGTCGGCAGCAGCACCAGCTTGCCCTGCGCGCCCATCCGCTCCATCTCGGCCTTCTCGCGAACGATGATCTTCTCGATGACCTCCGGATGAATCGGCTCGATGTACGTCCGCTCGGCGAACTCGGGGTCGGTCATGATCGTGGCCGGGTTCGAGTTCACGAGCACGACGCGGTAGCCCTCCTCGCGCAGCGCCTTGCAGGCCTGCGTCCCCGAGTAGTCGAACTCGCAGGCTTGTCCGATGATGATGGGCCCCGCGCCGATGATCAGGACCGTGTGGATGTCCGTGCGTTTTGGCATGGCTTCAAAAAAGACGTCGGATGCAACGTCATCCAGCGGGGGATGTCAGGGGTTTTTTGGGAGTCGAGCCCGGCGCGGGCGGCCCGGGAGCGGATGGTGCTGGAGCCAGAGCAGGCGCAGGCCTTCGAGGGTCAGGTTGGGCGCGACGGCGGTGATCTCCGGAAGGGCGCGCGCCATCAAGCGGGCGTAGCCGCCGGTGGCGACGACCGGCAACGCGCCATGCCCCAGTTCCTCGCGCAGCCCGGAGATGACCTGCCGCACCAGGCCACGATACCCATGCACCGCTCCGACGAGCATCGCCTCCCGCGTCGAACGCCCGATCGATGACCGGGGCTCCCGGATGCGAATGCGCGGCAGCAACGCGGTCTTCTCATGCAGGTAGTCCGTCATGGCTGACAACCCCGGGGCAATGACGCCGCCCACGTAGGAGCCCGCGGCGGACACGACGTCGAAGGTCACCGCCGTCCCGAAGTCCACGACCACCACGGGCGCGCCAAACCGTGCCCGCGCGGCCATGGCGTTCGCCAACCGGTCCTGGCCAATGGAGGCCGGACGCGGGTAATCGACGGTGATGCCTCGGACCGTCCCCGGGGTGAGCTCCAAGGGCGGCTTCCCCGAAAGCCTCCGAACCACTTCCCGGGCGAACCCCGATGCGCGGGGGACGACCGACGCCATCGCCGCGCCCCCGAGGCGAACGCCCGGGTAGAGTCCGCGCAGGCGGTTCGCGAGGTGGCCTGCCAGGACGTCCCGCGTCGGGATGTCATGGACGCGGATGATGCGTCCCGGGGTGGCGAGCCCGACGTGCGCATGGGTGTTGCCGATGTCGAGGAGGAGGATCATGCGCGGCGATCCAGCGTCACGTCGCCGCCCACGATGCGCTCCAGGACGCCGTGCTCCGTTCGCACCAGGAGCGCCCCGTCCTCGTCGAGGGCCTCCGCGCGCCCCGCGACGGCGCGGGGTCCCATGTGGATCGTCACGTGCTGGCCCAGCGTCGAGCAGCGTCGCATCCATTCATCCCCCACCTCGTGGAAGTCGCCGGCGTTGAGCCGCGCATAAAGATGGTCCAGCTCGGCCAACACCTGCGTCGCCAGCGCGGGCCGGTCGATGGGGTGGCCGGCCTCCGCCGCCAGCGAGGTCGCGACCGTCCGGATCGACTCCGGGAACGCCTCGGCAGGGACGTTGACGTCAATCCCGATCCCCAGGACGGCATGGCGGATGCGATCCAGCTCGGCGGACATCTCCAGCAGGATCCCGGCCACCTTGCGATGCCCGACGAGCACGTCGTTGGGCCACTTGATCGCCGGGCGCAGCGTGGTTTGGCGCTCGATGGCCCGGGCGACCGCGACCGCCGCAAGCACGGTGAGCTGCGTGGCGGAGGTCGGGTGAAGCCGCGGCCGCAGCAGGATGGAAAACCACAGGCCCACGCCGGCCGGCGAAACCCACGTGCGGCCCAGGCGACCTCGTCCCCCGGACTGCGCCTCGGCAAACACCACGGCGCCCTCGGGCAGGCCGTCGCGCGCGAGCTTCTCCACGACGTCGTTCGTGGACGCGGTCTCGGTGAAAACGCGGATGTCCCGCCCGATGGCCTTGGGCGACGGAAGGCGCGCCATCAGGTCGTCGCCGTGCAGGGCGTCCGGGCTGGCCCGCAGGATGTAGCCATGGTGCGGGCTCGCCTCGATCTCGTAGCCATGGCGGCGGAGGTCCTCGATCCGGTTCCACACGGCCGCCCGGCTGACCCCCAGTTGCTTCGCCAAGGCCGCGCCGGACGCACCCGCTTCCCCCGCCATGCGCAGGCCCCGCAGGATTTGCACGTCGGGGTTCACTCGAAGTCGAGCGCGAGGTCCGCCGCCGGCGCGGAATGGGTGATGGCCCCGCAGGAGATGAAGTCCACGCCCGTCTCGGCGATGGCGCGGACCGTGTCCAGGTTGACGCCGCCGGACGCCTCGGTCTGGCAACGGCCCCCGACGAGGGCCACGGCCTCGCGCAGCATCTCGGGCCCCATGTTGTCCAGGAGCACGATGTCCGCGCCGGCCGCGACCGCGAGGCGCACCTGGTCCAGGTTGTCCGCCTCCACCTCGACCCGCAGGGACGGGTAGAGGGCGCGGGCCCGACGCACGGCGGCGGTGACGGGGTCGGGCGGCTCGCCGGCCAGCGCGGCGAGGTGGTTGTCCTTGACCAAAACCAGGTCCCAAAGTCCCGCGCGGTGGTTGGTGGCGCCGCCGCATGCGACGGCGTGCTTCTCGAACACGCGCCAACCCGGCGTGGTCTTGCGCGTGTCGAGGATTCGCGCGCGGGTGCCGCGCACCGCCTCCACGAACCGCGCCGCGAGCGTGGCGACCCCCGAGAGGCGCTGGACGAAGTTCAACGCCGTCCTCTCGGCGGTCAGCAACGCCCGCGCGGGCCCCGATGCCACCAACGCGGCGTCCCCCCGGGCGAGGCGAGCGCCCTCGGGCGCGGGCGACCCGAAGGCAATGCCCGGCGAAAGCTGCCGGAAGGCCTCGATCGCAAGGGGCAGCCCCGCCAGGACGAGCGGTTGGCGGGCGCGCATCACGGCGCGGGCCGATCGATCCGCCGGGATGCACGCCAACGTCGTCACGTCGCCCGGGCCCACGTCCTCGCGCAGGGCGCGCGCGACGGCTTCGTGGACCAGGACGGGGTCGAGGGGCATGGGGCAGGGGGGGGCGTGTGTGGCCGCTAGAAAAGCGTCTGGACGGCGGTGCCGATGACCTGGAGCGGCCCCGTGTCCTCGAGGCCCTCGGTGGCCTTGTCCACCTTCTGGAGGGTCATCTTCACGTTGCGAAGGAACGACTCGTCATTGACCAGCTTGCCCACCGAGCCCTGGCCCGAGTTGATCTTCTGGAGGATCTCCCGCAGGGCCGTCGAGGCGGCTGTTAGCTCCTTGGCGAGGGTGTCGTCGCGCAGGAGTCGCCCCACGGAACCCTCCCCTTTGTCCACGGCGCCCGTGATCTTGCGGGCGTCCGCGACCAGGCCGCGCGAGTCGGAGAGAAGGACCTTCGCGTCCGTGGAGAGCTCGTTGAGGTTGGTGGCCATCGCGAGGGCGTTCCGGTGCAGGACGTCGTCGAACAGGAGGCGGCCCACGGTCCCTTGCCCGGACGCCACCTGGACCGTGACGGCATGGGCGTTGGAGAGGATGCCGGTGATGCGGGCCTGGTTGTCCTTGAGGATCTCGGCGGCCGGACCGAGCAGCTTCGACAACTCCTGGCCCGAGAAGGACTTCGTGAGCGATTGGACGCCCTCGGCGACGCCCTGGAGCTTGTCCATCAGGGTGCCGAGGTCGGGTTGCTCGCGGGATTGGATGAGGGCGTCGTTGGCGACGACCGGCGCGTTGGGGGACCCGAAGTCGAGGGCCACGTGGTTCTGCCCAAGCAGGCCGGTGAAGCGGATGGTGGCCGTGGAATCCGTGCGCACCTGCGCGTCGCCGTCGATGCGGCACGTGACCTCCACCTTGTCGGTCGCCACCTGGATCGACGTGACGCGGCCGATGGGGACGCCGGCCAGCTTCACGGGATCGCCCACCTTGAGGTCCTGGATGGAATTGAACCGGGCGCGGACCGTGATGCCCTTCTGGAACCAATGCAGGCCGCCGCCCAGCTCCAGGAGGAGGAATCCGGCGATGGCCACCAGCACCGCAAACATTCCTAGGCGAGTCTCAAGGGAGGTCTTCATGCGTCGTTCGTGGGATGGGGTTCGGGGGAAAAGTCGGCGGCAAGGAACTCGCGCAGCAGCGGCAGGTCGCACCCCCGCATCTCCTCCGGCGTGCCGGCCGCCGCGATGCGTCCGTCGGCCAGGAACGCGATGCGGTGCGCGATGCCAAACGCCAGGTCGCGGTCGTGGGTGACCACGATGGTCGTGGCCCGCGTGCGGCGGTTCAGGGAGACGATCTCGCGGCCGATGGTGAGCGCGACCATCGGGTCCAGCTCGGCCGTCGGCTCGTCGAACAGGATGAGCTGCGGGTCCATCGTCAGCGCCCGGGCGATGGCGGCCCGCCGCCGCATGCCGCCGGACAGCTCCGCCGGGAGCTTGCGGGCCGAATCCGGCGACAGCCGGACCAGCGCGAGCTTCTCCTTGACGATGCGCTGGATCTCGTCCGGCGTCGCCAGCCGGTGCTCCGTCAGATACAGGCCCACGTTCTGCCCCACGGTCAGCGAGTTCAGCAACCCGCCGCTCTGGAACACCATCGCCAGCCGACGCCGCGAGCGAAGATCCTCGGTCGGCGCTTGCCCGTCGATCAGCACCTCCCCCGAGTCGGGCGTCTCGAGCCCGATGAGGTGGCGGAGGAAGACCGACTTGCCCGAGCCGCTCGGGCCCATCAGGACCAGCAGTTCCCCGGGGGCGACCTCCAGGTCGATGCCCCGCAGCACCTGCTGGCCACGGAACGACTTCTCGAGGCCGCGCACAACCACCCGGACCCCGGCCGCCGTCGATGGGGGGAACGCGTCGGGCTTCATGTGTCGAAGGGCAGGAGCAGCCGCGTGATCGCGTAGTCCAGCAGCAGGATCAGCACGATGGAGTTCGTCACGGCCTTGGTCACGGACCGACCCACGCCCCGCGGCCCGCCGCGCGTCTGGAGGCCGTGATGGCAGCACACCGTGGACACGGCCACCCCGAAGACCAACGCCTTGAGCAGCCCGTGCAGGATGTCGTGCATCTCCATCATCTCGCGCAGGTTCGACATGAAGCTCTCGACCGGCACGGCCACGCTCTGGTTGAACGACGCCACCAACGCCCCGCCCATCCAGCCCACCAGGTTCGCAAAGATCACCAGGCACGGCAGCGCGATCGTGAACGCCAGCACGCGCGGCAGCACCAGGAACTCCACCGGCGAGATGTTCATCGTCCGCAACGCGTCCACCTCCTGGTACACGTGCATCGACCCTAGCTCCGCCGCCATCGACGACCCGATCCGCCCGGCCAGCAGGATGGCCATCATCACCGGGGCCAGCTCCTTGCACAGGGACAACCCCACGAGCCCGCCCAGTTGAGACCCCAAGCCCCGCTCCACCAACACGGTGCCCGCCTGCAACGACATCACCCCCCCGATGAAGAACGACAGCAACGACGCCATCAGCAGGCTGGCGTTGCCGATCTCGTGCAGTTGCTCGGCAAACGCCCGCCGACGCCGACCCGCCCGGGGCAGCGCCGCCAGCACGCGCCCCAGCAGGACGATCATGATTCCCAAGTCGCGAAACATGTCAGTGACCCGTCGAGTGAACCACGTCCGCCCGCCCGGGGCCAACGGCGATTGCCGACGGCTTCACCCCGCCGCGCCCCATCGGCCACCCCAGCACCCTCCATGAACGCCCGCCCGCGTCCCGACGCGTCTGCACCAGGCCAAACACCGCCGACGCCCGCGTCTCGTCCCCGGCGCGCTCCCACCTCCACACGTTCCACAACAGCGATCGCGTGGCCTTGCGCCGCGCGGGGTCCGACTCGCTTCGCCACACCGACCACAGGGGCGAGTACAGGCGCTCGATGCTCTTGTTCCCGGGCATGGCCGGCTCCACCGGCGCGAGCACCTGCAAGCGCGACCGGCCATCGGGCTGCTCGCGCCATGTGAACAAGGGCCACAACGCCCGCCGCCGCAGCGCACGTCCCGTCGTCGTGTCCTCCTCGCGCGTGGAACTGAACCCCATGAACAAGACGCGGAACCGCTCGCGGTCGAGCGTGCCCGACTGCAAGCGCCGGTGCGTGTACAGGGGCCAGAGGACGAAGTCGCTCTGCTGCGTGGCGTTCGTGGCCTTGCCCCAGAACGGGAAGACGCGGTTCGCATGCCGCCCCGGACCCCGCGCATGCCCCAGGAACGGCCAGGGATACGCCCACTCCTCATACCCCGCCGCCCGGTTCGTGCGGTGGCTGAAACCCATCCACCACGTGTGGTCCATCTGCGGCGAGCGCGTCCGCAGGTGCCACGGGAACGCGAACAGGTTCGTCGTCGGGTTCGCCCCGCCGATGCCGGACCTCTCGGACAGCAGGAACGGCCATGCCGCGAACTTCAAGGCATGCCCGGGCACCACCTCCGCCTCGTCCAGCGAGTTGGTGCGCACGGTCGGCTCCTTCGTCTCCGATCCCACCAAGGGCCACGCCTGCCACCCCTGCACGCCCCCGCCGCTCCGGACGTGGAACACGGGAAAAAGGATGTTCTTGGTCACCGCCCCGCGCTTGCGGCTCTCCACCCACAGCGGCGGCAGGACAAACTTCACCTCGTCCCGGAACAACCGGTTCCTCACGCTCCCATAGAACGGGATCACCGCGAGGTAGTCGTTCGTCCCGCTTTGGCTCCGTTGCCTGAAGTACAACGGAAACAACGTCTGCCGGCGCTTCACGTCGCCGTCCACCGTCGCGCCGCCCGACCACCGCAACATTTGCAGCACCTGCACCTGCCACTCGCTCCCGAACCGGTCGTACGTGGACAGCGGAAACAGCACGTCCCACTCGTCCCGGTCCGCCACAGGGTCCTGCTCCCGCGAAACCAGGGGCGCAAGACGCCATGACCGGACGCCATCGGACTCGCCCTCGGCCCAAAGGGGCCCCGCCGCCTCCGTCCCCTGGCCGGGATCCAACGTCAGCGAGACGTCCGAAAACAGCGGCCCGAACGCCCGCCAACCGCCCGCTGTTGGGAGGTGGGTGGACGCAAGGCCTTCGCCGGACGACACGACGGCGAGGACGGCACCGAGGACGGCAATGGACGGATGAGCGCGCAAGGCCGCCAACGCTTGCGAAGCGCGTGCCGGGTGGCAAGTGGCCACTTCGCCCCCGGGTGGAGTCCCGCACGATGCACGTGGGCTGCAGCCGGTCGTGCATCCGATCCCGCCGCAGGCCAAGCGGCCGGCGGCCTCGCCAGGAACGGCGATGGCGCGGCCATTGCCCATGAAAGCCAGCGAAAGCCAGCGGAAAAACAGGCTGTGAACAACTCGTGAAGAACCGCGAACATGTTTCACTCGTTCCCCGTCACGCACTCGCCTAAAAGCCTCGCCCGCCAACACGGGCGAGACTCCCCGATTGCATCGGGATCCGCGTCGGAGGGCGGCGATATTTTGGTTGCAAGCTACTTTCATTCAATGAGTTACAAAGGATTCATCCCCGGGTTCCCGCCGCCGACACGGGCATCGAGCGTCGCCGCCTTTGCCCCCGAACCCTCTGGCGTCCGGTCAGTTACAACCCGGTGACTTGCATCGCGTGAATAAACTCTTGTCTTCGCCCTCCGCCTCCCAACCCTTGTCCATCCACATGTCGCAATCAGCCGAAGTCATCTGGACCGCCGCGCAGGACCTCCTGCGTGGCATGTTGAAAGCCGAGATCTTCGCCCTGTGGTTCTCCCCGGTGCGCGCGGGCCGGCTCGAGGGCGACGCGATCGAGTTGATCGTCGCCGACGACTTCTGCGAGGTCTGGCTGCGGGACAATTACCACGAGCTCTTGCGCTCGGTGGTCAGCCGCGCCGCGATCCGTCCCATGCAGGTCTCCTTCGTCGTGGATCCGAACGCCGCGGCGCCCGCCGCCCAACTTGGAGCCGCGCAGGCGCCCGCGGCCCTGCCGGAGGAAGCCCGCGTCGCCGCCGCGCCCGAGACCGAGCCCGCGCGCGTCATGGAGCCGCCGTTCAACCCGCAGAACTCCTTCGAGACCTTCATCGTGGGCAACAACAACCAGTTCGCCCACAGCGCCGCGCTCGCCGTCGCCCAAAGCCCGGGCCGCGCCTTCAATCCCCTGTTCCTGTTCGGTGGCGTCGGGCTCGGCAAGACCCACTTGCTCCACGCCATCGGCAACCATGTCCTCGCCGCCAAGCGCAACGCCAAGGTCGCCTACCTGAGCTGCGAGCGGTTCACCAACGAGTTCATCGACGCCCTCCAGACCCACTCCGTCGTCAAGTTCCGCCGTCGCTACCGCCAGCTCGACGTCATCCTCGTCGATGACATCCAGTTCCTGGCCGGCAAGGAGCGCATCCAGGAGGAGTTCTTCCACACCTTCAACGCCCTCCACGAGGCCCGGAAGCAGATCGTCCTCACCTGCGATCGTCCCGCCAACGAGATCCAGGGGCTCGAGCAACGCCTCATCTCGCGCTTCGAGTGGGGCCAGACCGCCGACCTCCAGCCGCCCGAAGTCGAGACGCGCCTCGCCATCCTCCGCGCCCGCGAGAAATCCCTCGGCTCCCATCTGCCGCCCGAGATCACCAACTTCCTCGCGGCCCGCATCCGCACCAACGTCCGCCGGCTCGAGGGAGCCTTCACCCGCGTCGCCGCCTATGCCCAGCTCACCGGCCGCCCCCTCACCCTCGACACCGTCGAGTCCCTGCTCCGCGAAATCCTCCAGGAGGAGGGGCGTCAGGCGGTCACCATCGACCACATCCAGAAGCGCGTCGCCGAGCACTACGACATCCGCCTCGCCGACATGACGTCCAAGCGTCGCCCGGAAAACATCGCCTTCCCCCGTCAGGTGGCCATGTACCTCGCGCGGCAGCTCACCGAGTCCTCGCTGGCATCCATCGGCGACGCCTTCGGAGGCCGCGACCACGGAACCGTCCTCCACGCGTGCCGTCAGGTGAAGGACCGCATGGAGGTGGACGCCAACGTGCGCCAAGCCGTCAGCTACCTGGAGAAGCAGCTCCAGCGATAGGCCGGGATTCACGATGGGGGCACCCGGCAACGGCGCGGCAGAGGCTTCCCCACGACGAGCCGTGAGCGAGGCGCATGCCGGCATCCACGAGCCCTTCCTTTCCGTCACCTCGCCCATCCCATGCCGCTGCCTCTTGCCATCCCATCGCCCATGAAAATCACCGGCCGCTTGCTCGTGTCGTGGCTCGCATGTCTCGCCGGCTTCGTCGCCGTCCACGCGGCCAGCCCGGTGGCGCCACCGATCAAGACCGACCTCTTCCCGCCCGAGCGCTGGCACAACCACGGTTCCTGCGTCGTCCAATTGCCCGACGGGCAATTGCTCGCCGTGTGGTTCCACGGCTCGGGCGAACGCAAGGCCGACGACGTCCGCATCGAGGGTGCCCGTTGCATTCGCGGCCAATGGGGCCCACGCATGCCCATGGCCGACACGCCCGGCTACCCCGACACCAACCCCAGCTTGTTCATCGACTCCCGCCAGCGCCTCTGGCTCGTCTATCCCACCATCCTCGCCAACCTCTGGGAATCCGCCCTCCTCAAGGTCCATGTGTCGTCCCAGTACCAGGGCAGGGGAGCGCCCAGGTGGGACCGTCAGGACGTCCTGCATGTGACGCCCGGACCTGAGTTCGACCAGGAGGTCGCACGCGTCCTGCCCGCCCTCCAGCAAGCCGCCACGTCGCCCGGTTGGTCGGAGGCCACCCGCCGCGAAGTCCAGGAATACCTCGACGCCTTCCAGTCCCACACCACCAACCGGCTTTATCGCCGACTCGGCTGGATGACGCGCGCCCACCCGCAGGTGCTCGCGTCCGGCCGCATCTTGATGCCGCTTTACCACGATGGCTTTTCGGCGTCGCTCGTGGCGCGCAGCGACGACGGGGGCGTCCAGTGGACCACCAGCAACCCCCTCGTCGGCGGCGGCAACATCCAGCCTTCCATCGTCATGGGCCGCTCCGGCCAACTCGTGGCCTACATGCGCGACAACGGCCCCCCTCCCAAGCGGCTCATGCAGGCCACTTCCATCGACGATGGAGCCTCATGGGGTCCGGTCACGGACAGCCCCATCCCCAACCCCGGCTCCGGCGCCGAGGTCATTCGCCTGCGGGACGGCTCGTGGCTCTTTGTCGGCAATGACACCGAGGACGGACGCCATCGTCTTTCCCTGTGGTTGTCGCGTGACGACGGCACGACGTGGCCTTGGCGACGCGCCCTCGAGGAGGCCCCGGGCGAATCCTTCTCCTATCCCAGCATCCTCCAGGCACGCGACGGTCGCATCCACGTCACCTACAGCGTCGCCACGCCGAGGGGCGAGACGATCCGCCACGCCAACGTGGCCGCATCGTGGATCGAGGCGGATCCCCGCTGATCCAGGGGCGCACGTCCGACAGCGCGGGTCATCACCACCGTCGGGACGCCGTGACGCCCCCCGGATCAGCCTCGGATCATCGCCCTTCCTGCAAACGTCGTAACGCCGCCGCCGTGGACGGAAACGCCATGGACTCGGGGTGGGCATCCCGAGGGTGAATCCAGGACACATCCTCGGCCTCCTCGCTGGGCGCAGCGTCCGTCGGGTTCAATGCCCGGGCCGTGAAGAAGAGGTCCAACACGCGGTACTCCACGCCCCGATAGACGTAGCGGTTGGTCCATGATCCCAGGAACCGAAGCCCGTCGATCGCCAACGCCGTCTCCTCGCGAGCCTCCCGGGCCGCCGCCGCCTCCGCCGTCTCGTCGAAGTCGATGAACCCGCCCGGCGGCGCCCAACGTCCCTTGGCCGGCTCGCGGGATCGTCGCAGCAACAGCACCCGTCCGTCCTCGCGCGTCGCGAACACGGACGCCGAAACGGTGGGGTTCACGTAATACACCCAGCCACAGTGGCCGCACTCCATGCGCGGGTCCGATCCCGCGGCCAACGCCTTGGCGCAGCGCGGGCAATGCTGGAACAACGCCCTGGGTGGCAACGCGGTCATGCTCGCGGGGTCAGCCCAGGAACGGCCGCAGGACCCGTCCCGCCACGCGCAGCGCCGTCTTCCTGCCCTCCAGGTCCCGCCCGAACGTGTCGTCCTCCACCTCGATGCACACCGGGCCGCGATACGTCGTCTCGCGCAGCGTCCCCATGAAGCGCCCCCAGTCCAGCTCGCCATGGCCGGGGATGCGGGGC
>CAIRNV010000224.1 GCA_903880005.1 uncultured Verrucomicrobiota bacterium | reverse complement strand
GGCCCGTAACGAGCGAAGGACGAAGCTCTTGCGAAAGAAGATCCAGCAAGCACGACCGACCCAACTGCATCGTTCCGGCTAAGGGGGGGGCTTCAAGGAGGGAGGAACACAACGGTTTGTGGTTCGATGGGCCGCCCCAACCCGCATGCCATCGATTCGCGCCTTGGGGATTGTGGAACCACGAAATACACGAAATACGCGAAAACCCATGCCCACAGGCCTTGCATGACCCGGGAGCGCCAACGGCGCGGCACACGCCAGCCCGGGGCAACGCCCCGGGATGGCCCGCAGAAGACCCATCCAAGCCCTGAAAGGGCGTACCAAACCGTGGTGTGCGGAGACCATGCGGAGGGATCGCCCCTTCAGGGCTCGTGCTGTCGGGCCGCAGGAACCCGGGGCGTTGCCCCGGGCTGGCGTGAGGTTGCCCCTTTGGGGCGCCAAGACCCAGCCTCATGCCGCCGCGTGGGGGCACGCGGCCTACAAGAGGGGACGGAAACAACTGGCTCTCCCATTCCGCAAGGAGTCGATCCAACCATGATTGAAGTTCCTCGCCCCTCATGACTCCCCTTTCACCTCACGAGGATCGAAGCTCCGTGGCGGGCGAGAGGAGCTTGAAGATCTGCTCCACGTTGATCTTCACGCTGTCGCCGCCGTAGCTGCTGTCCCGGAACACGGCCCGCAGCGGCTTCCGCCTCGCCATCTCCTTGACCAACTCCTCGCTGATCGAGGCATCAAAGCAGGCCGCCAACGCGTTGCCGTCCACGAAGAACACGACCTTTCCAGCCATCACCTCCTGGGCAATGGGCAAGGACAAGTCCACCCCCCAATCCACCAGCACCTGGAACAGCAAATCCTCCGGCGTGCGGCCCCTCTTGATGTTGTCCTCGTGCGTCACCAAATCAGACTGCTTCACAGAATCAGGCGCGTAATACACGTCCTCCATGTTGGATGAATCAACTTTGAGAACACGGAAGCCAACATCTAAGCTAGAAAATGTGGTGGCGTGTGCATCGCGAATCCTCTGTCCGGCGCGCCGGATTCGCTCTTTTGCGATGTCCGCAATAGACGCAAATCCATGCCTACATTCATCGGAGTCGGGCTTTGTCATCTCCGGCAGCTGCACGCAAATGAATGGAAGCACCGTCCTGCTCTCCGCTGCCATCTCGATGGCGGCATGGCCTGTGGTTCCAGAGCCTGCGAAAAAATCGAGTGTAATATCCCCGCTTTTCACGCAGCAAATTGTCATAAGGAATTTGATGAGTGCCGACGGCTTCGGAAAATCGAACGGAATTTTCAGTTCCTTCAATTCCGCAGAACTGTGTCGGCTTTCAAACCTCTCCAGAATGTTTCCAGGCAGCTGCCCGTCCTCTAGGCGGTCGTTCAACCAAATCTTGTAGTAAATGTTCCACTCAGCAGGTGTCCCGTCTGGCTTAACCAATGAAGTGCGGTCACTTTTGATGAATTCAACGTTGTCTTGGCGCTTCTCGTCGGCGTATCGGGAGTAGGTCCAACGCCACACGCCATCACCGTCGTTAGGTGTAACTTGCTCGCCCTCCTTGACTGAAGATGGAAATGATTGACCTGGTGGAATGACAAGCGTCCCGTCAGGGCACTCGATGTAGAAGCGTTGGTTTGCTCGCTTTTCGAGCATCGCCTGATACAAGCCCATTGACCTGAACTTTTCTCCCTTTCGGGGACCACTCTCGGCCACCTTTGTGTACACTTGTTCAACAAGGTTGGCGCTAATTTCTTCTCTGAATGGATTGAGATCTGCGATGCTCTTTGCGTATGCAACTATGTAGTCAACGCAGGGAGAAAAGTGCGTGCCTTTTTGCCCTCCTTTTTTCATCACGCGTGAACAAATGGTAACAAAGTTCTCACCTCCGAAAACTTCGTCGCATAGACTTAAGGTATTGCCGAGCTCTTCCTGCCCGATTGAGACAAAGATTATCCCGTTGTCACTGAGAAGATTTCGTGCAAGCCTCAATCTCGGGTAAAGCATCTGTAGCCAATCTGAATGAAACCGCCCATTTGATTCGGGATTGGCAACCAAATGCTGACCAGAATCATCCTTCTGATACGTACGAACTCTGTAGCCTTCGGCACTCTGTGAGAAATCGTCCTTGTAAATGAAGTCGTGGCCTGTGTTGTAGGGCGGATCGATGTAGATCATCTTGACCCTGTTAAGATAGGTCTCCTGAAGCAGCTTTAGCGCATCCAGGTTGTCTCCCTCGATGAAGAGGTTCTTGGTGGCATCGAAGTTGACGCTTTCCTCCCGGCAAGGCCTGAGGGTCTTGGCGATGGGGGCATTGGCCGCGAGGAGCGCCTCGCGTTTGCCGGGCCAGTCGAGGTGGTAACGCTCGCGAGGACCTTCCACGACGGAGGTGGACAACTCCTGGCGGAGCTGGTCGAAGTCGATGGCCTTGGTGAGGTGGCCTTGGTCGTCCTTGGCCTCGACCACGCAATGAGGAAACAGCGCGGCGAGCCTCTGGATGTTCTCCTGGGTGAAGTCGGGCGTGTGACACTTCAGCTTTTCCATGAAAGGATGAGGGATGAAGGGTGAAGGATGAATTAGGAGTGGCGAAGGGCGGCGAGGGCGACGTGGGCGGCACGGAGTGCGGCGTTGATTTCGACCTTGCGATTGAATTGGGGTTCCTTTTGGAGTCGGGCCTCGAGGATGCGGCATTCGCGTTCCTTGGCTCGCACCTGCATGGCACGATCCACGAGGGCTTGGAGTGTTTCACCCTGCCGCCGGGTGAGGGGAATGATTCGGCACAGCATCTCCTCGTGGAGCGCGGCGAGGTCCAGGACCATGGGAAGCGGTGGGTAGGTCTGGCCCGAGGGTTGCCAGTCGGTGGTGAAGTAGGCCTCGATGACGTTCTTGGAGCCGCCGGTGTCGCTGGGCCGCTTGTAGGCGGCGCTGAACCGGACCCGATGGTCGAAGGTGATCTGGTACACGATGGGGGACGGGATCGCCTTGTCGATGGTGTGGAGCACGTCGTCGGAAATCTCGGGCGTCTTGAGCGCGATGTCGAACACCTGGATTTCGTGGATGCCGTGACGGGCAGGCAGGTTCACCGTTTCCGGGGCGAGCTTGTATCTCCAGACCATGTCCTCAATTCCCGAGACGATCTGGTTCTTGACCGCACGCGTTGGCTTCGCGAACGCGTAGATCTTGCTCTTGGGGAGCGGGCGGTTGAAGGCGGCCTGTGTGGGAAAGGAATACAAAGTTTGAAGTGTGAAGTATGAAGTTTGAAGTATGAATGAATTAAGGTTTATTAAGGGTGGAGGATACTTGATGATGGATGAATTATCAGAGGGAGGCTTTGGCCTTCTTGGAAATGGTGGTGAAGATTGCGAGCAACTGGTTGGTTTCGTCCTGGAGGGCTGACAGTTTTTCGGTTGTGACGATGCCGCTCTGGACGAGCAAGTCGAGCCAGTAGGCTGTCTCGTCGAGTTCCTTGAGACAATCACCAATCTTGGAGATGAACTCGGCCTTGGAGCGGGAGCGCTGGGCCTCGCGGTAATTGGCACCGACGGACGTGCCGGAACGAAGAGCTTGCTTGCCCAATACGCGGGCCGCGTCTGTCTTCGGCAGCGCCACGAACATGCGAATGATGCGAAGGGCGAAGTCTGTTGTCCTTTCCCGCAGATCATGCGGCGGGTCCCGCATTTCTTCATCCTTCATCCTTCATCCTTTTGAATTATCAAGAATGCGACCAACTCGAAGTCTTCCAACCCTTGGACGGTGTGGACGAGGGCGGTGGTTTGGGGGCCGGTGAACAGGCTGTCGATGTCTTTCTCCTCCTTCAGTTCCACCATGGAGCGAATGCCCTTTCGGAGCAGGGCAGAATAGGCGTCCATTTTGCGTCCATCCTGGGTGAGTTGGTTGAAGGGCTGATAGGCCGCCGGGACGGGTTGGTGGTGGTCCTTGCAGGCGGTCCGGACGAGGTCCAGCAATCGTTTCACCTCCATGTGGTTCACGACGACCTGCCCGTCGTTCGCGACATACACGAGGTAGTAGGGATGAAGGCGGTTTTGTTGGTTCAGGTTCACGCCCTGGTTGCGATTCCTCAACGCGAAGACGGCGCCTGGAGGCAATCCCCTTTCGGGAGCGGCGGGGACCACGGCGTGCATGCCGCTGGGCAACCCGTCCAGGTCGCCGTGTGCCTTCACGTAGTTCAGCAGGTCCATCCGGAAGTCGTTGAGGCCCAGGTCCGTGATGGACACGCCCGTCTTGAGGTCCTCCATCTCGATGACTTCCTCCTGGAGACGGCGGAGTTGTTCCTTGCGATAGGAGAGGTCGTTGGATTCCTGGTTGAGGGGGTTGTCATCGCCGGTGGCAGTGGCGTCGGCGATGACCATGCGGTTCTCCACGCGTTCCTTGAGCCGGATGTATTCGTCGAGCGAGATGTCCGGCCAGTAGTTGACGAGCTGGATGCATGCGTTTTGGGAGCCGATGCGGTCGATGCGCCCGAAGCGTTGGATGATGCGGACGGGGTTCCAGTGGATGTCGTAATTGATGAGGTAGTCGCAGTCCTGGAGGTTTTGGCCCTCGGAGATGCAGTCGGTGCCGATGAGGATGTCGAGTTCGCCGGGTTCGTCCGGGAGGATGGCGGCCTTTTCCTTGGAGCGTGGGGAGAAGAGCGTGAGCAGCGACATGAAGTCGTGGAACTTCTTGAGGGTGGACTTGGGTTGGCCCGTGCCGGTGACCTTGCCGGTGTGCAGGTGCTGTTGGCTGAGCAGGTCGGCGGCGAGATGTTCGTAGAGGTAGTCGGCGGTGTCTGCGAACGCGGTGAAGATGAGGACCTTCCGGTTTCCCCGGTTGATGGGCGACGCCAGCTTGCTGTGAATCTGCGTCTTGAGGTGCTGGAGCTTTGAGTCGTCGGCAGGGGAGATTTTGTCCATCTCCTCGTGCAGGGCGTGGATGATCGTGAGGTCGGCGCCGAGGTCGTGCTCCCACGCCGGGAGGTCCATGTCGGCGAGGCTGATTTGGACCTTGCTGCCGATCTGTTCGTCGTCCGGGGATGGGACGTCGTCGTCGTCCGGCTCGGCATTTTCCAACGCGGGGGCGACGTCGGCGACGTGGGCGTCACGGCCGGTCTTTTTGAAGGCCTCGATCTTGGCAAGGGTGCGAACGTGGTTGTCCTTCAGCCGCTGGAGGGTGAGCCGGAACGAGTGGACCGAGCTTTCCAGCCGCTTGAGGAGGTTCACGGTCATGAGCGCCTGGAGGCTTTGCTCGCGGTCGCGTTGCTTGAGCCTGCCGCCGCCGCTCTTCACGTCGGTATCGTAAAGGGCCTCGTATTTGGGGAGCCGGCTGGGGAGGATATAGCTTACGGGGGCATAGACGGCCATCTTCAGGACCGAGAGCTGGTTGAAGATGTCGTTGAAGCCCATGACGTCGCGCCGGTGGGTGAGGGGGCAATGGAAGGAGAGCGGCTTGAGGCGCGTGGGGAAAGGGCCGATGTCCCGGGTGTCGTAGAAGGTGGTGATGTGCTTGCGGGATCGGGCGATGGTGACGCTGTCGAGCAGCTCGAAGAAGTCGAAGTCGAGGGCCTTGAGGATGGCCGCCGGGGTTCGTTGTTCGGGCGGCAGGGTGGACCATTCATTGAAGGTCGCCTGGGCCTTGCGGAAGATTTCGTTGATGTCCTTCTCGGTGCGGAGCTTGGCGCTCAGGTTGTCCGGGTCGCCCTCGTAGGCGAGGGCAAGTTGGTTGCGGAGGTCGTTGAAGCGGTTGTTGACGGGGGTGGCCGACAACATGAGGACCTTGGTCTTCACGCCCTGCTTGATGACCTGGTTCATGAGCCTTTGGTAGCGGGTCTCCCGGTCCTTGAAGGCGTCGTTGTTGCGGAAGTTGTGGGATTCGTCGATGACGACGAGGTCGTAGTTGCCCCAGTTCACGCGGTTGAGGGCGACGCCAAACGAATAGCCGGTGGTGCGTTGCAGGTCCGTATGGCACAGGACGTCGTAGCCGAAGCGGTCCTTGAAGAAGGTGTTGGTCTTGGTATTGCCCCGGTAGTTCATCCAATTGTCGGCGAGCTTCTTGGGGCAGAGGACAAGGACGGACTTGTTGCGTAGCTCGTAGTATTTGACGACCGCGAGCGCGGTGAACGTTTTCCCGAGGCCGACGCTGTCGGCGAGGATGCAACCGCTGTAGGTCTCGAGCTTGTTGATGATGCCGGTCGCGGCGTCGCGCTGGAAGTTGTAGAGCTTTTGCCAAATCAGGCTGTCGCGGTAGCCGGTGAGGTCGTTGGGCAGGACGTCCTCGCTGAGGTCCTCCAGGAACTCGTTGAAGATGTTGTAGAGAATCAGGAAGTAGATGCGCTCCGGGGAGTTCTCCTGATAGACGGACGCGATGTGTTCGCTGAGCTGGGCCGTGACGTCCTCCAGCTTCTCGGGGTCGTTCCAAATTTGGTCGAAGAGGTTGAGGTAGGTGGCCGTGAAGGGCAGCTCATCGATCTTGTTGACGAGATTGGAGACGGCGTTGCCCTTTTGGTAGCCGAGGTCCACGGCGGTGAAGCCGTGCAGGGGCATGTACACGGCCTCGGCGGCCGGGGCGATCACGCAGGCGAACTGTTGCATGGGCGCACTGCCCCGGTTGGACCGGAAGGTGGCCCGGCGACGCATCCAGTCGGCGCATTCCTTGGCGATGGCGCGTTGGGTGAGCTCGTTCCTGAGGCGGATCTCGAACTCGCTGCCGTACAGGCTGCGCTCGCGCTCGCGCTTGGGGATGTAGAACTCGCGGCGTTCCTTGCGCACCTTGTCGGCGGCATCGCCGGGAACAAACGTGGGCGCGGTGAAGATGAACTGGAGGGAATCGATC
>CAIRNV010000223.1 GCA_903880005.1 uncultured Verrucomicrobiota bacterium | reverse complement strand
CCCCAACGTTCTTGTCCGCGAACGTTCCCGTCGCGGTCCCCTCCACCGTCACCTCATCCCCGGCCAACACCCCGGTCACGCCCACGAACGCCGACGCAGGCACCGTTTGCCACGTCGCTTGCCCGTCCAAGCTCCATTCCAGCCGGCACATCGCCCCGCCACCTGCCTCGAAATACCAAAGCTCGAACGGCCGCGCCTCCCCGGCCCCAAAGGTTACCGACCCGGGCACCGAGTACTGCGGCGGGTGGATACCCCAATCGGCGAACACCTCTGTGCCACCCACTGACAGCCGGATCCCATCGTCCGACCCGCCCCGGAACCAGATCGTCCCGGCCGCCCCGAGCGGCGATCGAATCGTCCCCTCGAACTTCAGCAAGACATTGTCGGCCCGGCCGCTGTCCATCACGACGCCCCCGCCCCAGTCGTAAGCAATGTTCGTCGCCGTGGCCTGGCCCAATGCCGACGACGTCGGGGGGAATTGCCCGTTCCATTCGTAGATGGACACCCCTACGGCGCCCCCGTCTTGGACCACCGTCGCCGCCGTCGTCCCGTCGTACCCCCTCGACAACGCCCTCAGTCCCGACACCGAAACCGCCCGGGTCGTGATCACGCCCGTCCCAAAAGTCTCCGCCGCCGGCGCCGCGTAGTTCCCGGCATCCGCGCCGCCCAACGCATACGTCACCGTCACCGTCTTCCCCGTCCCAAAGCTCGCCGTGTCGTACTCGCCCCTCGCCGTCGCCGTCACCTCGTCGCCCGTCACCACCCCCGACAACGCCCCAGCCACCACCGACGCCGAACGCGTCGCGTCGTACTCCTTCGTCAACGTCACCGTCGGCGCGCCGATCGTCAGCGCCCGCGCCGTGATGTCCGCGCTCAAGCTCGGCGACGTCAGCGCGTAGTTCCCCGCGCTCGTCCCGCCCAACTTCAAGCCACCCACCGTCACCGCCTTCCCCACCCCAACGCGCTTGTCCCCAAACACGCCCGTCGCGGTTCCCTCCAACGTCACGTCGTCGCCGCTCACCGCGCCCGACATCACCGGCGTACCGCTCAACCCCGCCACCGTCGTCCCGTCATACGCCCTCGAAACCGCCGACAACCCCGACACCGTCAACCCCTTGGCCGTGATCACGCCCGTCCCAAAAGTCTCCGCCGCCGGCGCCGTGTAGTTCCCGGCATCCGCGCCGCCCAACGCATACGTCACCGTCACCGTCTTCCCCGTCCCCACCCCAGCCGTGTCATACAAGCCCGTTGCGCTCACCTTCACGTCATCGCCCGTCACCACGCCGGCCACCTCGCCCGAAACCACCCCGGCCGATGGCGTCCCGTCGTACTCCTTCGTCAACGTCACCGTCGGCGTGCCGATCGTCAGCGCCCGCGCCGTGATGTCCGCGCTCAAGCCCGGCAACGTCAGCGTGTAGTTCCCCGCGCTCGCCCCGCCCAACGACAAGCCCGACACCGTCACCGTCTTCCCCGTCCCAACGCCCCTGCTGGCAAACGACCCCGTCGCCGTCCCCACCACCGTCACCGTGTCTCCCGCAACGACCCCAGAGAGCACCGGCGTCCCGCTCACGCTGGCACCCGTAGTCCCGTCATACGCCCGCGACGCCGCCGCCAGCCCGGAGACCGTCAATCCCTTCCCCGTGATCACGCCCGTCGCGAACGACTGCGCCCCGGGCGCCGTGTAGTTCACGGCATCCGCACCGGCCAACGCGTACGTCACCGTCACCGTCTTCCCCGTCCCCACCGTCGCCGTGTCGTACAACCCGCTTGCCGTCACGTTCACCACGTCCCCGCTCACCACCCCCGACAACGCCCCCGCCGTCACCACCGCCGACCGCGTCCCGTCGTACTCCTTCGCCAACGTCACCGACGTGCCAGGCCCGCTCACGACCAGCTCAAACAGGTTCACGTAGCTACCGTCCACATGCCACGTGGCACCCCCGTCCGAACTCTGTGCCATCTCCCCGGCCATCCAACCACCCCCGAGATCATCCCCGCGCGTCCCTCCCATGGGCATCCGGAAATGCCCCTCCTCCACAAACGACGCCACCCACCAGTACCTCGTGCCCGAAGCCAGCTCGATGCCCACCGCCGATGCAAACACGTAAGCCCCGTCCCCTCCCAACCCGCCCCAGTCCAACTCCCCCACCTCCACTCCGGGCCTGCCCCCATCGTCCCCGAAAATCCTCACCCGCAGTCCCGCCCCATCCTCCCCGTAGGCCGACCGCACCCTCACCTCCAGCAACCTCGACGGCCCTTGACCGGTCGTGAACGAGTTCGCCTGCCAATCATCCATCTCCTCCTCGAAGAACGACCACCGCATCGGACCGCTATCACCCACCGCATTCCAACCCATGTTCGACACCGTCAACAACCCGCCCCCGATCGTCAGCGCCTTCGCCGTGATGTCCGCTGTCAACGTCGGAGCCGCCAGCGTGTAGTTCGCCGACGAGGCCCCGCCCAACGACAAGCCCGACACCGTCACCGTCTTCCCCGTCCCAACACCCTTGCTCGCAAACGCGCCCGTCGCCGTCCCCGACACCGTCACCGTGTCTCCCGCAACCACCCCAGAGAGCACCGGCGTCCCGCTCACGCTCGCCACCGTCGTCCCGTCGTACGCACGCGACGCCGCCGCCAGCCCGGAGACCGTCAATCCCTTCCCCGTGATCACGCCCGTCGCGAACGCCTGAGACCCGGGCCCCGCGTAGTTCCCCGCATCCGTCCCGCCCAGCGTGT
>CAIRNV010000222.1 GCA_903880005.1 uncultured Verrucomicrobiota bacterium | reverse complement strand
GCTCGTCGCCGGCCAGGGCGACCACGCCGGGGCCAATCCCGAGGCTCCCGACGAATACCGCGCCGAGAACATCTTCTGGGTCCCTACCGAGGCCCGTTGGTCCCATCTCCAGGCCAAGGCCAAGCTCCCGACGATCGGCAAGGACGTGGACGAGGCCATGACCGCCGTCGAACGCGACAATCCCCGCCTCAAGGGCGTCCTCCCCAAAGATTATGCGCGGCCCGCCTTGGACAAGCATCGCCTGGGTGAATTGATCGACCTCATTGGTGGGATCGACCTCGTCGGCCGCGCACCCTCACCCCAGCCCTCTCCCAACGGGAGAGGGAGACATGAAACCCATGACGAGCCCCCCTCCCTCCCCTCTCCCTCTGGGAGAGGGGCCGGGGGTGAGGGTGCGGAGCTTAGGGGTGAGGGTAATGTCCGTCGTCCCACGACGGACATTTTAGGGCGCGTTTACGAGTACTTCCTGACGATGTTCGCCAGCGCCGAGGGCAAGAACGGCGGCCAGTTCTATACCCCGAGCTGCATCGTTCGCCTCATCGTGGCCATGCTGGCGCCCTACCGGGGGCGCGTGCTCGACCCCGCGTGCGGCTCGGCCGGCATGTTCGTCCAGTCGGAGAAGTTCGTCCTCGAACACGGCGGGCGGCTGGGGGACATCAGCATCTACGGCCAGGAAAGCAACGCCACCACCCGGCGCCTCGCCATCATGAACCTCGCCATCCGGGGCATCGAGGGTGACCTTGGCACGGAACACGCCGATACCTTCCGCCACGACCTTCACAAGGATCTCCGGGCCCAGTTCGTCATCGCCAACCCGCCGTTCAACGACTCCGACTGGTTCCGCAAGGACGACGACGTCCGGTGGAAGTACGGCGTCCCACCCAAGGGCAACGCCAACTTCGCATGGGTGCAGCACTTCATCCATCACCTCGCGCCCTCGGGCATGGCCGGCTTCGTCCTCGCCAACGGCAGCATGTCGTCCAACCAATCCGGCGAAGGCGACATCCGGAAGGCCCTCATCGAGGCCGACCTGGTGGATTGCATGGTCGCCCTCCCCGGACAGCTCTTCTATAGCACGCAAATCCCCGTCTGCCTCTGGTTCCTCGCCCGCAACAAATCCGGCGCGAAACCCTCCCTCCCCTCACCCCCTGGGAGAGGGGCCGGGGGTGAGGGTAAACAGCGTCGAGCCCGCCGGGGCGAGACTCTGTTTATAGACGCCCGGAAGCTCGGCACCCTGATTGATCGGGTTCATCGCGAACTGACCGAGGCCAACTTGGAAAAGATCGTGGGGGCCTACCATGCGTGGCGAGGTGACCAGGGGACGAGCCCGTACGCCGACATCCCCGGCTTCTGCAAATCCGCCACCACCGCCGAAATCGCCGCGCACGGCTATGTCCTCACGCCCGGCCGCTACGTCGGCGCCGAGGAAGTCGAGGACGACGGCGAACCCTTCGAGGAAAAGATGCCGCAGCTTGTTGCGGAACTGAACGCCCAGTTTGCGGAGTCCGCGAAACTGGAGCAGGCCACCAAAGCAAACCTGACGGGGCTGAGTTATGGCCCCTCAATGATCAGAACGCATGGGCCCTCGACATTCTCGCGTTACAGCCCTCACCGATACGGATCTCAGCGCATTGGCTGCAACTAAACCATGAAACTCGCACAAACTGAATTTGAATGCCTCATGAGCCCCGAGGCGCTAGCCGTGCCTGAAGGCTACAAAGGATTATACGCGTTCCACAAATACTGGGGAAAGAAGCCCGCGGAACCCGTCGCATACTTGATTAGCCATCTTTGTCCTAAAGATGGCCTCGTAGTTGATCCCTTTCTTGGGTCGGGCGTATCGGCAATTGAAGCTTTGCGGTTGGGGCGGCGAGTTGTCGGCATTGATCTTAACCCCGCAGCCGTCAGGTTGACGCGCATGCTTGTTAAACCGCCATCGAAGAAGAGCGTTGAAAAATCATTGTCCTACATCAATGGGGCAGTAAGGGAAGCCATCGACGCCACCTACAGAACCTCATCTGGGAAAACCGCAACGCACTACATATGGCAAGGTGAGAAAATGAAGAATGTCTGGCGGACCAATGGGTCGGCGCGAACCCGGATTGAGGATTTCCCAGACGACCATGACTTAAAAATGGCAGCGGAGCTCGCCGATTATCGGCCACGCCAACTTCGCACACCGAGGTTTTTTACAAACTCCCGGATCAACTCGAAGGCGAGTTTTGACCTTCGATCGCTATTCACTGGGCGAGCGCTTCACAATATCGAGCTCCTGTTAAAGGCAATCGGAGAGCTGCCACAATCAAGCCGCGAGCCGATGCTCCTGTCGTTGACTGCTGCAATTGGCCAAATGAGCAGCATGGTTTTTACTATCACCGGGCGAGGGAAAATGAACACAACGAAGAGCAATAAGATCGAAGTCGGATCGTGGGTCATCGGATTCTGGAAGCCCGACGTGCATTTCGAAGTGAATGTTTGGAACTGCTTCGAGCGGCGCGTTAAGAAACTAATAAAGGCGCTGGCAGGGTCTCCCGAAGTGGTTGATTCGACGCTCGGATCAATCTCAGACGTTTGTGCCAGTGTAGCCGATGGGGCAATTGTGAACGGAAACTGTGTAGCTGAACTTCAGTCAATTCCCGACGATTCCGCCGACCTAATAATCACGGATCCTCCACATGGTGATCGAATTCCCTATCTGGAGCTCTCCGAATTGTGGAACATAGTCCTCGACGAGCAGCCCGTCTTCGAATCGGAAATCGTTGTGTCAAACGCGAAGGAGCGAGCAAAGACGCCGAAAGAATACAACGAATCAATGCGGCAGTTTCTGAGGGTAGCTGGCCGCAAGTTGAAGAAAGCCGGTCATTTAGTCTTGTTCTTCAACGCACGGACAGGTTCGAGCTGGCAGTTTTTCGACGTGTTTAGCAAGACGGCCAGCGCGGCAGGCATTGGATTTCAAGGATGTTTCCCGCTGATTTATTCTGCTGGTTCGGTCGTTCAGGACAACCGGGCGGGTGCCTTGCAGTCTGATTTTGGACTAGTGTTCTCCCGTTCCGCTTACGTCAATCAACGCCTGCTGGATATTCCAAATTGGAGTTCAATAATGCCACAACCATCTCTTTGACTTTATGCCTCTCTCTTTCACCCAAGCCAGCAACCTCTTCAAAGCCAACAAGCTCAACGAGCTTTGTGCAGATGCTGAAGGCCTTCGCTTTCTCAAACTACACTCATTGAATCGACCTGAATGTCTGGAACGCTTGTTCACGCTTGCCGGCATACAGAAGCCGGATGTTGGCGCACGAGCTCTGTTCGAAGCCGCATTCCGTGCGAATATCGCTAATCAGACAGTTGAGGCTTGCGCGCGGGAGATTTTTTCCGAGGAACGGTCTGTTCGGCGCGCGGCTGAAGCCGATCTTGTTAACCAACTGTATCGCGTGCAGGAATTCAATTGGGGAGGTCTGCATCAGAACAGCTTGGAGAAGACCATTGTTGACAACTACATCAAGAAGATCACGCAGTATGACGGACTCTGCGCAGCAATTGAAAACGAGTTACTTGCCAGCCTTCGTGGTTACGTAATCTGCTCGTGGTATAATCACTGGACTTCGATAATTATTGAGGACTTGTTCAAGGATCATCCAAACGTTTTGCCTGCTGTTGGCCGGGTCAAGAAGATCGACTTCTTCGTTAAAGATGTGCCTTTCGATTTGAAGGTCACCTATTTGCCCGAAGGCTATTTACATGATTGCCGCAAGAACGCGGGTCTTCGCCCCGAACTCACGCTATTGAAACAAGTGGCGCGACGCCATGGTCTACCTATCGCTGGAGATCTGGCGGCAGCAGCATTACTTCAAGATCTGTGGGCAAAGGTATCAGACCATCCCGCACAGGCTTGCAAGGACCAGATCGCTGATCTCTTGACGTTTCGCGCCTCCGTCATCGACAGAATTGAAGCCGCCCCTTCCATGTTGCTGAGGTGGTTGTATGAGAACCAAGGAGTAGCGCGATTTGATGCCTCTTATCGACTGTTCGTGGTTCTTGTGGATCAAAGAAACTACTTTGATTCTTGGAAGCTGAAGCGGGCAAAGGCACTAATGGAAGCCAAAATATGCGACTACTTGAGCAGCTGCGGCGACACGCCGGGTAAGCATGTCGAGTTTGAGTGGGATGGAGCGACATACTCTCCAACCGCTGACTTACTCGTGATTCGCAACGCGTAGCCCATATCGAATCCTGATTGAGTTGGGCTGGCGGTGGGCCTGTGGTCTGGCACACACAGGGCAGCGGCAAGAGTTTTACCATGCTCTTCTTCGCCGCCCGCGTGATCCGCGAGCCGGCGATGCAGAACCCGACGCTGGTGGTGCTGACCGACCGCAACGACCTCGACGACCAGCTCTTCCGCCAGTTCCAGCGCTGCGCGGACATCCTCGGGCAAACGTCTATTCAAGCGGCTGACCGAGCGCATCTGCGGGAGCTTTTGAACCGGGCGAGTGGCGGAGTGATCTTCACGACGTTGCAGAAGTTCGCGCCGCTTGAACCCTCACCCCGGCCCTCTCCCAGCGGGAGAGGGAGTGAGCAATACCGAGGAGGTTTCGACTTCTCCGGCCTGAAAGCTGAGGCGCGGGAATTGAGGGCAAAGCAGACGGATGCGGAATCGCTGCTCTGGGAACTATTGAGGGATCGCAAACTCGCCGGGGCCAAGTTTCGCCGACAGCACCAGTTTGGCGAATACATCACCGACTTCTTCTGCAACGACGCGAAGTTGGTCGTGGAATGCGACGGGGCACCCCATGCCACGCCGGAACGGCGGAAGATCGATCAGAAGCGGGACGCCTACTCAAGTCGCAAGGGCTGACAGTCCTTCGCTTCGAGAACAAGCGCGTGCTTGCTGATCCAGAGGCAGTTCTCGAAGAGATTGCCGCGCATCTCCCCTCTACCTCTGGGAGAGGGGCCGGGGGTGAGGGTAATGTTGCGTCAAAAGGCCTGAACGAAGCGCTTTCGGAACGTCGCAACATTATAGTCATCGCGGACGAAGCGCACCGTTCCCAATACGACCTCATCGACGGTCTCGCCCGGCACATGCGCGATGCCTTGCCGAACGCGAGCTTCATCGGCTTCACCGGCACGCCCATCGAGAAGACGGACGCGAACACGCGGGCGGTCTTTGGCGATTACATTTCTATCTACGACATCCAGCGCGCCGTCGCCGACAAGGCCACGGTGCCGATCTATTACGAGAGCCGCATCGCCAAGCTGGGCCTGAATGCCAGCGCGTTGCCGAAGCTCGACGCGGAGTTCGACGAGATCACCGAAGGGGAGGAG
>CAIRNV010000221.1 GCA_903880005.1 uncultured Verrucomicrobiota bacterium | reverse complement strand
GGCCTCGCCCTCGTGGACGTGAACCGCGACGGATGGCCGGACATCATCGCGGCGAACGACACCGTGCAGAACTTCGTCTTCGTGAACCAACGGAACGGCACGTTCCGGGAGTCGGGCGCGGAGTCGGGCGTGGCGTTTGACAGCTACGGGAACCCGCGCGGGGCCATGGGCGTGGACGCGGGACGCTTCACGACCGACGGGCGGCTGGGGGTGTTCATCGGCAACTTCGCCAACGAGATGACGGCCGTGTACGTCGAGGCGCCGGCCTCCACGCCCGAGGCGCCGCTGTACCAAGACGAGGCCTTGTCATGGGGCGTGGGCGGGCCCAGCCGGGACCCGCTCAAGTTCGGCGTCCTGCTCCTCGACTACGACCTCGACGGCCGCCTGGACCTGCTCACGGTCAACGGCCACCTCGAGGAGGAGATCGCCAAGATCCAGCATGGGCAACGGTACCGTCAGCCCGCCCAGCTGTTCTGGAACGCCGGCGACCCTGGGTTCCAACCCGTCGGCCCCGAAGCCGCCGGCCCCGACCTCTTCCAGCCGATCGTGGGACGCGGCAGCGCCACGGCGGACATCGACGGCGACGGCGACCTCGACCTGGTGTTCGCGACGGCCGGGGGAACGCCCGTGCTGCTGCGCAACGACCAGCAGACCGGCAACCATTGGCTGCATGTCCGCCTCGCGAGCAAGTCCGGCAACACGTCGGCCCTCGGCGCCACCATTCGGGTACGGGCGAACGGCAAGGACCAGTGGCGGTGCATCACCACCACAAGGAGCTACCTGAGTTCCAGTCCCGCCGAGGCCACCTTCGGCCTGGGCACGGCGACCACGGCCGAGAGCGTCGAGGTTGAGTGGCCCGACGGCCACAAGTCCGAGGCGCGTGACCTCCCTGCGGATCGCGTGCACGTGTTGAAGCGCGACTGAGCCGTGACGATTCAGTTGGGAGGGCGGTGATTGCGAAGCAGATGCTATCGCAAGCCGAGGGATGAGCGAGGCGCGGGCCAGTTCGAGGCCCGCAATGAGCGAAGTAGGAAGCTCTTGCCAGAGATGATCAAGCAAGCGCGACCGACCCCATTGCATCGTTTCGGCTAGGCATCGGCACCCCCAACATCAAGTGGACAGAATCGATTCCAGCGCCTGTCTCCACACCTAAATATTCAATGTTTAGATGTGACCCCATTGCCCCCCCCAGGTTCATGCCCCGGGACCCGTGCCGACCTTCAAACCTTCCGGCTACCGATACTTCGGCATGCTGGGACACCGCAGTCCCCCTGTACTTCCTCGATTCCAACGCCCATCCCTCGCACCGCGAAATAAATCCCGCGTTGCCACTCACTCGTGATCCACGCCCATCCTCGCCCGATCTATTCCGCTTTGGTGTTAGGCCTCAGCGCGGTGGTGACAGGCGCTTGCCTTGCCGGTGATGCTCTGGCGACAGGCGTTCAACTTCGTGAAACTCATTTTGGTAACCGCTGACGTCCCACTGCCAAGCCTCTACGATTCTATAGCTGGGGTCATACAGGATCCAGATCAAGTGATCCCAGTCGTAGTTGGTCGCTTTGGGCACCCAGGTAACGTTGCTTCCAGGCTTGCCGCTCGGTCGATTGCCTTTGACTTGGTAGCGCTCGCCGTTGAAGTTGAAGTCGTAGCCCTTCTGGACCGTGGTGGCGCCGACCATGGCTTGCGAGTATTCGTCCTCGCTCATCCCGACGAGCATCGCTGCGTCGTACTCCGAGAGCACGCTAGTTATGGATGGTGCATTTCCGAATCTCTGCTCCCAGCGCAGCGCAGTGGCGATGAGGTCGGCTCGGAGCGTGGAGTTCATGTGTGCGCGAGACGGAGGGTGTGGATTTGAGGCCTAACGTCAGAACTGACCGACGCGGGCGGCCAGTGGCGTCCGAACTGGAAACTGACGCGGCCCGCCCGCGTTCGGTCCAGTGACCTTTGTTAGGCGATTGGGTTTGGCTGGGGCGTTCTGTAAAGTTGAACCAGCTCATATAGCTCCTGCCTCAAGGCAGGAAGGTTGTCGCGGTGACGTTTTGCGGCAGACCTCATGGAGAGTAGTGTTCGCCCTGGATTTACTGTGTAAGCGTCTCGCGTCCTGCCGCGTTGGCGAAATACGAAATCAACTACAGATCCGCAGACCGCCACCGCCATTTGCGCCTGTTTCGTCCGGTTCGCGTCGTCAGCATCAGTCTCAAGCATCAACGCCAAATCAGCATGAGCCGCCCAATTGAACCACATGGGTTCGCTATCCATCCGATGGTAGCGCGCGTAGCAGTCTGCATACGTCTCGAGTTCCTGCCGCTGTTCGGCACTTGCGCCTGCGGGAATTGAATTGCGGACCCGGCTCCGACGATCTTCGTCGGGCGGCAAGATGTCGCGAGCAAAACATTCCGTCGCATCATAGAACGCTACGAAATCAAGCCCTCCGGCAGGGCCCGGAAAGTGTCCGACAATCAATCGCTGCATCAACGATTGAACCCGCAAGATGGCATCACGAACCTGCTGATTGGCGAGGAAGCCGTCTAGCACTGCCCGCTCTTGGGTTTCTTCGGGAAGACCCTTGCTGAGAACCCAACGCCACCACGCATTTATTGTTTTAGCACCGTCCTCCATCTTGTTGTCGAAGTATTCCAACACCGTCGGCATGTAGTTTTCCGGTGCGTTGTAGTAAGAGAAATACTCGGTGTATGAATCCACCTCCAAAAAATACGCAGAATATTTATTGCCTCGATATTTAGGGGCACCATCCTTTACCCACTCAGCTACCAAAGCCCTTTGTTGCTGTGGGAGTCCTCCAGGCGGCATGTCGCCACGGTCAACGACACGCTGTTTGATCTGAGACGCTCGCTGACGACACGATTCCCAGTCGGTAACGTCGAAAATATTTCGCATCACTGGGCAGTCGAAGCTGCGAAAAATTGGCAGAATGTCTTCAGTGAAGCCTACGCGGCCAGTGATGTGGGTTCCGGTGATTGGGCAGTATTCAGGCATGATGTGTGTGATGTTGTGTGTTGATGTGGAAATCGCCTAACGACAGAACTGAGCGACAGCCGCCCCGCCGTGATAACGCCCGTGACGTTCGACCACCAGGGCACGCCGCCCAAGCCCGCGACTCTCGAACGGCGAAGCGGGGCGGCTGTTCGCTTCACTGACCTTGTTAGGCCGCAGGGTCATCTGGAAAGACCACTCTGCTGTGCTATCTGTTCGCGTAGTCTTGCCTCTTGCTCCTGTCTCTCCTTCTGCTGAATCTCGGTTGATAACTGTGAAACCTGTCGGGTCAAACTCACAGAATCAAAAGACCCGGAGACAGGGATGCGCAGGAGCAACTCCTGAAGTTTCTTTTTTTTCTGCTCTAGTGCTTCGCTCATCTTTACTGTCCTTTTGGTTGGTCTGGATTTGCTGGCGGCTGTGGAGGCACTGGCGGGACAGCGGGAGCAGCCGGCGGCGTGGCAGCCGAAGGCTTTGTCATTGCAGCAAGTGTAGCTGCTAGATTGTCTTTGGCAAGACGCTCGGCTTGGCGCTGCGCTAACTGTGTCAGAATGTTGCCGCCTCCCAAACCTACCACCACTGCTCCCAATAGCTGTGCCACAGTCAACTGGGGAACAGCCTGCGCTGTCCCGTTAATGACGAACTGCGCCAAAGGGCCATACATGCCACCAACCACTACGGCGGCGATAGCCCCGACGATGACGTTGCCAATCCAGCCGGGTCGCCAAACCTTGTTGGTTTTGTCGAACTGTGGGAGTGCGAACTCTCCGGTAATGGCGCAATTAGCAATGCCGCCCAAAGCACCGAGTCCGGCAATCATCCATATTAGATTCCAGATTGTCATAAGCGTGATGCGGCCGAACAACCAAGCCCAGGGACCGCCGCCGAACCAGACCGGCGATCACGGCGGGAAAGCCGCAAATCGCCCGTCGACTCCGATCGAAGCCGCGGGCGGCGGTTCTCTGGGGCGCCCTGTTCGGGGATGATCCAACCGGCCTGCGACGTGACACAGCAGGTGGGCAACCGCCGAGCAAGGCCTAGCCGAAAAAGCTGAACCGCGGATAGCGCAGATGACGCGGATACCGAAGCGACGCGGCCCAACTGCAACGGGGTGTCCCTATCTGTGATATCCGCGCTATCCGCGGTCAATGGCTCGGGTCGGGACTCGGGGAGTGGGTAACTCATGGGTGATCCCGTACAACAATTAGGCCAAACGTGCCGATCACCGGTTTGGCCTAGTACCCCCGTTTGGGGGTGCAAAGCCAAACGTATTTGGCCTAACAAGGCCAAATCCCGGACAAGAGCCAAACCTGTTTGCCCTAACAGGAGATCGGTCACTTTTGGCATTTTTGGACGTCGCATGCGGGCAACGACTTACGCATGGCCCGCAGAACTCGGTGAGTCATAACATGGCAAGAGGTCTCGGCAAGGGGGATCTTGGGGGGCTTCTTTGGCCGTTCTCATCGTAACCGTCCGGCCGACCCGTCGTGCGTGGGAGCGGGGTGTTCGGGCAGGATGGGCGGGTGAAGTCCAAGAACCCCATGTCTCGCGCCTCGTCGGGACGCCCGGGCCGGCCCCGGCACGAGATCGAGGCCATCCTTCGCCAGCATCGCGACAGCGGCCTTTCCCTGCTCGCCTTCGCACGGCAACACCACCTCCCCTATCCCACCCTCTGGG
>CAIRNV010000220.1 GCA_903880005.1 uncultured Verrucomicrobiota bacterium | reverse complement strand
GGGCCTTCATCGCCGCCCTTGAGAACGGCCTCTGGCGTGTCCAGGTCCAGGCCGCCCTTGCGCTCGATGGGGCCGTGGCACTTCACGCAGTGGACGTCGAGGATCGGCTGGATGTGCCGGGCCCACATGAGGTCGGGCTGGTCCCCGAGGCCGACGGCGCCGGGGGCCGTGGCCAAGGCCAGCAACGCGAGCTTCCGCATGGAGGAACGAAGTCGAATGACCTTCCGACGCCCTGCGATCGGGAAGATTCGATGTTCGTCACGCGCTGCCACGATGGGGACAGCTCAACGGGCGGCGCATGCGGAGATCAAGGGGAAACTGCGTCGGGGCAATCCGGCGGGGCGGGTCGCATGGAAGCGTCCGGGTTAAACCGGCTTTGCGAGCCACCAGAGGATGGCCCCGAGGGCGGCGGAGGCGACGAGGCCCACGGACCACGCGGCGAGGAGGTGGTAACGGGCCTTCGCCCGCGACCCCCGACCTTGGCCCGGCAGGAGGTAGTAGCGGTGTTCCTCCGGGTTCCTCGGCTTTCCCAGCCCCATGAAGCCCATGACGACGCTTGTATTACATGACGGTGAAGGCCTGAGGCAACGGCGCATCCATTTGAATGTCACCTAGTGTCGTGTCTCACAAATCGCTGGTGTTTGGTTGCTCCAAGAATGCCCCGGGGCGAGGCGTGAGGACGGAGCATACCCGCAGCGGTCTGTGACGGACGACCAACGAAGCCCCGGGGCATTCTTGGAGCAACCCGAAGGGCCGCGGCTCTTTTCGCGTCCCACGTCGTTGCTCGCTCCTCACAGACCTCTGCGGGTCTGCTCGTCACTCGCGCCTCGTCGGACACGAAAATCCCTCGCGGCGAAACACCAGCCATTTGTGAGACACGACACGAGTGTGGTGTGTCGCCCGTGGCGGGCATGATGCCGGGAGGACGTTCCGTCCCCAACGCGCGCGAACCAGGAACCCACCTGCGCCGGGTGAGCACGACGTTGCGTGGGGCGCGGAGGAATCGGGTTGGCGATTGGGGCTTGAAATTTTCATGGGGTGAACCCCCACCCTTTCTCGACATGCGCGCCCGTAGCTCAGCTGGATAGAGCATCCGCCTTCTAAGCGGATGGCCGGAGGTTCGAGTCCTCCCGGGCGCGCCCTTCCCTCCAGAATCATCTTTTTCGCCGTGCAACGCCCCCGGCGTTGGCGTCCCCTTCCCATCGATGTCCACGATTCCTCGCCTGGCTTGCCGCTGGCTCGTGCTTTGGTTGTGCGTTGCGTTTCCGGGCATGGGGCTGGGCTCCGGACCCGAGACGGCCGCCGCCACCCACCAAACCAACGTGGTGGTGGGCTGGACCGTCCACGTGGACGTGCGGTTGCTGGCGAGCAACGGCCCCGCAACCCGTCGCGCGCTGGAATTGCTCGCCTTCCAACTGAGCGAGGTCGCGCGCGTCGTGCCGCCGGCCGCCGTCGAGCAGCTTCGCAAGGTTCCCCTTTGGTTCTCGCCGGCCTACCCCGGCAGCGGGCCACGAGCCGAGTACCATCCCGACGCCGGCTGGCTGGCCGCCCACCGACGGAACCCCGCGATGGCCAAGGCCGTGGAGTTCACCAACATTCCCGAGTTCGAGTCCGAGACGCGGCGCATGCCCAACTTTGCCCTTCACGAGCTGGCGCACGCCTTTCACGACCGCGTGCTGCCGGGCGGGTTTGGCAACAAGGAGTTGCGCGAGGCCCACGCCCGGGCGGTCGCCAGCAAGTCCTACGACCACGTCGAGCGACGCGACGCCCACGGAAGGAGCCACCGCGACCGCGCCTACGCGCTGACGAACCCCATGGAGTTCTTCGCCGAGCTGTCCGAGGCGTTCTTCTCCCGCAACGACTTCTTCCCGTTCGACCGCGCCGAGCTGTCCCAAGCCGACCCCGAGTCCGAGCGCTTGCTGGCACGCCTGTGGGGCATGCCCGGGGCTTAGCCGGAACGATTCGGTTGGATCGGTCGTGCTTGCTCGATCTGCTTGCGCAAATCCTTCGTCGCTCGCTCGTTACGGGCCTCGTACCGGCCCGCGCCTCGCTCACTCCCCGGCTTGCGCAAGCATCTGCTTCGCAATCACTTCCCTCCCCCAATCGAATCGGTACGCCTCGGAGGCAAGTCGCTCCCTGCGCGTGGACCCAAGACCCAATCTCGCGATTGCAACCGCATCGCCCTTGAAGGCAATCATTCCGGCGGCGCGTGGTGACCAGACCCCGGGAGAGTCCCGGTTCCATTCCCCATCGGGCCACCGGAGCCATGGACGTCAAACTCATCCTCGGAAAGGCCCTCTTTTTCGGCGTTGCCAGCCTGCTGCTTTGGCTGGGCTTGACCGTGGCCCATGCCCTCCAAGCGGCGATCCAAGGCCGATCCAAAACGACCCCGCCCCAAGCAGACCCCGCCACCTTCATGGCGCAGTTCGCGACGATTGCCGTGCTCCGAGTCCATCGCGAGACGGGCATCGAACTGGATTACTCGGTGGAGTCGCTCCGCGTGATCGACGATCAACTCGCGGCCTTGGCGGCACGCGGAGGGGATGTGGATCCGTCACTCGACCTGGGGATGGGCGTCCTGGCGTATGCCGCCTACATCGGCGAGGTGCTCCGAATCCACCATCAATGGACTTGGGCGTTGGAGGGTTCCGCCGGGAACGCGGCCGGCCATTGCCTGAAGCGGGGCGGCGTCACGATTTTTCCGATGTCGTGGTGCTTGAAGCGCATGGCGCACGGGGAATCGGATGCCATCTGGTCCAAGGCCCGGATCGTGTCGGAAATGGCGGGATCGATTCCGTTTTGAAACGGCCGTTGAAGGGTGCACGTCCGGATTCGAGGTGCGAAAGCGGCCCCTCGTTGGCCCGAGCGCCAGCCGAAAACGGCAAAGGGTGTCGACGCCGATGCGGATTGCACCGAGAGCCAACGGTTTAAAATGCACGTGGGAAGGGACGACTGAGCCGGAACGATGCAGTTGGGTCGGTCGTGCTTGCTGGATCTTCTTTCGCAAGAGCTTCGTCCTTCGCTCGTTACGGGCCTTGTACCGGCCCGCGCCTCGCTCACTCCGCGGCTGGCGAAAGAATCTGCGGCGCAATCACTTCCCTCCCAACTGCATCGCTCCGGCTAAGGTCAGACGCTCTCGGACCAAACTTGGGCATCCCCCGACAAAACTCGGACGCCTTCGGACAAAACTCGGATGCCCTCGGACTCAACTCGGACGCCTTCGGACAAAACTCGGATGCCCTCGGACTCAAGTCGAACGCTCTCGGACTCAAGTCGGACGCCCTCGATCTCAACTCGGGCGTGTCGGAATCAATCTCTCGTGGGCGGAGGTCTTTCTGGGGGAGCCTTGGGCGAGGTTTCTGGGTGCCCGGGGCTTTCGCGGGAGGGTTGGGGTTAACGTCGGTGCACCCGGATGGCCTTTACCGGGGCGATTTAACCTGAAGAAGGCGGTTGAAGAGGGCTCCGAGGCAAGGAAAAGGCCGTCACATCAAGGCAATGAGGTCCTGTGGGATCCATCCGAGACCTCGACCCGCGAGTGAGGTTGGGGTGGGGTCGCAGGCATCCGCCCGGTTGCCTCTGAGCCGGCCGAACGCGGCAAAGAGCCAAGAACCACGGATCACACAGATCACACGGATTGAAGGGAGGTGTGTGCTCTGGACGCATTCGCCATGGATGAAGCCGCCCGGCTTAGCCGGAACGATTCAGTTGGGTCGGTCGTGCTTGCTTGATCTGCTTGCGCAAATCCTTCGTCGTTCGCTCGTTACGGGCCTCGAACCGGCCCGCGCCTCCCTCACTCCTCGTCTTGCGAAAGAATCTGCGGCGCATTCACTTCTCTCCCAACTGCATCGTTACGGCTTAGACCGATCCGTGTCATCCGTGAAATCGGCCGGTCCCTCATCGGAACCACGCTGCGAACAACACCGTCGCCGGGACCGACGCCATCAAGGACAGCAAGGGCACCCTTCGGATTCCCAACACCAAGAGCGGCAAGGTGAGCCACACCAGGCCCGACGCCATCAAGGCGGGCCCGATCAATCCATGGCGGTCCATCCATGGGCGGCACGCATGTCCCAGAAGGGTCGGGACGCCCTGCACCGAGGCCGCCACCGCGACGGCCAGCGCCGCCCAACCCGGCCTCCATCGCGCCATCGTCAGCAGCGTGATCCCGTCCAGCAGCCCCTTCCAGGCGATGCCGCGCATGTCGTCGGCGAGCCCGGCATTCCATCCGGCCAGCCATCCCGCCGGATTCACGGCCAACAGGACGGTCAAGACCTGGAACGCCTCGCGCCCCGCGAGCCCGGGGTAGTCGTCGAGACGCCTCGCCGCCCATTGAAGCGGTCGTTGGACGGCTTGCTCCAAGCGAACGACGCGACCCAGCAGCGGTCCCATCACCCAACCGCAGGCCACGGCCAGCACCGCAGCGGCGCCTCCCACCCCAGGCTGCATGAAGCCCGCAGCGACGAGCGCCATGGCTTGGACAAGCGCCAACGCCGCAACCATCGGCCGCAGCCAACGCTGGCGAGCCATCCAAGCTCGCAGCACCGGGAGCCCTCCCATCAACAGCGAGGCCCCCATGACACCCAGGTAAAGCACCAGTCCCACCACGGCCCAGAGGGTCCGCAAATCCCCGCCAAGGAAGCCACGCTTTAGTGCTCGTCCCCCTCAGCCAGAACGATTCAGTTGGGTCGGTCGTGCTTGCTCGATCTGCTTGCGCAAATCCTTCGTCGTTCGCTCGTTACGGGCCTCGAACTGGCCCGCGCCTCGCTCACTCCTCGGCTTGCACAAGCATCTGCTTCGCAATCACTTACCTCCCAACTGAATCGTTACGGCTCAGGGGCCCATGGCCCGAACGGGAAGGGCCGACCCGTCAGGGCTGACGGATTCGTTGGCCTCGCTCCGATGCCTGCCCTGCCGCGTGGGGGCCCGCAGCCTCGATGGCCGCGCCCAAGGCGATGCCGGCCGCGTAGGCCAACAGGTCCGGGGCATTGAAGGTGTTCCCCAACGCAGCCCGTCCCAGGGCGGTGGCCCGAATGGCATCCAGCCAAGGAGCGTGGTAGAGCTGGAGGAACTCCACGCCAGCGGCAACGATGGCCGCCATCGCCGCAACCACGGCCGTCGGGCGCCGGCGAAACACCATTCCCACGCACACAAACACCAGCAACGCCCACCATGCATCGCCGCCGTACTTGTACAGGAACCGCGACAACGGAAGTTCGCCCGAGCGCCATACCCATCCCGTGAACATCACCAATGCGGCCATGGCGAGGCGCCAGCGGACGTCGCGTTGGCTGGGCTGCATCCATCGGGCCGGCATGGTCTTTGGGGGAAGGGCCAAGCAAGAACGCCGACAGGGCCACGCGGCACCTGTCGGCGTTCGTTGCGGAGGGGGATGGGGCTACTTGGCGGCGGCCAGCTTGCTGCCGGACGTCCATTCCAACGCATTCCCGAGCAGGCGTTGATAGGCGGGGTGGCTGTGCGCCACGCCATCATGGCCCAGGGCGATCGCTGCAATGCGGGCCTTGGGATGCTTCACGACCCAGACCATGGGATAGGTCTTGTTCTTGGCCTTGGAATGGGCGGTGGCGAGGACCTCGATGGACGTCCCGTTGGCGTCGGGCTCAAACCAGTACAGCTCGTCGCGCAACGTGAACATCTCGGGCAGGCCCTGCACCAGCGGATGGCCGGGTTGGGTCACCTTGACCTCGAACTCGCCGTAGGCGTCGTGCCCGCGCGACCCGCCGCCGCACAGCTCGCGGTTGTACACCGGCCAGTCGCGTTCCCAATTGTACCAGAGCGCGGGGTGGACCAGCAGCATGCCCTTGCCCGATCGCGCATGGGCCAGGACGGCCTCGCGCGTGGCCTCGTCGCCGAACGGCTTGTTGTTGGACAGGTACAGCACGTCCACGCCCGCCAGGGCCGGCGCCAGGCCGGTCGTGACCTCGGTGTAGT
>CAIRNV010000219.1 GCA_903880005.1 uncultured Verrucomicrobiota bacterium | reverse complement strand
TTGCTCCTTGCGGCAGGCTACCTGAGCGACCTCTACATGATGCTGGGCAACGAGGCATGGGCCGACGCCGCCAATCCAACGATCGGCATCGGCACGGCCGACCGTAACTACGGGGACGTCGCCACGGCCCTCTTCGCGTTCAAGGGGCAGGTGCCTTCGCTCCTGGAGGAGGAGCTGGCCCTGTTGCGCGGGCGCGACGACGTGTTCCAGCCGGGGGTGGAGACGCGACCCGTGTACAACCGACTCGTGTGGAATTACACACGTGGCATTGACGCCGGCGAGGTCATCTATGCCCTGAACTACAACATCCAGGAAAAGCCGGACGAGACTCCGGACGGCGTCATCAACGCGGCCGACGCCGCACGGATGTTCCCCCAGGGCCATGGGGATGCCTACGGTCATTATCTCACCGCGCTCAAGGGCTATTATTCCCTTTTGCTGAACCAGGAGTTTGACTGGGTCCCCCGCATCGAGGCGGTCAATGTCTTGGGCCAACCCGTTTCGGTGGACTACCAGGACGAGCGCAAGTTTGCCACGGCGGCAGCCGCGGTGGCTCGGGCCGGGCGGCAGGTGTTCGACCTGACTTGGCGCAAGGATTACAAGGCCGTGGGCAAGGTCGGCTGGAGACATTTTGCCGAGTCCCGGGCCAACACGCGCCGGAGCTATGTCGCGGCGGTGGATGGCACTACCAACAACCCGGTCCGGCACTGGGGCATGGATCCATGGGCAAGCCGAATGGCGCAAGGTACCTATCTCAATTGGATCGTGGGTAATGCCATCCTCCCGCACGAGGACCCCGACCCCAGTCATGAGGGCATCCAAAAGGTGGATCGAACGACCGTTCCGGAATTGCAGGAGTTACCCACGCTCGCCGAGGGCCTCCAGTCATCATTGGAAAACGCCGAGGGATCCCAGTCCCCCCTGGGCATTCCCGAGGACGGGATGGTCTTCGACCTGAACCCCAACCTGGTCGTGGGTGTGGCGGGTGGAACCCATTTCGAGCAGGTGTACGATAGGGCGGCAGCGGCATTGAGGAATGCGGTCGCGGCCTTTGACGGCGCCAAGGACGTGACCCGGCTTCTGAGGTCCGAGCAGGATTCGCTCGCGGAGTTCCAGTCCTCAATCGTTGAGCAGGAACTGGCCTACAACAATGCCCTGATCGAGATCTACGGGACGCCTTACACCGATGACATCGGTCCAGGCCGACTCTACAGGCAGGGTTACCAAGGGCCGGACTTGATTCATTACAAGTACGTGGACCTTCCGGAGAAGTTGTTCCCGGAGTTGTGGTATTACTCCAATGCAACGGAGTGGAGTCTCGAGCTGAAGGATGTGTCTGAGGGGTTCACCGACCTCATATCACGAGGGAACAATGGCCTCCTGAGCATCATCAAGGATGGCCGGGTGTCATCGTTGGCCGACGCGTTCAACGACGTCGAAGTGATATCCTTCAACATTGGCCCGCATGGGTTTGCAGAGAAGCCGGCCACATGGGCGGGCCGCCGGGCTTCGCCGGGGAGTGTCCAGCAGGCCATCTCGGATCTCATTGCAGCGCATGCGCAACTCCGTCAAGCCATCCACGACACCGATGGTGACATGGGGGGCTTCAACATCGCGCTGCAGATCTTCAAGGACGACTTGTCGGCCATGGGGAACGCGAAGGCGTTTAGTCGGAAGCTCATGGTGGCCGACGAGGTGGTCGAGAAAGCAAAGATAGCGGGAGATCTTGTGCAGACGCTCTTCGCCGACACGAAAGAGGAGCTTGAGATTGGAATAGAAGGGGCACAGGAATTCATCCCCACCAGCTTCATAGCAGGAGTGGCTGCGGGTGGCGACGTGACGGCACCGGCGCGCGGGGCGTTTGACGCATCGAGGCTGGGGGCCGTCATGACGCTCAACAAGATCGCGTTTGTCGCCAAGACCGTGACCTCGGCCCTCGAAACAGCGACGTCTTCGGCGCGTCGTTGGACGGAGTTTGATGAGATCGCGCCCTTGGAGCGCGAGGTGGAGCTGCGCGCGGCCATGAATGACCTCGCAAATCAATTGAGCGCCGTGCACAACAAGCTTTGGACGATCAATGGGGCCTTGCGGGACTACGACGACAAACAGCGGGCCGTGCAGGCGTTGGAGGCGCAGGGCGACCGTTTGCAAGCCGAGCGCGGGGTATTTAGGCAACGGGCTGCGGCCGTGGTGCAGGGATACCGGACCCGGGACGCGGCGTTCCGGCTGTTCCGCAACGAGAAGCTGGAGCGTTACAAGGCGTTGTTTGACCTGTCCGCGCGGTACTCGTTGCTCGCGGCGAATGCCTATGACTACGAGACGGGCCTGCTGGGCACGACGGCAGGCCGGGATTTCAAGTCCAAGATCATCGCGTCGCGGGCCCTCGGCGTGGTGCAGGATGGCGAGCCGCAATATGCCGGAAGCAGCACGGGCGACCCCGGCCTTTCGAGCGCGTTGGCCGAGATGAAGGCGGATTGGGACGTGTTGAAGACCCGCTTGGGCTTCAATCGCCCCGACGCCCATTCGACGACCGTGTCCGTCCGCATGGAGAAGCAGCGAATCCTGCCCGGTCCGGAAGGCGACACCGCATGGCAGGACTACCTGAATGGGGCGAGGATGGCGAACATCCTCGAGGACGCGGATGTGCGGCGCTTTTGCATGCAGGCGGACCCGGGCGACGGGCTGCCGGTGCCGGGGTTGGTGATCACGTTTAGCACGACCATTTCGAGCGGGATGAACCTGTTTGGCTTGCCGCTGGCGGCGGGCGACCACGGCTACAACCCGAGTTCCTTCGCCACCAAGATCGGCGGCGTCGGCGTTGCTTTCCCGGGCTACCTTGGGATGTCCGACCCACCGTCGAACGCCGGGAGCGACGGCAGCTCGCCGTCGGATCCCTCGGCTTGGTTCCTGAGCAAGGACGGCCTCGCCGCGACGCCTTACGTTTACCTGGTGCCGGTGGGCGTGGATTCGATGCGCAGCCCGCCCTTGGGCGACCAAAGCCAGGTCCGGTCATGGAACGTCGCGGACTTGGCCATCCCGATGCCCTTCAACATCGGGGCGTCGGACTTCGACAAGAAGAAGCTCTACCTCTCCGGGGACTCGTTGACGGAGCCCTTGTTCAACATCCGCAAGCACGGCGCGTTCAGGCCGGTGGCGGATGCGAGCAAGTTCGACTTGATCTTCTACAGCGACTCGTTGCCACGGAACGAGTTCATCAACAACCGCCTCGTGGGGCGCTCCGTCTGGAACAGCCAATGGAAGCTGGTGATCCCGGGCTACACCTTGCTCAACGACGCCAACGACGGCCTCGACCGGTTCATCCGGACGGTCACGGACATCCAGCTCAACTTCACCACCTACTCCTACTCTGGTAACTAAAGGATCGAGCATGAAGAACACCGATACCTTAATGGCCCTGCGCCGGGTGATGGTGGTCGTGGGGATCGCCTCGGCGGCGACATTGGCCATCCATGCCTTCCCCCCGGCGCTGCACCAGGAGGTGTTTGGCATGATCCGCGACGAGCGGGGCAACCCCCTCAGCCGCCCCGGCGCCGAGGTGGTCATGGAGGTGGGCACCGCGGCCGTGGCGAAGTCGTCCGTGGCGACCACGCCCGTCAATGGTGCAAACTATCGGTTGGTCATCCCCTTGGACACCGGGTCCACCCGCGACCGGTACCACCCTTCCGCCTTGTTCCCCGCCGTGCAGTTCCGCCTCAGGGTGAAGGTGGGAAACGTCACGTACCTGCCTATGGAGATGACGGGGACGGCATCCTTGCTGACCCAAGCCGGCGCCGTGGCCCGCACGGACCTGACCTTGGGCGAGGACGCGGACGGGGACGGCATTCCCGATGCATGGGAGCGCGACCTGATGGCCGCGATGGGCTGGAGCAAGTCCCTGGCGGACATCCGGCCCGGCGACGACGCGGATGGCGACGGATTGAGCAACCTTAATGAGTATCTCGCCGGCACCTACGCCTTCGACCCGGCCGACGGTTTCACGATGGCAATTCGCGGGACCAAGGACGGCGGCGCGGCACTCGAGTTCACCGCCGTTCGCGGACGCACCTACACCGTCCATGGCTCCAACGACCTGAACACGTGGTCCGCCCTGCCGTTCGTCCTCCAAACCGACGCCGCCGGCGCGAGCCCTCGCCAGAACTTCACCGTTGCCGATGGACGGACGCGTCTCGTGCGCATTTGGACGCGGCCTGCAAACGGCGCGCCCTCCAGCTCCGTCGCGGAGGCTTCCCACAAGTTCTACAAGCTGCTGGTGCAGTGACGCCCGCATGCTGGGATTGAGTCGGCTTCGTGGTTGGTGTGCGGCCGTAGGACTCCTTCTTCCCCTCGGCGAATCGCTTTTTGCGGGCACGCCTTCCTTGGGGCCAGGACAACCCGTCGGCGGGGGCGGTTCCTCTTCCTCCACGCGCTTTGGCATCGTGGGTTCCATTGGCCAAGCCGTGGCGGCCAGCGATGCAGCCACAGGGGGGCGATTCTCCGCACGCTCGGGCCTCTGGACGCACGCGACGGCGTCCTTCAACGCGCCGCCCACGTTGGCCGGCGCGACGAACGCGACGATCGACGAGCTGGTGGGCTACACGCAGGCGTTGGTGCCGCAGGATGGGGACGTCCCGGCACAGGCGTTGTTGGTGGCGTTGGTGTCGGGCCCGGCGGGCCTGGTGGTGACGAACGGGGTGTTGGCATGGACGCCGACGGAGGCACAGGGGCCCTCGACGAACGCGGTGAGCGTGTCGGTGGGCGACGGGGTCGCGACGGTGACGAACAGCTTCACGGTGGTGGTGCGGGAGGTGAACG
>CAIRNV010000218.1 GCA_903880005.1 uncultured Verrucomicrobiota bacterium | reverse complement strand
TTGGCGCAGCGACCGAATCCAGCGGGGCAGGAGGGGCTCGGGGGGCAGCTTGAAGCGGGCCTCGCCGGAACGTCCGTGGAGGAGCACGACGTCGCCGGGGTCGCGGATGCGGCCATGGACCTCGAAGAACGCCTCGGCAGCTTGTCGGCCGTCGGGGTCGCGCCCGGTGGTGGCGACGGGCCCGCGGGCCTGCCAGCCGAGGGCGGCGGATGGGAGCTGGCGTTGCTCGGCGGGAATCTTGCGAAGGTCCGCGAGAAGGACCGCCCGTCCGGCCTGCCCGTGAAGACGCGCCTCGGAGGCAACGATGGGCGAGGCGAAGAGCTGGTCGCCGTCCTCCTGTCGCACGGTGGCCTCGAACTGGTATCCGGAGTTGTCCACGAGAAGGCCGAGCGCGCTGCCTTGGGGAAGCCAGCGTCCGACGAGCCCCTCGGGTTCGGGGAGGACCCATACGCCCGGGTGCGGGGAGCGCACGACGAGGGCGTCCTGGTCCCTCTGGATCCTTGCGATGTTCTTGAGGATGGAGTCGCGGAGGCTTTGGAGGGGGGCGACGTTTGGGACGGCGTCCTGCAGGGCATGGCGCAGGCGGGCGTCCGCCTCGGCAAGGGCGGCGTTTGCCGCAAGGGCCTGCTGGTCGAGCTCGGGGTTCCGGAGCGTCAGGAGCGCTTGCCCGGCGGACACGGACTGGCCCGGCCGAGCCATGACGGCGGCGACTTCCCCGGCCGCGCCGTTGTACAGCTCGGTCCATCGGGTGGAGCGGACGATGCCGGGCGCTCGGAAGTGGTGGGGGAACGGGACGAGCAGCAGGAGGGCGAGGAGCCCGGCGATGCCCACGGAGGAGACGGCGACGGCCCGAAGGCGATGACGCTCGAGCTTGGGGCTGGTGGCGAGGTAGGAGAGGAAGCTCCACGCGGGCACGGCGAGCCATGCGACGGCGCAGGCCGCGGCCATCAGGAGGCCGAGGAGGAGGAATCGGTCGGCAATGACGAGCAGGATGCCGCCGAAGACGAACACCCGGTAGATGCCGCTGGCGACCCCATAGGCCCCCAGCCATGCAGCCTCGGCGCGGCTGGTGGCCGGGCCTTTCTCCCGGCGCAGGCCGAAGAGCCAACGTTCGGCCCATGCGCGGAGCTGGGCGGTCGCGCGCTGCGACAGGTTGGGGATGCCAACGAGGTCGGAGAGGATGAAGTACCCATCGAAGCGGAGGAGCGGGTTGAGGTTGAAGACAAGGGTGGAGACGGACGCGACGAGCATGATGTTGTAGGCCAGCGCGTGGAGGGTGCCGCCGCCCGTGGCGGCCCAGACGAAGGTGGCGATGGCGGCAACCCCGGTCTCGACGACCATGCCTGCCGAGCCGACCAGGACGCGTTTCCAACGTTCGCGGAGTCCCCATGCGGAGGTGGCGTCCACGTAGGGGACGGGGGTGAAGACCATGAGGAGGACGCCCATGGCGTGGACCTCGCCTCCAAACTTCCGGCAGACGTAGGCATGGCCGAACTCATGGAGGACCTTGACCATGACCATGGCCGCGTAGAGCAGGAAGAGGTTGCCCGGGGCAATCGCCCCCTGGGCCTCGTCCATGGCCTCGGTGAAATGGTCGGCCACGACCTTGAGGGCCCATGCGACGGTGGCGAGCCACAGCACGGCGCCGGCCGGGCTGACCAGCTTGCCGACGACGGGCAAGGTGCGGACCAGGAAACGATCCGGGTCCAGCAAGGGGAACCGGGCGAACATGATGTTGAGCCAACGCGCGCGGGTCTCGCGTTGGGCCTGCTTGCGCTGGCGCGCGAACAACTCCGACGCGTCGGTCGCGCGCGGGTAGTGGAGCAGGTTGGCATGGTAGAGCTGCGAGAGGAGCTGGATGACGGCCTCCTGCCCGGGCGCGGTCCCGGGAAACCTTTCGATGCACTCCCTCCACACCTCCTCCACGGTCCGGTCCGGCGCGAGCCGCGCGACGAACTCATAGGCCTCGGGCCGCAGGCGGTAGAACTGGTTGTTGAAGGGGTCGTCGAGGATCACCCATGGGTCGCCGCGGAAGCGT
>CAIRNV010000217.1 GCA_903880005.1 uncultured Verrucomicrobiota bacterium | reverse complement strand
CGCTCCTCACAGACCTCTGCGGGTCTGCTCGTCGCTCGCGCCTCGTTGGACACGAAAATCCCTCGCGGCGAAACACCAGCCATTGGTGAGACACGACACGAGGGCATGAATCCGTTCCTGACAGCGGAGGGCGAGCCGGGGCATGGTGCGGGATGATTTCGAGGCGTGACTGGATGGGGCGCATGGGTGGCGGCATGGCGGGCGCGATGGCATGGGGAGGGTTTTCGGGGGCCGGGGGCGCGATGCGAGGCATGGCCGCGCCCGCCGCATGGGGGGAGAAGGGCAAGGCGGCGCTGGACCTGATGACGTTCAACCTGCGGTATGCGTCGGCGACCGGGGCGAATCGATGGCCGTTGCGGAGGCCGTGCGTGGCACGGGTGCTGCGCGAGGAGTTGCCAGACGTGGTGGGGACGCAAGAGGGGTTGTTTGGGCAGTTGAAGGACATCGGGTCGGACCTGCCGGAGCTGGGATGGATTGGGCTGGGACGGGATGGCGGTAGCCGGGGCGAGTTCATGGCGGTGTTTTACCGGCGGGAACGGCTGGAGCCGGTGGAGTACGACCATTTCTGGCTGTCGGACACGCCGGAGGTGATGGGCTCGACGAGCTGGGGGAACACGAATCGACGGATGGTGACATGGGTGACCTTTGAGGACCGCGCCACGGGAAGGCGCTTCCAGTTTTGGAACACGCATTTCGACCACCAGATCGAGGAGGCGCGCCGGAAGTCGGCGGCGTTGGTGGTGGCGAGGATGGCGAAGGTTCCGGCATCGGTCCCGGTGGTGTTGGCCGGGGATTTCAACGCGCTGTCGGGGGCGAGCCGTTCCTATGAGATCCTGACGGGGGAGGGTGGCCTGAAGGACACGTGGCATGCGGCGGCGGCGCGGAGCGAGGAGGACGCGAACTCGTTCAACGGGTTCGAGCCGCTGGAGCGGAAGGGGCAGCGGATCGACTGGATCTTGAGCCGGGGCGCGGCGCGGGTGGCGGGCGCGGGGGTGGTGACGACGCGGGTGGGCGGGCAATGGCCGAGCGATCATTGCCCGGTGACGGCGCGGCTGGAGTGGGCGTGAGCGAAGGCTTCGGCGATGTCGGCGCTGGCTGTCACGTCGTTGTTCCTGAGCGCGGCGTTGCTGTTCTCGATGCAGCCGATGCTTTCGAGGATGGGGCTGCCGATGCTCGGGGGCGCGCCGTCGGTGTGGAACACGAGCATGGTGTTCTTCCAGGCGGCGGTGTTGATGGGGTACGGGTTGGCGGACGTGCTGGCGCGGGTGGGGACGGTGCGGTTGCAGGCATGGGTGTTCGTGGGGTTGATCGCGGGCGGATGGGTGGTGCAGCCGCTTCGGCTGGGCGGGGCGCCGATGGCGCCGGGGGATTCGCCGGCGGGGTGGCTGCTGGGGCGGTTGTTGGTGTCGGCGGGGCTGCCCGCGTTGGCGTTGTCGATGGCGGCGCCTTTGTTGCAGCGGTGGTTTCACGGGCGGACGGGGCGTGACCCGTACTTTTTGTACGTGGCGAGCAACCTTGGGAGCCTTGGGGCCTTGATGGCCTACCCGTTTTGGGTGGAGCCATGGCTGGGGTTGGCGGGGCAGGCGGAGGCATGGCGCTGGGGGTATCTCGTGTGGGGCGTGATGGTGTTGGCGATGGGCATGGCGTCGGGCGGGCGGGGCGCGGCGGTGGCTTCGGCACGGGGCGGGGAGGCGGCGGCGGTGGGTGGGGCGCCGGGGATGGGGAAGCTGGGCTTGTGGGCGTTGATGGGGGCGATCCCGGCGAGCTTGCTGCAAGGGTGCACGATGTTCCTGACGACGGACATCGCGAGCGTGCCGTTGCTTTGGGTGGTGCCGCTGGCGACGTACTTGGGTACGTTCGTGCTGACGTTCGACGTGGGGATGAGGCGGCCGGTGGCCTTGGCGCGGCGAGCGTTGCCATACCTTGGGGTGTCGCTGTTGCTCGCGTTGCTGACGCGGGCGACGCAGCCGGTGGGGTTGTTGATGGCATTGCACCTTGGGTTCCTGTTGGCGGCGGGTCTTGCGTGCCATGGGCGGCTGGTGGAGGAGCGCCCCGCGGCGGGCCACCTGACGCGGTTTTACCTCGCGCTGGCGGCGGGGGGCGTGGCGGGGGGGGCGTTCAACTCATTGGTGGCACCGCAGGTGTTCCGGTCGATGACGGAGTATCCGCTGGCGATCTCGTTGGCTTGCGGGGTTGGGCTTGCGGGGGCGGGGATGCGATGGGCATGGAAGGATGCGGGTGTGGCGGCTCTGTTGGGCGGGGGCGTGTTGCTGGCGGGAGGGGTGGCCGACGGCATGGCGGGGGGGCATGAACGGCTGCGGGATGCGGGCGTGTTTGGGTTGGCGGCGTTGGCGTGCTGGTGTTTCAAGGGGCGGCCGCATCGGTTTGGGCTGGCGATGCTGGCGGTGTTTGGGGCGGGGGGCGTGCTGGAGACGGGATGGAGCCGGAACGAGGCGACGCTGAGGAACTTCTTCGGGATCACGCGCGTGACGCGGGATGCGGGGGGGAAGTTCCGGCAATTGATGCACGGCAACACGT
>CAIRNV010000216.1 GCA_903880005.1 uncultured Verrucomicrobiota bacterium | reverse complement strand
GTCCATGAGCCCATGGACCTCGCCGACGGCTTCTTGCGCCAGGGCACCGAGGCGCTGGATCTGTGCCTTTTGCACCTCGGGATCGGGGGCATGCAACGCGAGGCTGGCGGTCATGTGCAGGTTGGACGCGAGCCCGCCGATCCCGTCGTGCACGTCCCGCAGCACGGCCTCGCGCTCGCGCCGCCAGGCCGCCTCGGCCTCCGCGTGGAGGCGGAGGGCCTCGCTCTGGCGGAGGGCCTCGGCCTTCTCGGCGCTCTCGACGGCCGCCCTGCGGTCGCGCTCCGCAAGCTCGAGCCGGGCGCGCATGCGTGCTTGCCGAACCCAATAGCCGGCGCCCGACATCACCATGCCCAGCATGCCGAGGAACAGCGCGGCCTTGAACCATGGCGTCTGCCATGCGTGCGGCGCGACGGCCAGCCGAAGCCCAAGGCCATCCGGCGTCCAGACGCCGTCCTCGTTCGACGCCGTCACCTCAAGGTCGTAGTCGCCCGGAGGCAGCAGCTCGTAGTCCGCATGTCGATCCGGACCCAACCTCTCCGCGGCCACTTGCCCGCCCCGCCGAAGCTGGGTGGCGCAGGTGATGCGACCCGGGGCCGCGTAATGCAGCGCCGCAAAACCCACCCGCACCGCCCGGGCTCCCGGCGAGATGCGCACCGTCCCGGCGTTCGTCCATCGCACCTCCTGGACACGCCCGCCGGCATCCAGGTACCGCACCGTGCCCGGAAGGAGGCGGGGCGGGCGCGGGTTGATGCCCAGGGACAAGGGATCCACGACGGCCAAGCCCTTGCTGGTCGGAAAGCAGAGCCGCCCGTCGCGCGTCCGTGTCGCGGACGACTGGCGTGCAAACGCCGCATGAGCGTTCCATGCAAGGCCGCTGTCGGAATCGAACAGCCTCGCCTTCACGCGGCGCTCCCGGCCCTCGATCACCGCCCGGAGATCCGGGATCGCCACCCGCACCAGCCCCTTGTCGCCGGCCAGCCACAGGCCGTCATGCCCATCGTCATGGATGATCGCCACCTTCTGCATCAGCGTGCCCGCCGTCTCGCCGAGGTCCACGACGACGCCATCGGGGCGCAGCAGCGCCAAGCCCGTTTCAGCCAAGCCGATCCACCACCCCATGTCTCCGGCGGGTGCCAGGCTCGTCAGGTTCGTCATGGATCTTCCCGACGCGTCCTTGAACTCCCGGAACACGTCCTCATGCCGCCGGTACAAGCCACGCGCATTCGCCGCCCAAATCCGGCCCGTCCCCGGCTCGTTCACCAGCAGCCTTACCCCCTTCAACCCATGCGGCTCCCACACCCCGTCCATGTGGCTGATCAGCTCCAGCTCCCCGCCCACCCACAACCGCCCGTCCGCGTCGCCAAGCAGGGGCCCCTGCGATGCCGTGCCCTCGCCCACGCCGCGAACCAATCGCGCCTTGCCGGCCTCCATGCGGTAGATCGGCAGGCCCTTCGCCCGTCCCGTCACCCACACGTCCCCGGGCCGATCCACCCAGACGGACTCCACATCCCACAGCCAGAGTTCGCCCACGTGCACCCGCTCGAACCGCAAGCCCCCGCCCATGGCTTCCTCCCCCCGAAACAGCCCGCCGCCGTACGTTCCCACCCAGAGCCTGCCGGATGCCTCCGTCGCCACGGACCGGATGTTCTGATGCGAGAGGCCCGCCTCCTCGCCCACCATCTCGACCGCCTTGCGCCGCCACCGCGCCGCCCCTTCGCTCGCCGTTCCCAACCAGACGTTCCCCTCGTCGTCCTGGGCGGCAAAGGTCGCCGCCGTGAACGACTGCCCCCCGGCCCGCAAGACTTGCACGACATGCGCCATGTCCGGGCCGGACTGGGGCGGCTCAGGAGGAATCCGCACGTGGTAGAGACCGTTCCATCGCGAGCAAATCCAAAGGTCTCCCCCAATGTCCTCGTACATCTGCCAGAACGACTCCACGTCCACGTCCAACCGGACCTTCCGGACCACGCCATCCCCATCGACCTTGATCAACTGCCGCTCCCTCAACAGCCACAGCTTGCCATCCCGTGCCTTCCCCGCACCGATGGGCTCCGTCCTTCTCATGGGCTCCCACGACACCGGCACCGCCCTCCAGCCCGTCCCATCCCAGAAACCCATGAACGCATCCTTCACCACCCAGTAACGCCCCGCCCCGTCGCAAAAACCCAGCGCACCCTGCTTCTCGTCCGGCAACGGTGGCATGGCCTCAAACCGCCCCTTCACCCACCTCAGCACCTTCCCGTCGAACCCCGTCATGTAGAGCGTCCCGTCCGCCCCGTCGGCAAAGGTCCGCACGAAGTCCGACGTCCACCCGTCCTCGTGGCCATGCCGACGCCATGCCCCGTCCTTGAGGCTGACCAACCCCTTGTACGTGCTGGCCCATAGCCGCCCTTCCCGGTCCACATGGGCGTTGGCGATGCCGCCGGAGGGCATTTGGGGGGTGTTGCGGGGGTTGAAAACCGTGAACTCCTGCCCGTCGAACCGCGCCATGCCGTCGTACGTCCCAAACCAAAGATACCCGTCCTGAGCCTGGACCATGCAGGTCGCTCCCCCCCCGGGCAGTCCATGGTCCCGGCCCAACCACGAAATCGTGTACCGGTCCAGCAATCGCCTCGCCGTGTCGTCGGCCCCGCGCACGCCCCAAGCCAGGGCGCAGGCCATCCACCCAACCCACATCACCCGCAAGCCATGGCAGCATGACAAGGGCCTTGCGGACGGTCGTCCTGGAAGACGTCGCATCACCCGTTCACTCCTCCCTTGGCGGCCCCGCCCGCTCCTTCCAACGCATGCAAGACAGCATGCTCATTCCACGACGTCTGTCCCACCCTTCCACGAGGCATCGCACCCTCCGGGCGTTGGGGCACGGCGCCATCAAGGAACAGCATCCATCCCATGAAAGGCCTCTACCAAGAATCAGGCCGCCCCTCAACCTCCGTCCCAGACGGCAAGCGCGGCGTGAGGGCACGCGGCCTACAGCATGGGCAATGGATCACAGGCAATGGGGTCACATCTAAACCATTGATATTTAGCCGAGGAACCACGGCATAAGCCCATCCCATGCAGGTTCCCGGGGTCGTCGCGCATCAATCCGTCTCCTGCCCAGCCCGCTGCCCGGCCACCGTCTCCTCCCGGATGCCAGCCTCCGATTCCTGCACACGGAGGATGTCGGGTGGAAACGAAGGGATGCAGGGATATGCGCGTTCAACCCCTGCGCCTCCGCGCCCCGGTGGGAAACGCGGCCCAATGCACCAAGCAACTCGCCTCGAGCCACTCGGCTGGCATCTGCCACCGTGGGACCGGCCGTGGCGGGACTCTTCCGCGCGAGCCGCAGGGACGCGGTCATTGGAGGAACCCGATCTCGCATCGCCGCCGAGGAACCGTCGCCGGTCATGGTCCGTGCGGAAGTTGAGCTCGCCGCGCCAGCCCCCGTTGACGGCAAGGTGCCAGCCCTGCGGAATCCAGAAGCCGATGAGGCCAAGCAATGACGCGAGCAATCCAGGCCGCCGCGATATGTCAATACTTTAGATGTGACCCCATTGCCCCTGCCCCGCAGGGCGGGAGCATCGAGTGGCGGCCGGGGACGGCCGCGCTCCCAGGGTTGAGCCCACACGACGTCCTCGGGACCACCCGCAACCTCGGGATACACCGCATGGAGTGCCACCCCGAAGCGGCGGGTTGGAAAACCCGCCCTCCTTTACTGCACCGTCGCGCGGAAGAACGCCCCCTCCGGCACGCCCGCCGTCGGCACCTCCACCCGCAACAGCGTCGTCCGCGTCGCCACGAAGTCCCCCCGCAACCCGCTGCCCGCCGCGTCCGTCGAAAGGCGGAACCCCGTCCCCTTCCATGCCTTCAAGTCCTCCGAGTAGCTCAGCGCATACCTCCGGCCCGGGATCGCCAGGAACTTCATCAAAAGCTTGTCCGCCCCCTTCTCCACCACGTCCAAACGAAACCCGTCCTCCTTGTCGAACGCGTACGTCCCCGC
>CAIRNV010000215.1 GCA_903880005.1 uncultured Verrucomicrobiota bacterium | reverse complement strand
TTCGGCACCCAGGTCGCAGCCGGGCGCAATCTCTTCGGCCTGCCCTTGGCCGGCGGCGACACCGCGCTCGACTCCTCCCAGTTCACCACCAAGATCCGCTCCGTCGCCATCGGGCTCGAAGGGTACCAAGCCAACCTCGGCGGCGTCCTGGGCCGCACCCCGCGCGCCTACCTGTTGCCGGCCGGGACCGACCTCCAACGGATGCCGCTCTCGGCCGGGGCCGTCGTCCGAAGCTGGCGCGTCGTGGACCAAGTCTGGCCCATTCCCTATCCCGCCGCCTCCGGCAACGTGAGCATCCCGCCGGAGGGATTCGGCACCGAGAACGTCCACGTCATCCGGCGCTTCCCGCCCATGCGTGCCTATGACTCCAGCTTGCTCGGGTCCCTCGACCCCGCCGCCATGGATTCGCGGCTCGTGGGGCGCTCGGTCTGGAACACCCAATGGGTCCTCATCATCCCGGGCTCCAGCTTGTCGAGCTCCCCCTCCGCCGCCCTCGACAGCCTGGCCTCGGGCATCACCGACATCCATCTCCAGCTCCGAACCTACTCCCACTCCGCAAACTGATGAACACGCTCGCCGTCATCACACGTCGTTCGTTGGCCTGCCTCCTCGCGATGCTCCTGCTCGCGCTGGCCTCCCCCAAGGCCACCCGGGCGTCCGCAGGCCTCCCCGTGCCCTCCATCACCTTCTACGGCTTGTTCCTCGACACCTATGGATGGCCCTACCCCGAGGACCATGTGATCGAAATCCGGAGCGAGGGCCGCCGCATCCTGTCGCGCAACCTCTTGTCCGCCGCCGGCAAGGATTACAACTTCATCGTCCGCATTCCCTACGACAGCGGCGGCGAGCTCGACAACTACTCGGCCGGCACCGTCGGATTCGGCAGCGACTTCGATGTACGCGTCACCGACCCTGCCGGACGCACCATCGTCTCCACCAACTTCATCGTGCAGCTCCCGGCCGGGGCCGTCGTCAACATCAACGCCGCCAGCGGCACCGACACCTTGGGTGACGGGCTGCCCGATCCACTCCGCCGTTGGATCTGGGCCGCCGATGGCCTCAGCCTCACCTACAACCCCTCCGCTTACCGTGCCTCCGACGACTCCGACGGCGACGGCATCTCCAACCTCGCCGAATACATCGCCGGCACCGACCCCGCAAACCCCGAGGATGTCCTCGCCCTCGCCATCCAACCCACGCCCGATGCCGCCTCCGTGCAACTCTCCTTCTTCTCCGTGCCCGGCAAGACCTACCGGGTCCAGGTCGGCGAGGTGCGGGAGGTGGGTGTGACGTGGTCCGACGCCCCGTTCGCGCGATCGCCGGGGGCGAGTCCCGACACGCTGAACGCCTGGGGAACAGGCCGTTGGCTGTCCTTGTTCGTCGATGCCTCCCCGTCCTCCCGCCTGTACCGCGTCACGGTTCTTCCCCAGGCGCGCGGCATCCGCCTGTTGCCGTGATCCCAGGAATGGTCCTGGCGCATGCCATCGCCCAACCCGTCCGGCGGATCCCTGGGCTCGGTGCCAAGGCCTCCTTTCATCGGATCCGAATGCCTCGCGGGCATGCAACCCGCGTGTCCGTCAACGCAAGTGAGAGCATCCCGCCTCGGCCTTCAGCTCCTCCATCGCGCGGCGGATGCGTGCCCCGCACATGCGCCCCACCCGAAGCGCGACGCCGCCCGCCAGCGTCACCTCATGGTCGTCCCGAGTCTCGGCGCTTATCCCCGTCACCAAGTCGATGCGGACCAGCAAGGAACGGTGCGCCCGCATGAATCGCTCCCTGGGCAAGCGCTGTTCCCATTCCGCCATCGTCCGTCGTACCAGGATCGTCCCCCGTCCCACCAAGTGCACCTTGGTGTAGTTCTCCTCGCCCTCCACGTGCGTGATCTCTCGCCAAGGGACCACGACCTGCCTGCGGCCCTCGGCCACGAGGAACACCGGGGCGTCGGACGGAGCCGGCTCCTGCGGGATCTTCACGCGCGCCACGGCGACGCCGAGGCGGGCCGCGCTGACCGGCTTGAGCAAGTAGTCGTGAACACCCAGGTCGTAGGCCTGCACGCCATATCGATCATGGCCGCTCACCAAGACCACCCATGGTCGCACCTCGATCAACGGCAACACGTCGAGCCCCAGCCCGCCGCGGAGATGGATGTCGAGGAACAGGATCGAAGGCCGATGCCTCCGGCAGGCTTCCACGGCCCCCGGCACGTCCGATGCCTCGCCCAACACCACCACGGGATGCGCCCGCAGCAATGCCCGCATCCGACGTCGGGCGGGCTCCTCGTCGTCCACGATCACACAGGTCCATTCCGCACTCATGCAAGGCTGCCCATGGCCGACATCCTCGGGACCATGACCCGGACACGGACCTGGCCGCGCCCCGCCTCCACGTCGAACGCGTGGCGATCCCCATAAAGAATCCCCAGCCGTCGTCGAAGGATTCCCAGGCCGTGGCCTCCATCGTGATCTTCAGCACCAGGGCTGGCGGGCTCGATCCATTCGCCCGAGTTGGTGACTTCAATGCACACACGGCCATCCCCCGCCAGGTCCGCCATCACGGAAACGCGCAGGGGCATGGGGGATGTCTTCATGCCGTGCTTCACGGCGTTCTCGATCAGCGGTTGCACGAGCACGGCCGGAACCAACGCATGCCGGGCGGCCGTCCCCAATCGACACTCCGTCTCCAGGTCCGCCCCGAACCGCGCCTGCTCGACGGTCAGGTAATTGACCGACGCCTCGAACTCGTCCGACAGCAGAGCCTCCGCCTTCTCCTTGTGCCGCAGCGAGTACCGAAGGTAGTCCGCGAGGCCCTGGACCATGGGTTGCAGCGCCCTGGGCTCGTGGTCGAGGCCCGCGAGGATGGTGTTGAACGCATTGAACAGGAAATGGGGGTTGGCCTGCGCCCGCAGCAACAGCAACTCGGCCCGCTGCGCCTGGGCCTTCGCCTCCGCCAGCGCGGCGGCCCGCGACGCCTCCTTGATGCGCTCGCGAATCAGGAAGTAAAGCAGCCCCCAGACCGCGTAGAGCAAGCCCCGGAAGTAAACCGTGCCCAGTCGCAATACCCCCATCGAGGATGGCGGCCGTGCCACGAAGTCCAGCCAACCGCAACACAAGCCCTCCAAGAACGACAACCCCAGCCCCATCCCCAGCAACACCACCCCCAAGCGCACGGGCCGCCCCAAACCAAGCGGCGCGCGCCGATACACCGCCCACAGCCCCAGCGTCCCAACAAAGCCAAATGTCTCACGAAGGAGCGTCAACGCCACCGCCCTCTCCATCGTCCCCCACAGGAACACCTTCAGCGGGAACGTCAGAATCGTGTACACCGCCCACCCCCCGAGTTGGCACTTCCAGAACAAAGGGATCGCCCCCATCCACCGCCGGAACGTCAAGGCTGTCCACCCCGTGAAGGCCATCGGCGCGCAGACTGCCCCATGCGATTCCCCGGGGGAACAAAGAAGCCTGCCCACCGCCGTCGCACGGGTGCCGGCCCCGACGCGATCCCTTCAACACACCCCAGGAAACGCTTGGGCCTGCCGGGCGCCCGCCCCTCGACGGTTGCACTTCGTGAACCCTTGGACATGCTGGCCCCTCAAGATGGCTATGGAAAAACCCAGGATTGTGGCTTGGCTCAAGCCGTGGTGTGGATGGAGCGCAGGTGTCCGTGCAGTGTTCAAGAAGCACGACCTGCCCTTCGACGAGCGCGACGTCATCAATCGCCCCGAGTGCTTCCAGGAGATGGTCGAGAGAACCGGCCAGACCCGCCAACCCTGCGTGGAAATCAACGGCCACATGCTGGCCGACGTCAGCGGCGACGAGGTGGAGGCGTGGATGCTGCAAAACGGGGTGGTCCAGCCCACGGACCGCGCGGCTGATGCCCCCACCAATCAGCCCTGCGCCCACGAACTGCCCCAGGCACAAGGAGCGCCCATGTCCTTCAAGCGCTAGGATTCCCTTCGGCACTGCGGCTCCGGTGGTCGCTTTCCACGAAGGCAATGACCACCGGAGCAAGCGCCGCCCATCGCGGTCCGTCGTCCAGGACCAGCGGTCGGCAAGCTATCGAAACTTGTCCCGCAAGCGGCCGACATAACCGGCCAATTCCAAGTACGCGCGTCCGACCACCTTCCCGGATTCGTCGCGTACACGACACGCGCCTTCCCAGTAGGCCACCCCGCCCAGCGGATCGACGATCTCCTGGGCGTCCAGCAATGGCTCCAACGACAACGCCCGCGTGCCCGTTCCCTGAAAGGCTGGGGCCGTCAGGCGCACCCGGTTGGGATACCGCGCTCCCGTCACGCCGCTCGTCCAGCGTCCCGTCACCTCCCATTGGAAACGATCCGGCCCCACGTGCCGCGGGGTCGCATCCGACCCCACCCACGCCAGCGTCGAGAACGGATCCGTGCCGCCATCCTCGCGTCGCATGCGATAGGCCATGATCTCCGTGCCGTCGTCGAGGATCACGCACGCCCAATCCCAGCCCGATTGCCCGGCCTCCAACTGGCTCGAGCTGAACTCATGGTCCATCCAGGAGACGCCCTGGACCCTCGCCGACGCCCCGCCGACCCGCGCCGTGCCCTCCGTCCTCAGGCGGGTGAACGTCAGGTAATGGCTCGCGGCCGTGGGATCCCTCCCCTTGCGCGACACCCCATTCGTCCCGAACACCACCACCGGCTTCTCGGCGACCAAGCGCAGCTCCAACGACGCCTCCCCCCGAACCCCCGCCCTCAGGTCCATCGTCTCCGGCCCCGGACCCGACGTCGTCCGTTCCAGCCGCCACCAGCCATTGTGCACCTTCAAGGTCTCGGCCGAAGCGCCCGCGTCCCAGCCCTCCCGGTTGATCCGCGACTCGTGCAAGAACCGTCCCGAGGCCACGTCCACCACGGCGCAATGCGCGAGGTGCAACGGGGCATGTGCGAACAAGCTTGGCTGGGCGGCGCCCATGCCTCCGCCGGGCGTGGGTCCTGCGTTGCGGAAGAACGTCAGCTGATACCCCAGCTCCCGGCCGTCCTCCGCCGTCAACTGGCCCGTCACGTACCACCACTCGATCTTGAAGCCGTCGTGTCGGCCATGATCCCGGGGCCACTCAAAACGCCGGCCGGGTTGCGGCACCAGGAACCCATCCGGCGTGCGCGGCGGTGGCGCGAAGTCCTGGCCCCTCGCCCCAAACCAACCCACGCCTGCCACGACGGCCAGCAGCAGCAACCTTCCCATGCAATGGTTCCCCCTCATGCGCATGCCCTTCATTCCTGCCGGTCCGACGGCAGGTCGGCGCCCCATCGTCCGACCGCCCACGAGACCAGCGCGGCGCTGGCCATCACCAAGGCCATCAAGGCGGCCATGGTCGCCCATGGGGCCGTGTATTGGAGCGTCCATCCGAACGTTTGGCGGTTGACCACGAAGATCAGCAGCCACCCCAGCCCCAGGCTGGCCACCAACCCACCCATCCCGCCCACCCCGGCCAGCATCATGCCCTCCACCGCCGTCGCCCCCGCCATCTCCCCCCGCGTCATCCCAAGGGCCCGCAGCGTCGTCAACGTCCCCCGTCGCTCCAGCAACACCGCCGCCAACGTCATGCCCAACCCCGCCACGGCCACCACCACCCCGATCAATTCCAACGCGTGCGTGATGGCAAACGTCTGGCGAAACACCCTCAGCACCTCCCGCCGCAAGTGGGCGTTCGTCAGCACCTGCAAGCCCGGGTGCGCGACCCTCAACGCCGACCTCACCGCCTCGTCCCCGGCCCCGGGCTTCAACGCCAGCACGATGCTCGATGCCATCGTCGTCCCGTGCCATCGCTCGTAGTGAACCCGCTCCACCACGATGGAACCCCTCTCGTTGCCGTAGTCCGAAAACACCCCGGCCACCCTCAGGCGACGCGTCCCCGTCGGCGTCGGCAATTCCAACACGGCGCCGCGCCCCAGCCCGAACCGCTCGACGAACGCCTCGCTCACCAACGCCAGGTCCTCGTTGAGCCGAGGATCCCAGATCGCGGGTTCCGGTGGGTCGCGCCACGCCAGAGGAGCGTGCCGCCGCGAGAACGCGAGGTCCGCCCCCGCAAGGATCGTCTCCCCCGCCCCCAACTGCACCGGCGTCGCATGGATGACGTTCCAGTCCGCCACCTCCGGCCGGTTCACCACGGCCCGCCACGTCGCCTCGGGAATCCGGTTCTGGGTCGAGGCGCTCTGCGCGCCGTCGCTCGAAATGTAGAGGTCCGCCTGGAACGTCCGCTCGATCCATCCACGCATCGTCCGGTCGAAGGACGCCACCAGGATGGCCATGCCCGACGTCATCGCGACCGCCACCAACAGTCCAGCCGCCGCCAGCCGATGCCGGCCCGAGGGCCGTCGCAGGTGTGCCAACGCGAGGTGCACGGGGGCGGACCTTCGGGACCACCGGCCGAGCATGCGTGCAACGGGCCCAAGAAGGGCGCCCGCCACCACGCCGCCGCCCAGCACCCATGCCAACGCGGCCCCGTAACCCGCCGCAGGGAATCGAAACCCGCCCTCGAACCGCAACGGCCCCAATCGGCTCAAAACCCCGCCCAACGCCATCGCCATCAACCCCACCCACGGTCGCGTCCACCACGCACCGCCGGTTGGCTGTGGTGCATGCCGGAGCATCACCTGGGCCGGCGGCAGGCCCGACGCCACCCGCGCCGGCCACCACCCCGCCACCACGGCCGCCGCGACGGACAGCACCAAGGCCCCGCAGAGTTCCTCCCACGACATCGACGCGCTCCGCACGTTCGTGGCTTGATACAGCGCGTTCATCGTCCGACCCACCAGGCGCACGGCACCCTGCGCACCCGCCCAGCCCAGCAACGCGCCCATGCATCCGCCCGCCAACCCCAGCAAGGCCGCCTCCGCCAGCCACGCCCGCCTCACCGTCGTCGCCGTGACCCCCAGCGACCGCAGGATCCCGATCTCCTCGCGTCGCCGCACGACGGCCCCGTCGAGCGCCTGGAACACCAGGTACAACCCCACCAGCAACGCGAGCAACGACAGGATCGTCAGGTTCAACCGGAAGGCCCGCGTCATCGTCTCGCCCGCCTCGCGCCGCTCCGACGGCGTCGCCAGTCGCCAGCGCCCTTCCCCCAGCCGCGCGAGCACGTCCCGCACCTCCGCCCGCCGCGCCGCCAACCCATGCCCGGGAGCCACCCGGAACTCCACCCGGTCCAACCGCCCCGTGCGCATCGACACCGCCTGCAACGCCGGCAGGTCCATCACCAGCATGTTCGACGGTGGATTCGGGCCTTCCTGGGCCCTTGGCACGATCCCCGCCACCAGCAACTCCCGCTCCGCGTCGTTAATGAGCAACGGCATCCGCGACCCGACCTTCAACCCGTCCAGCCGCGCCCTTTCCTCGGGCACGAACACCGCCACGCCGTTGGTGAAGACGCTCCAGAACGCCAACGCCGCGCCCGCCGCATCGGCCTCCTTCGTCGCGTCGCCCCCGCCGCCTCCCTCCGTCCCCTGCCCAAACCATGCGCGGTCCTGGCGCCGCCCCACCGCCGCGTTTTGAACCGACACCAAGTCCACGCCGACCAAGGTGAACGTGGGACGCTCGCCCATGGACTCCGACTCGCTTCTGCGGGGTGGCGTGGCCGTGGTCTCGAGGACCGGCACCAGGTCCACCGCGCGCGTCCCCAGCGCCTCGCGCATCTCGACCAGGACCGTCTCGGGCAAGTCCCCGGCCGTCGCCGTCACCACCCAGTCGCTCTCCTCCGTCACGAGGCCCGCGAAGTTGGCGAAGCTCGCCACGGCGGCGCGGTTCGCGAGCCGGATGGAGAGGTACACCGCGACGCCCAGCGCCAGGATGCACACCAGCAACGCCGTCTGGCGCGGCTCCCGGCGCCAATGCCTCCACGTCGTGCTGGCCAGCAGCAGCCGAACCATCCCCTTGTCCGTCCCGCTTCTCATGCCACCCCCCGGCTAACGCGCGGACGCCCTGTCACGACGACGCTCCTCCCGCTCCACCATGCCGTCGCGAAGGTGAATGACCCGGTGGCAAATCCGCGTCGCCGTCATGCTGTGCGTCACGAGGACCAGGGCGGTCTGGGTCTCGTCCCCCAGCTCCTCCAGCAATGCCAGGACCTTGTCGCCGTTCGTGCTGTCCAGGTTTCCCGTCGGCTCGTCCGCCAGCAGCAACGAGGGCCCGTGGGCCAGCGCCCGCGCAATCGCCACACGCTGCATCTCGCCGCCCGACAACTGCGACGGCAGCGCCTCCGCGCGATGCGACACCCCCACCCGATCCAGCAACGCCGCCACCCGCTCCGCGCGTCGCCCGGCCTCCATGCCCGCCAGCCTCAACGGAAACTCCACGTTCTCCGCCGCCGTCAGCGTCGGGAGCAAATGGAAGAACTGGAACACCGTCCCCACCCGACGCCGCCGCAGGCCCGCCAAGGCATCCGAGTCCATCCGCGTGACCTCCTCCCCATGCACCCGGATCGATCCCGAGTCCGGGCGGTCCACCCCGCCCAGGCAATTGAGCAAGGTCGTCTTCCCCGATCCCGAGGGCCCCACCAAGGCGAGGCGCTCGCCGCGTTCCAGTCGAAACCCCACCCCTCGTAGGACGAGTCGCTCGCCATAGGACTTCCGCACGTCCTCCACCTCCAGGGCCGCAGCCTCCTTCGCCTCTCGTGTCTCCAAGATGCCGCACCCTGCCACCGACCCGCCCCGGGGCAACCCTTGCCGGGCCGTAACGATGCCGTTGGGAGGGTCGTGATGGCGAAGCGGATGCTTCCGCAAGCCGAGGAGTGAGCGAGGCGCGGGCCCGTACCAGGCCCGAAACCAGCGAACGACGAAGGAGTTGCGGAGGCAGATCGAGCAAGCACGACCGATCCAATGGCATCGCTACGGCCAAGCGCCCCCAACGAATCCACCGCCCCGTTGCAACCGGCGCTACCCGAAGGGGTTGTCGTTCTCGAAGACGTCGTGTGCGCTCACCCCTGGGAGCGCGGCCGTCCCCGGCCGCCACCCCATGCTCCCGCCCTGCGGGACCGGTCATATCCCCACTGCCCGTCCAGATCCCGCCGACCACTTCGGGATGCGCGGCGTTGCAACCAAGGCGGACCCAAATCCCCGCGTAAGGAGGACGGAAGGTCTCGACCCACAAGCAGGTGAATGGCGGCTGGCTGCTTGCCAACGCGCCAGCGTGGCGGATGGGTATGAACCCCGGCTTGGACACCCAGGTGCCTGCCTTTCTCGTGTCCTCGTGTGAGCCATTCCTCGCTGCCTCACTCACGGGATCGCCGAACGAGACGCTGTTTTTGGATCACGCGAAGAATCGCCCGCTGAGACGCTGAGACGCGGAGTTGTGAGCAAGAACTCTGCGTCTCTGCGCCTCAGCGGGCGGATCCGCCTGATGCACCTGGAGACGGTCCTCGGTTGCCGCCCATGGCATCGGCCGCTGTCGGAATCGGCTCGGGGAGGGAATCGCCCGCGGAGACGCGGAGACGCGGAGATATGAGCAAGAACT
>CAIRNV010000214.1 GCA_903880005.1 uncultured Verrucomicrobiota bacterium | reverse complement strand
GGTGACATGGCTGGAGGCCTTCGTCCGTCCTGGGGATGGGACGCGGGGCGACTTGGTGTACGTGGCGGTGAGGCGGGGTAAGCGGAGGTTCTGTGCGGTGGGGACGTCGAGGTCGAACGGCGAAACAATGGTGTTTCGCGAACGAGGTTTCGGCCCTCGTCCCGGGGCATGAATGCGCCGTTTACCACGGACTCGATCTGCCTCGATTGCAAGGGGTTAGGGCAGAATGGAGCCAGTGGTCGGGATTGAACCGACGACCTACGGTTTACGAAACCGTTGCTCTACCACTGAGCTACACTGGCTTAACTCGTTGCGATGCAGGGGCTTGAGGCTCAAGCCAACGAACGAGGGGCTTCCAAGGCATCGGCAGAAACCGCCGACTCGTTGTCGAAGCATCCCCGCAACGACCCGTTCGCCACGAAGGGAACCGCAAAGTCCATTCGCCTGTCAATAGGAGGGAATGTTTCGATCCCAGGCGCGGCGCATCCCGAGGTTGTGGGTGGCATCTGGGCGGGCAGCGGGGATCTGACCGGTCCCGCAGGGCGGGAGCATGGAGTGGCGGCCGGGGACGGCCGCGCTCCCAGGGTTGAGCGCACACGACGTCTTCGGGACCACCCACGACTTCGGGATGCACGGGCCCAGGCAGGAGGGCCTTGAACCCGCGAAATGAAGGAAAGCAGACGCACGAAAACGTCCGGTCCTCGGGTGTGGGGAGGCCCGCGCCTCGCCCGATCCTCGGCTTGCGGATGCATCTGCGGTGCATCCCTCCCCTCCCCTCCGCACTGAATCGTCCCGGCCTGTCGGGCTTGTAGGCCGGGTGCCCTCACCCGGCGCGCTCGGGAGGGCGGTATCCTGGCCGCCGTCACCCGATCCGGTACGAGACGCGTTGGACGACGTCCCGGCCCACGGCCAGTTGGAGGCGTTCGAGGATTTCCTTGGATCGGTACCGGACGATCTCCGCAAGCCAGGGGCTGGAATCGACGGACACGAACAACGTCCCCTTGGCGAGGCTGACGGGGCGGGCGTGGGCGGCGACGACGGGGTCGATGACCTGCTTCCAGACGGCGACGACCTGGGATTCCGACTGCCGGTGGTCGATGCGGAGGCGCTGGAGCACGCCGCCGAGGATGTCGGCGACCGGGCGGTCCGCCTTGCGTCGCTCGATTTCCTTGGGGCGCAGGTCGATGCCCCGCCACTCGGTCAGCGCGGTGGATCGGGCGGCTTGGGCGGCGCGGGCGATGGCCTTGGACGCCTCGTGGGCGAGGAGGGGCTTGGGCGCGGCCCCGGGTGTTGGTGGAGCGGCGGCCGGCGCCGGCGCCGGTCCGGGACCGGGAGCGGCGGCCTTCGCGGGCGCCTTCCTGCGACGCGTGGCGCGTCCCGGGGCCGTGTTGGGCGCGGGATCGGGCTGGCCTGGTGGAGTCGGTTCGGCCGACATGGTGGGTTCAACGCGCGGCCATGAGGGACTCGATGTCGTCGGGCTCGATGGGGATGTGGGCCATGAGGTCCACGACGCCGTGGTCGGTGATGAGGACGTCGTTTTCGAGGCGCACGGCCATGCCTTCCTTGGGGAGGTAGATAGCGGGCTCGACGGTCATGACCCAGCCCGGGGCGAAGGGTTCGTTGAGGAAGCCCACGTCGTGGACGTCGAGGCCGAGGGGGTGGCCGTTCCCGTGCATGAAGTAGCGCTTCACGGGCTTCTTCATGGGGTCGGAGACGCGCACGGAGAGGTCGGCCTCGGCGAGGAGCCCCAGGCCCACGCACTCGCGCGCGACGAGGTCCTCGGCCTCCTCCTGCCATTGGCGCCATTTCTTGCCGGGGACGAGGCCGGCGATGGAGGCGCGCAGGACGCGGAGGACGGCCTCGTAAAGCTGGCGTTGGCGCGGGGTGAACCGGCCGTTGACGGGGATCGTGCGGGTGAGGTCGGCGTTGTAGTTGGCGTAGGACGCGGCGACGTCGAGGAGGAGCAGGTCGCCGTCGTGGCACGGGCTGTTGTTCTCGATGTAGTGCAGCACGCAGGCGGACTTGCCGGACGCGATGATGGGGTTGTAGGCGAAGCCGGCGCGGCGTCGGATGAACTCATGGGCGAACTCGGCCTCGACCTCGCGCTCGTTCACCCCGGGTCGGACGAAGCGGCACACGCGCTCGAATCCGGCCTTGGTGATGTCGCAGGCCTCCTGGAGCAAGGCGACCTCGGCGTCGGACTTGCGGACGCGCAGGCGGTGCATGAGCGGGGCGAGGCGCTGGTAGGAGTGCAGGGGATAGCGTTCCTGCATCCAACGCACGAAGCGTGCGTCGCGGGACTCCACGACGACCTCGGCCCGCTTGTGCTCGTTGGAGTTGAGGTACAGGTGGGAGGCCTCGCAGGCGAGCCGGTGCAACGTCTGCGGCAGTTGGGACAGCCATTGGACGTTCTCGATGCCCGTCACGGCACGCGCCTCGTCCTGGGTCAGCTTGTGCCCCTCCCAGGTGGCGATGAGGTCGCTCGTCTCCCGCAGGAACAAGATCTCCCGCATCCGCGCGTCGTCGGCGTCCGGGAACAACAGGAGCACCGATTCCTCCTGCTCGACCCCCGTGAGCCAGAACAGGTCGGAGTTCGGCACGATTCGCAGGGTGCCGTCGGAGTTGGTCTGGGGGATGTCGTTGGCATTCACCACGACGAGCGAGCCGGGCAGGAGCAGGGACCGGAGCCGTTCGCGGTTGGAGACGAAGAGGGCGGGATCAATCGGGGCGTGTCGCATCGGGGCGAAACGCTGCCAAGGCGCCGCGCCGTTTTCGAGATGAAGTTGGGTGCGAGGCGGGCTCGCCGCGCCGTGCGAGGTGATGGGAGGGATGTAGGCGGGCAGTGCGGCTCGGAGTGGCGGCCGGGGACGGCCGCGGTCCCAGCGTTGAGGCGCGGCGCCGTTTTCGAGATGAAGTTGGGTGCGAGGCGGGGCGGGCCTGCATCCCTTCCTTGCGGCGGCTTGCATCGTTCCGGGACCGGTACAGGGTCGGGGGACATGTTGAGGCGAGCTTTGTTCATCCTTGGGGCGGGTTGGGTCATGGGCGTGGGGATTCAGGCGTTGGGGCAGGGGACCCCGGCGGACACGAAGGTGGCACCGGTGCCCCCGGTGGACCGGCAGGCGCGGGCGTTCGGTCCGCCGACGCAACCGGGCTACACGGCGGTGATCGAGGCCTCGGGGACGTATGTGCCGGGGTCGTCGATGCGGTTGGGCGCGACGGGGCTGGGGGACGTGGGGACCTGGCAGAGCCGCTTCAAGTACACGGGCACGTTCGTGACGGGCGGGCCGGTCAATTGGTCGCTTGGGGCGGACTTGGAACGATTTGGTTTTGAACGGGACGACGCCTCGCGTCTTCCCACGATGTTGGGTTCGTTTTCGTTGCCGATGGGCGTGAACTGGCGGATGGCCCCGAAGTGGAGCCTGCTGGCGGAGGCGAGCCCGGGCTTGTACACGGACTTCCGGGACATCGGCGCGACGGACTTCAACGCGCCGCTGCTGGCGGGGGTCTCGTATGCGGTGAACGAGGACTTGTTCGTGCTGTTGCAAGTGTCGGCGGACTTTCGTCGGGACATCCCGGTGGTGGGCGGCCCGGGCATCCGGTGGCGGTTCAAGCCGGAGTGGACGTTGTCCTTGCTGTTGCCGCGTCCGCGCATCGAGTACCGGCCGTCGGCGGCGTGGATGTTCTACGTGGGCGGCGAGCTGGCGGGCGGCGCGTACCGGTTGGCGGAGGACCACGGCACGCGGCGTGGCGACTCGCGCCTGGACGACGTGAGCATGACGTACCGCGAGATTCGCGCGGGTGCGGGGGCGTTGTGGGACATCGGGCGGGGTTGGCGTGCCGAGGCGGCGGGGGGCTGGGTGATTGACCGGCGGTTTGTCGTGGACGAGCACCGGCTGACATGGAACGGCGACGGGGCGCCGTACCTGCGCTTGCAGGTGAGCTACCGCTACTGAGGGGTGGGCGGTCAACGAGTGGCCTTGGCCAAGGAGAGCGATGCCCCATTCAACGTATCGACCGGGCGAGACGGCGGAGGGGCGTCGTCTGGCCGAGGACGGGGCGCGGGCAGCCAATTGGAAGCGGTGGGGCCCGTACCTGGCGGAGCGCCAGTGGTCCACGGTGCGGGAGGATTACTCGCAGACCGGGGAGTGCTGGGAGTACCTGCCGCACGACCACGCCCGGAGCCGTGCCTACCGGTGGGGCGAGGACGGGCTTCTGGGGTTCACGGACCGGCAATGCCGGATGTGCTTCGCCGTGGCGTTGTGGAACGGCCGGGACCCGATCTTGAAGGAGCGGTTGTTCGGGTTGACGAACGCGGAGGGCAACCGCGGCGAGGACGTGAAGGAGGAGTGGTTCTACCTTGAGTCCACCCCCACGCACTCGTATGCGCGGGCCTTGTACAAGTATCCGCAGGCGGAGTTTCCCTATGCGCGGCTGGTGGAGGAGAACCGCAGGAGGTCGCGGCTCGAGCCCGAGTTCGAGCTGGCCGACACCGGGGTGTTCGACGAGGGCCGCTACTTCGACGTGGAGGTCCAGTACGCGAAGCAATCGCCCGAGGACGTGCTGGCGCGGGTCTTGGTGACGAACCGCGGGCCGGAGCCGGCCGTGCTCCATGTGCTGCCCACGTTCTGGTTCCGCAACACGTGGTCTTGGGACTGCACCCATGAGGGCTGCGAGCCCCGGCCGCGCATCCGTGCGGACGGCGTGGACGCGGCATGGGCGGAACACCGGACGCTGGGGCGTTACCTGCTGGAGTTCGGGCCGTCGCCGGGCGGCGGGCATGGCCCGTTGTGGTTCACGGAAAACGACACCAACCAGGGGCGGTTGTTTGGCGCGCCCAACGCGACGCCGTACGTGAAGGACGCCTTCCACCGTCGGTTGATCGACGCGGACGAGGCGGCCGTGAACCCGTCCGGGATGGGCACGAAGGTCTGCGCATGGCATCGGATCGAGCTCGCGCCGGGCGAGACACGGTCGGTCGAGGTGCGTTGGGTTGCGGAGGCGGAGTCGAGGCTGCGATGGCGAGCGAGCCCCCTCCGGGCGGGATCGACGGACGAGGCCTTCGAGCAGCGGGCGCGCGAGTCGGCGTCGCACCACGAGGCGTTGCTCGACGTCGGGATGACGCCGGAGGAACGCGTGGTGGCGGAGCAGGCGTGCGCGGGGTTGCTGTGGGGCAAGCAATTCTATCATTACGTGGTCGAGGACTGGCTCGACGGCGACCCCGGGCACCCGCCGCCGCCCGAGGCGCGCCAGCACGGGCGCAACGCGGAGTGGCGTCACCTGCACGCGCGGGACGTGATCTCGATGCCGGACAAGTGGGAGTACCCGTGGTTCGCGGCCTGGGACCTCGCGTTCCACATGATCCCCTTCGCCGTGCTGGATGGCGACTTCGCGAAGTCGCAGCTCTCGTTGATGCTGCGCGAGTGGTACATGCATCCGAACGGGCAGATCCCGGCGTATGAATTTGCGTTCGGCGACGTGAACCCGCCGGTGCACGCGTGGGCGGCGTGGCGCGTGTACAAGCTCACGGCCCCCAGGGGACGGCGCGACCGCGACTTCCTGGAGTCCGTCTTCCAGAAGCTGCTGCTGAACTTCACGTGGTGGGTGAACCGGAAGGATGCGGCGGGCAAGAACCTGTTCAGCGGCGGGTTCCTCGGGCTGGACAACATCGGCGTGTTCGACCGGTCAAAGCCGTTGCCGGGCGGGGGCACGTTGCAGCAGGCGGACGGGACGGCGTGGATGGCGTTTTATTCGCTGACGATGCTGGCGATGGCGCTGGAGTTGGCCCACGACGGGCAACGGGTGCGGCCGGCCTACGAGGACATGGCGAGCAAGTTCCTCGAGCACTTCGTCCAGATTGCCGAGGCGATGAACACGCTGGGCGGCACGGGGCTGTGGGACGAGGAGGATGGGTTCTACCACGACCAGCTCGAGATGGACGGCCGGCGCATCCCGTTGCGCACGCGCTCGATGGTGGGGTTGCTGCCGTTGATCGCCGTCGAGGTGCTCGACGAGGACCTGATCATGCGGCTGCCGGGCTTTCGCAAGCGGCTGGGTTGGTTTGTGTCCAACAAGCACGGGCTCGACCGCGGCATCGCCCTCGGCCGATCCAACACGCGCAAGAAGCTCCTGCTGGCCATCCCCACGCGCGACCGGTTGCGTCGCGTGCTGCGGTATTTGCTGGACGAGTCCGAGTTCTTGTCGCCGTTTGGCATTCGCTCCTTGTCGAAGTTCCATGGGAAGCACCCGTTCGTGTTCGAGTGCGACGGCTCGGTGCATCGCGTGGACTACGTGCCCGGCGAGTCCACGACGTACCTGTTCGGCGGGAACTCGAACTGGCGCGGCCCGGTGTGGTTCCCGGTGAACTACCTCATCGGCGAGGCCCTCGAGCGCTACCACCACTTCTACGGCGACGAGTTCACGGTGGAGTGCCCCACCGGTTCCGGCCGCTTCATGACCCTGCGCGAGGCGGCGTTGGAGATCGAGCGACGCCTGGCCTCCCTCTTCCTGCCGGGACCCGACGGCACCCGCCCGGCCATGTCCGGCCATCCGGTCACCAGCACCGACCCCCACTGGCGCGACCTCGTGCAGTTCCACGAGTACTTCCATGCCGAGACCGGCCGCGGCTGCGGCGCCAACCATCAGACCGGCTGGACCGCCCTCGTCCTGCGTTACCTCGGCGACGTCGCGCGACGCCGGCAAGGCTAGGCCGGAACGATTCAGTTGGGTCGGTCGTGCTTGCTCGATCTGCTCCTGCAAATCCTTCGTTCTTCGCTCGTTACGGGCCTGGTACTGGCCCGCGCCTTACCGCCCCGCCGGATGGGCGGATGCGACCCGCGTGGACGGGTGTATCGTCCGCCCATGAACGCCGTCCCCATTCCTGCCGCCATCGACCGCCTCAAGGGCGTCCTGTCCCTTGCGGGCTGGCTGCTCGTCGCCTTCCTGCCTGCCCTCAGCGGCGCGATCGCCCCGCCCGGCGAGTGGTACCGGACCCTCGCCAAGCCGGCATGGAATCCCCCGGGCTGGGTGTTCGGCCCCGCATGGACGTTCCTCTACGCCTCCATGGGCGTCGCGGCGTGGCTCGTCTGGGGGCGGGGCGGGTTGCGGGCGCGCCGGCGCGAGCTCGGCTGGTTCATGGGCCAATGGATTCTCAACGCGCTCTGGTCGCCGCTCTTCTTCGGGCTGCATCAACCCGGCTGGGCGTTCGCGGAAATCCTCCTCCTCTGGTCCGCCATCGCCGTCACCGGGCTGCACTTCGGGCGCGTCCATCCCGTGGCCGGCATCCTTTTCCTTCCCTATCTCGCATGGGTGACCTTCGCGGCGATCCTCAACCTCGCCCTGTGGCGCATGAACCCATGACCCACCTCCCGCTTCCGCCTCGGCAACGTCACCTTCTCGGATCCTTCCCTCAATCTTAAGGCCTTCGAGGGGGATCTCCCCGTGCAAGACGAGGAAGGCTCCAGCATCGAGATCGCGCCGCGCGCCCGGCCCCTCACGAGCGAAGGACGAGGGATGTGCGGGAGCAGATCGAGCAAGCACGACCGATCCAACTGCATCGTTCCGGCTAAGGCTGCCGCGCGAGGCCGCGTTGGCGCAGCTCGGCCAACGTCCAGGCGTATTCGGCGGCGAGCTGGTCCACGACGGACGATTGCTTGAGCCCGGCCGGCAGGACTTCCCAGGTGTAGGTCTCCATCTCGAAATGCTGGCAAAGCCCGGGCGCCAGGCGGACCTCGTCGAGCACGCCCGAAACGTGGGCTGCCGTGGTGGCGAATCCCTCCTGCGGCCGGGCATGGAGGGGCACGTGGAAGTGGATGCGCCAT
>CAIRNV010000213.1 GCA_903880005.1 uncultured Verrucomicrobiota bacterium | reverse complement strand
CCATGACGAGTCCAAGGATGGCCTCGTCCGACAAGCCCGGGTTCTCGCTGACAATGTCCCCGAGCGCGATCACGGCGGACAACTTGAGCAGAAGACCCTGGTTGAAGGGCGACTTGGCCCTGAGGACGCCATCGGTCAGGGCCGACGGAGCCGCGACGTTGGCTTGGCGAAGGAGCCTTTGGGCGGCCGGCGTCATGGGCGCCGGTGCGATGGGGGCCCCGTCGGCCTGCGGTGTCGGGCCAATGGCCGACGTGGATGCCGTGGGGGTGTCGTGTCCGGGCTTGGGGCTGCGCAGGACCCAGCCGAGGACCAACGCGAGGGCCACCGCAAGGGTGGCAATGAGAAACGTCTTCATTCCTCGGGGTGGTTGGTGTTGGGGGGCGTGGGGCGGCTCCGGATGGGATCATTGAATTCCTCCGGGATGCGGATCGGATTCGGCGCAGGCGGGGCTGGCCTAGCGGGCATGCGGTCGCCGATCAGGATCCCCGGGAGCCCGTACAGGTAGTTTCCTGAGCGGTCGAACGTGAAGTAGGTGAGGGAACCGGTCCTGACCGTGATCGCCCGTCGTTCCTGCGTCTCCTCATCCTCGACGGGCGAGCAACCCGACGGCATGGGGCTGCGCGCCATCACCACGGTGCAGGGCCACGGACCCAGGCCATCGGAGAACCACCCAACCTTCTCGATGAGGGTGGAACGTGCGGCCATCGTGAAGCGTGCCCGGCGTGTCTCCCACGCGGTCCGTGCGCCCTGACCGCGGCGACACGTCATGTCGCGCAGCTCGAGGCTCGTGACCGGGAAGGGCTCGTAGTCGGTCTCGATGACGCCGTTGGCCAGCCAGCGGTGGACGTAGAACGAGCTGAGCAGGACGGGGAAGTGCCGGTAATAGAAGCCGCTCATGTAAGGCTGCCCGTGGTCATAGCCCGTGATCGACCGCGACCAGTCCGCGATCTCGATGGCGACGGAGATGCGGCTGCTGCTGCCAAAGAAGGAGCCAATCTTGGCGGCAACCCCGGCCGCATCGTTCAGCGTCATGGCCCCCTCGGAGATGCTCACCGCCCGGGAGAAGAATGTCCCGGCCGAGCGGGCGCTCGCTGGAGGCGACGCGTTCCATCCGAGCCAAAGGGCCAGGATGATCAGTTTCGTTGCATGTTTCATATGGGATGAATTGGTTTGTGTTTGTCTTGTTTGGTTAGTGACCGACGTGGGCACGTTGAAACCCTGGCCTGGGCGGGTCAAATCGCAGACGGGAGGAATCTACGCCGCGACGACGCGGGAGCGGCTCCGTCGATGGCGTGCGGGATGGGTCGGCAAGACAAGGCGCGACTAATCGTGGCGGATGCCAGGCCCGCAACGGCCTCGGAACCGCCGGGATTTTCTCCGTCCCAAGGCCTTCGTCCCGCCCTCGGCTCAGCCCCCTATCCGTAGCGCAGGGCCTGGATGGGGCTGAGGCGGGCGGCTTTGAGGGCGGGGAAGATGCCGGCGAGGATGCCGACTGCGGCGGAGAAGGCGACGGCGACGAGTTGGGCCTGCCAGGTGACGACGGGGGTGTTGCCGGTGGGCGAGATGAGGGACAGGACGCGTACCAGGGCTCCGGAGGCGAGCAATCCGGCGAGGGCACCCAGGATGGAGAGGACGACGCTCTCGACGATGATCTGGGTGAAGATGGCGAGGCCGGTGGCCCCGAGGGCCTTGCAGGTGCCGATCTCGCGGATGCGCTCGGTGATGGAGGCGAGCATGATGTTCATGATGCCGATGCCGCCGACCAGCAGGCTGATGCCCGCGATGAT
>CAIRNV010000212.1 GCA_903880005.1 uncultured Verrucomicrobiota bacterium | reverse complement strand
CCAGCGGATTGCCATCCCCGTTCACCAGCGTCCCCTGATACGGCAACATTTCCGGAGCCACCGGCCCCTGTGCCAAGCCCGGCACCATTCCAGTCCCCAACCCGATCCACGCGACCACTCCCAGCCACCGACACATCGCCCACGTCATTGCCTTCATACGCTTCATTCCTCCCTGCCCTCTCGTTCACCCCGTCACGGCATCGTCAAACTCGACACCTCCGAGATCCGCGTCAGCGTGAACGGTCCCGATACCTGGAATTCCCTCGCGTCCGTTGTCCCGCCTCCCCGGGCCAAGCCCACCAACCGGATCGTCTCCTTGTACCATCCGCTCACTTTCTGCCCGCTCCCCTGCACAAACACATTCCCGCTCGGCGCCACCACCCGCAGCGTGATCTCTCGCCGGACCCCGTAGGATTCCATCCCGCGCGACAACTGCGTCTTGAACGTCGCATCCAGATTGTCGTGGTCCGGATGGTACGTGTGCAGGAACGGATTCGACCCATGCTCCTCGTATCCCGTCTCGACCGTCGTTGTCAGCGTCTCCGTTTCCCCCAGGCGCCCTGTGAACGCCCACGGCGCATTCCCCACCCTCCACGGCAGGTTGCTCGTCGTGATCCGTCGCGCCTGGCTCAACATCGCCGGAGCCAGCACCGTCTCCGACGTCGTCACCACCGCGTTCGTCCACACGTCCATCCCAAAGAACACCTGCTGCAACAGCTTCGCCTGCCCCCCGCTTCCCGGATTGTGCACGATCAGCCGGATCGGAAACTTCCGCGCCACATTGGTCTCCAACTCCTCCCGCGGCGTCAGCGTCCCTTCCACCGGCGGCGTCACCGGATCCACCGGCGTCGCCTGCAACGCCAGCTTCTCCATCGCCGGCAGGTAGCATTCCACACGGTTGATCTCGGCCGTCCCCACCCACAGCCCCGAAGTCGTCGCCACGCGCGCCGTCACCGGGGCTTCCACCTGCGAAAGCCCAAGCGAATCCGTCAACCGCAGCACCGCTGCGTGCAGGCTTCCCTCCGCCCCCGTCATCGCGGCCCGGTCCAATCCCAGCACCACTTCCACATCCGATCCCGGCGTCCCCTTCGCCTGCAACGTCACCGTCCGGGCCGTCCCCACCGGCAACGTGTCGTAGGCGTACGTCAGATTCGTCGTGTTCAACGCGCCCCGCAGTTGCAACGGCGGCACCCCCACAATCGTCGCCTGGCCCGTCGGCGGCGTTTCCGATCCCACAAGGTTCAACGTCACCGTCACCACGTTCGTCGTCAGGTTCCTCAGCCGGAAGTTCTGGGCGGTCAACGAATCCCCGAACACCAGCCCCTTCCCCCCCGTCATCTCGACCTCAAACGGCGCAAAGTACCGGTTGAACACCGTCCCCGCCCGCATCCAGTAAGCCTGTCCCCGCTTCAACCGGGCCGACCGCAGCGCATACAACCGGCTCGGATTGCCCGCGCCCAATTCCCCGCCCGCGTACTGGTAGATCTCCGCGTTCAACCCCAGCTCCGGGGCCGGGGCGAGGAATTCCTCCCAGGTCGGCCCCGTGCCGGGCGCCGTGGGAAACCCGATGAAATTCAACCCCGTCGTGGTCCAGTTGTAGGCGGGGACCATCGGCTTGCCCCGGATCGACCATTCGTAGCTCGGAACATCTGCCGAGACGCGCACCAGATACGCGGTGTTGCCCACCAGACGGCCGAGGGATCCATCCCCCGTGTTGCGTCGCCAGTAGCGCCACTGGTTGTTGTCCGGCAACGGATCCTGCGGCGACGTCACGAACTGCACCGTGGACACCGGTGGCGACCACATCCACACCTCCATCACCGGGTTGGCCGGATCGCTGCCCACCAATCCCTCCAGCGTGTCATGCGAGGGATCCACATGCAGGTACACCGCGTTCCAGCCGGCCTTCAACGCCAGCGTCTGCGTCACCCACTGCCCTCGCACCGGCATCGCCAGCACCAGCAGCAGCAGCAGCCAGCCACCCCACCCCTTCCCTCGCATCATCCCTCCCTGTGTGGTCTCGTCCTTCATAGCTTCCTGTAGAAATACCATTCCGGTTGCGGCAACAGCCGCTGCATCGTCCCCAACGCCGTCCCTCCACTCGTCCCCCCGAACACCAGAAACTCCGTCGATGTCCACACCGCCACCGGCCCCGTCCGCGCCAGCGGTCCGCCCAACCCGCTCAACGCCCGCCACTCCTTCGACACCGGGTCGTACCCCGCCGGCCCGGACACCTCCCCGCCCGCGTTCGATCCCCCCACCACCAGCATCTCGCTCCCCGTCCACACCGCCGCATGCCCGCTCCGCGCCAAGGGCGCGTTCTCCGTCGTCACCGCGCTCCAATCCCCGCACCCCAGGCAGAACGCTCCGCCATCACCCAACGGCGTCCCGCCCGCGCTCCCGCCCCACACAATCATCCGGTCCCCTGCCCACACCGCCGTATGGCCCACCCGTCCCATCGGCGCGTTCGCCGTTGGCAACGCCGTCCAACCCGTCGGCGTGTTCCCGCTGAAATCCAACCGCGCTCCACTCCGGAGTTCCCCTGACTCCCCCGTCCCGCCCCACACGTACAACGCGCTCCCGCTCCACACCGCCGTCGCATTCATCCGCACTTCCGGAGCCCCGTCCGTCGGCAGCGCCGTCCACGTGTTCGCCACCGGGTCGTACAATCCACCATCATTCAACAACCCCGACACATTGCGACCGCCCCACACCACCATCCGCGATCCCGTCCAGGCAGCCACGTGCGCATGACGTGCCGACGGCGCGCCCGTTGTCGCGGTCGATGCCCATTGCCCCGTCCCGGGCGTGAAACGTCCGCCCGTCCCAAGATAGCCAGGCGTGCCCAGCCCGCCCCACACCACCATCTGACTACCCGTCCACACCGCCGTGTGTTCGCTCCGGGCCGAAGGACTGCCCACCGTCGATATGGTCGTCCAGGTGTCCGTCGCCGGGTCATACCAACCGCCCGTCGATGTCGGGTTGCTCGCACTGATCAAGCCGCCCCAAACCATCATCCGGGAACCGTCCCACACCGCCGTGTGCCGATACCGCGACGACGGCGCGTTCAACGTCGCCCCCGCCGTCCAGCCCGGTGCCGGAATCGTCATCAGCATCCGGTATCCGGCCGACAACAGCGCGGGATCAGAGGCCACCAAGGACGCGATCACCGCACCCTTCGGAGGCCCGTACATGTTGGGCGAGGTGGGCAGGTTGGTGAGCCCGGAGCCGTCGCCCGTGAAGCTCGCGGCACGAATCGGACCGGCCGTGAACCCGCCGTCGCCGGCGTCTCGGCGGATGATCACGTCGCACTCGAACTCGGGCGTGGAGGCATTGGCGCGGTTCGCGCCGAGGGCGACCTGCGCCGCAACGAGCCCGCCGACGGTGGAGACGACCGACGCGCCCTGCGTGCCCGTGACGTCGCCGAGGATCGGCCCGGTGAAGTTGGTGGCGCGCGGGGCGGTGCCGACGAGCGCCGCCGCCGTCAGGTTGACGAGCGCGGACGCGTCGCCGGAAAACGTTCCGTTGAAGGTGTTGGAAGGATGACTGGCGACGAGAGGGCCATGGAAGCGATTGGAGGCGGAGAAGGCCTGCGGGGCATTGAGAAGGGGGACGTTGGCGGAGAGACGGGCGTCGGGGACGGAGCCGGAGGCGAGTTGGGAGGCGTTGAGGGCGGTGATGCCGGAGCCATCGACGGCGAGGGGCGGGAGGTTGGCGAGGGAGAGGACGCCGGAGACGCCGGAGGCGGGGACGGCCTGGGCGTTGGCCGCGGTGCCGGAGTACACGGCCTGGGGGGAAGGGAGGACCTGGCGGCGAGGGGCGAGGGTGGAGAAGGTGGCCGCGCCATTAGTGCGAACAGCGAGCTCGATCCAGCGATCTTGGCCGTTGAACGAGCCTTGGCCGAAGTCGAGGGAGAGGGAGAAGAGGCCGTTGGTGACGGAGGTGGCGGGGAAGGAGAGGACGGCGCCGATGCGGGATCCGCCGGAGGCTTCGGGGAAGAGGGAGAAGTTGAGATCGTAGGTGCCGTTGGCGGGGCGGGCGTTGTCGGAGAGCCGGCCCTGATAGGTAAAGGCGGTGCCTTGGGCGAGGGTGCGTGAGGGCACAAGACCGCCCACGGTGGCGAGGAACGCGATAGCCCACGGCAAGACCCGGAGGGGTTTCCGTTGAAGCGGCGGGAGCCTTTGGATGTGGGGGCGCATGGGGTGACGAAGGCGGGCGATCACTGGACGCGCATGATGTAGGCGAGCGCGTAGAAGGGGGGGATCGCGGCATAACCATGCCCGTTGCCGACATGGCTCAATGCAAAGTACGGGATCGACAAGGTGTGATTATGCGACGAATGGGATAGGGGGGCAGCCGTTTGCCTGATGTCGGTGCGACCACCATCTCTGTACGACTTGCTCTTCACCGCTCTTCCCCCCGGTAGGGACGAAGAAGCCAGACTATGCTCATGCCCCCCATCATCCTGGGTGACCGATGCCGTTGGGGACACGAGATGATTATGAGACGGCATCTGGTGCGCTCCGATGGTCCTCCATACCGAGCCCCCGACCTGCCCCACCGATCGTGCTGCCAGCCCGGTCCCATTGCCCGCACCCAAGACAAACCGGCTGCGAAGATCCGGCGTCTGCCGGCCGTTGACCATCTGGCCATCGCACAGGGCCCACCCAGGGGGCGGGGTTGCACCGGTCCACAAGATGATGCCTCCAACGGGAAGGGTGCCACCGCCCTCGAATTCGTCGGCACTGAAGGAGCCCGAGACGTTCAGGTCCGTATCACTGGTGAGCGTCTCTGCTTCCACAGTCCCCCCCACATCCAACGCGGCATTGGGGTTTTCCACATTGATCCCGACGGTCGAGCCCACGGTCCGCATCACCGTCGCGCCCGTGGCATTACGAAGAGTTCCCGCCGTGGTTGAATACAGGCTGAGGAAGGAATAGGGCTGCGAAATCAGGGTGAACCGCGGCGACATTACGACGTCGGTCCCGCCCGGGGCCAACCCCAGGACGGTCACCTCGAGAAAGCGTCCACCGGGTGTGCCCTTGGACAGGATCTCCGCCAACGAGGGCCGGGGCTCAACACGGACGCTCATGCCGTCGCCCAGTTGAACGCTGTAGTTTCCCTGATAGACGGTCACACTCTGTTGCTCGGACCACAGGGTGCTGCCGCCGGTCTCGGACGGATAGATGCGGAAGATCAGATTGTAATTCTGTGGATTGGGCGAGCCCAGCAGGTTTCCGGAGGCATCCACCAGGGTCCCCTGATGGTTCATGAACAGTGGCGGCTGGTCATTGGCAGGCGGACGACTGTTTGGATCCGCCTTCTTGATGGTGAGGCGGCCAAACGCGGTGCCGACATAGTTCGGATCGGTGATGGCGGCGATGACCGTGTAAATCCCTACATTGGTGGGCGTGAGCGCCAGTCCATTGTAGATCGCGTTCCATGACAGACCCGGCGGTTCCGTGGTGGCGACAATTGGACAGGCCTTGCCCGTGTAGGTCTGAGAAAGATTGGCAAGGGTCAGCGTGGCGGGAGCCTTCGACACCACGAGCGTCCCGCTGGCCGAACCCATGTATCCGGCATCAGAAATCGTGGCGACCACACCATACGTCCCCGCGTTGGTCGGCGTCACGGCACTCCCGTTGTAGGCGATCGACACCGCGAGACCCGCCGGTGTGGTGGTCGCGGTGACCAGCCTGCCGGTGCCGTTGTATGTTTGCGCCAGATTGGTGAGCGCGACGGTCGCAGGCAATGTGACTCGCACATACAGTTCCCCATCCAACACCTCGGCCGACAGCGTCGCCCCGGCGACATAGCCATCACCGTCGATCGTCACCGACGTCGAGGGAGTCCCCGTAACGATGCCACCATTCCCCTTGGCGACGACCTTGTAGCGGCCCGCCGCCAACACACCGCCCGTCTTGGTCAGGCGCAGCACGGTGCTGCTGCTGACCGTCAATGTCCCCGCCGACAACGTGAACGGCACCCCTGTCCCGGCGTAGCCCATCGCCAGGGTGCCCGACCCCGTGCTGATATTGCCTCGCAACAATGCATGGGTTCCCGGGCTGGAAAGCGTCTGCCCGGAAGCCAGCGCCAAGGCAGACGTCCTCCCCGACACATCGAAGGTTGCCCCGGACGCCACTTGGATCGTCGGTGTTCCGACCAGGGAGCCGGATCCACCCAACGCCAGCGTCCCGGCAGCAATGATCGTCGTCCCGGTGTAGGTGCTCGCGCCAGTGAGCGTGACGGTGCCCGTGCCGGATTGGGTCACCGACCCCGTGCCGGAGATCGCGTTCCCCACCGTCAACGCATCACTCCGATTGAACGCCAGCCCCGCATGGTTCACCACCGCCCCCGTGCCCAGACTTCCCGAAGTGCCGCCACCGCCCACTTGCAGTGTGCCGGCGGACACCGTTGTGGCTCCCGTGTAACTGTTCGCCCCGGTCAGGATCGCCGTCCCTGCACCCGATT
>CAIRNV010000211.1 GCA_903880005.1 uncultured Verrucomicrobiota bacterium | reverse complement strand
CGGCGCGCCCAAGGGCGCGGTGATCGCGTCGTTGGTGGCGTCGGACCCGGCGTTGATCTCGGCGGGGTACCGGATGCTCATGACGATCCCGGCTCCGGGCTGGACGGCGGGGGCGACGGTGAACGCGCCGACGGCGCGCTACCTGCACACGGCGGTGTGGGACGGGTCGCGGATGATCGTGTGGGGCGGCTCGATCACGGGCGGCACCCCGACGAGCACGGGGGCGTGGTACGATCCGGCGACGGACGCGTGGACGACGATCTCGACGGTGGGCGCGCCGGCCGCGCGTAGCGAGCACACGGCGGTGTGGACAGGAAGCCAGATGGTGGTCTGGGGCGGGCAGGCGAGCTTGGGGCCCCTCGCCACGGGCGGGCGTTACACGGTGGGCACGGGCCAATGGTCGGCGACGGCGACGACGGGTGCGCCGTCGGCCCGGCGCGGGCACGTGGCGGCGTGGACGGGGCCGCGGCTGGTAGTGTGGGGTGGGTTGAACGGCTCGGGGTTGTTGAACGACGGCGGCTTGTACGACCCGGCGGCGAACACCTGGACGGCGTTGCCGACGGTCGGCGCGCCGACGGCGCGGCGGGGTGCGACGGCGGTGTGGAGCGGGAGCGCGTTGTACGTGTGGGGCGGGACGGGAGAGACGGGGGAGGTGGGTACGGGGGCGGTGCTGAATTTCAGCGGGAACGTGCCGACGGGTTGGACGGCGTTGCCGAGCCTGAACGCGCCGTTGGGGCGTGTGGGGCACACGGCGGTGTGGGCTGGGGACCGAATGATTGTGTGGGGCGGGACGGCGGGCGGCGTGACGCTGGGTGACGGCGGTGCGTACTGCCTGGGGTGCGGGGACTGGAGCGAGGTGTCGTTGGTGAACGCGCCGTTGGCACGGTCGGGCCATGCGGCGGTGTGGACGGGGAGCGAGATGCTGGTGGTGGGAGGGCGCAACGCGGGTGGGGATGTTTCGGGGCCTGCGGCGTACGACCCGGTGACGAGGGAATGGCGAGCGTTGAGCGGGTTGGGCAGCCCGCTGGCACGGATGGGCCCGGCGGCGGTGTGGACCTCGACGGACATCCTGGTGTTCGGGGGTTCGACGGGCGGGACGCTTTCAGCGGGGTCGGAGGGGTCGGCGGTGGGGACGATGCAACGGCTGGTGCCGCAACCGGAATGGTATTTCTACAGGAAGCTATGAAGAACGAGCACGAGGCGCATGGGAGCGGGTGGCTTGGGGTGTACATGCTGATCGGCCGGATCCGTCTGATCGGCCTGATCGGTCTGATTGCCATGGCGATGTTGCCCGCGCGGGCGCAATGGGTGACGCAGACGCTGAGCCTCAAGGCGGGGTGGAACGCGGTGTACCTGCACGTGGATGCGTCACACGAGACCCTCCAGAGCTTGGTGGGCGACGACTCCACCAATCCCATCCTCGAGGTGTGGATGTGGGCGCCGCCGGTCTCGACGGTGCAGTTCGTGACGTCGCCCCAGGAGCCGGCATCGGGCAGCCAGCAGTGGCGCTCATGGAATCGAGACACCGGGGAGGGGACGTTGGCCCGCTTGGTGGGCAACACCGCCTACCTCGTCCGTGTCGCGCCCTCGGCGGCCAACTACACGTGGAACCTCAAGGGCAAGCCGGTCGCGCCGGCCTATGAATGGACCACGACGGGTCTGAACTTCATCGGGTTCCCCACCCCGCAGAGCGCCTCGCCGAGCTGGGAGGCCCTTTTCGAGTTCGCCCCTGAACTGAAGGCCAACGCGCAAATCTTCTTCTATCCCGGCGGGGATCTCGGGCCCGGCAACCCTTTTCAGATCTTTGATCGTCGTCCGCTCGTGCCGCGTGGCCGTGCCTACTGGATCCGGTCGGGCTCCCGCTACAACCGGTTCTTCGCACCTTATGAGTTGGTGATGTCGGGGTCCTCGGGCGTGTCCTTTGGAGATGGCTCGAGCGCCCATAGCTTTCGACTTAGAAACCTCACGGAGAACTCGCTCACCGTCACCCTGT
>CAIRNV010000210.1 GCA_903880005.1 uncultured Verrucomicrobiota bacterium | reverse complement strand
AGGTCCAGTGGCGGCTCCAGAAGCAAGCCGGTCCCCAACGAACGCGCTGCGGCGATCGGGGCCTCGCTGCGGCCCGTGGCATCTTGGGCATCCCGGCATGGGCGGGATTCGGTCGATGGGAGGTTTGCGACGGCCGTTTTGCTTTCCTCGAAGCTCGGCGACCGGGCGGGGAAGTGATCGTCAGCAGGGTGACGAGCGACCGACGAAGCCCCCTGTGTGGGGTGTGCGCCAGCCAAGCCCCTCAAGCCAAGGGCAATGAATGCAAATCCAAGGAGCCAAGCCAGCCTCCAAAGCCTCGTCCCAAGAACCATGCCGCCCATGAAGGGATGTTGGGCACAACGTCGGCCGGGGAAAGTCTCAATCGGGAGGGGTTCCGTAGTACTGGCCGGATCGTCGCATGCAGGCGCTTCGTCCCTCCCTCGTAGTCTGATGCCTGCGGGTCGCATGCCCGGCCTTGGGAGCTGTGATGCCGCCGTCCAGGCTAGCCAGCATGCTAGAAAGACTTTCACCGGCGCCGACGTCATCCTCATGCCCGCAGATCACTCCAAGGGCACCTCGTTCACCGTGTAGTAGGCCTTGCCATGCAGGAGTGGCTTGCCATCACGGGACCGAACCTTGGAAAGGTCGAAGTCATGGATGTGGTCCGGGATGATCTGGTCGAGGTACAGCCTCACCGAGAGGCCGTCCTCGGCCGGAACCGCCCGGGAAACCCGGTGCGCGACATGGTCCACCTCGGGGCTTCCGTATCCGGCGTGGTACACGTGCGTGCACGAGGTGATCGTGTAGGACCCTGGTTGGGCTGCCACCTGCGGGTCCACGGGCAAGGTGAACCGAACGAGGAACCCGTCCCTCCGAATGCTGACCTCCTCGATCTCAAAGGGTGTCACGCCATTCCAGTCAATGCGTTGCAACGCGAAGGGCTCCGTGCCGCGGACGGGCCATTGGCTCGTCGTGGTGAATCCTCCCGCGACAAGCTGGCCCTTGGGCGTGAACTCGACGTTCATGATCCCCGTCGCCAACCCCTCCCGGAAGGGATAACAGGCGCCTTGCCACACGCCGTTCACCCGCTCGGTCGTCGCCCGCAGGATGATGCTGAGGGCGTAGTCCCCGAGGAAAATCTGGTTGCGGAACGGGCCAAACTTCCCGCCCGTCGTGTCGGTTCGGAAGCCGGAGATGGAACGTCCCATCTTGATGTACGGAAACCGAACGGCGGGCGGCACCAACTCCTTCACGCGCCTACGTTCGATGGCCATTCGGGAATCGCTCCGGGGCTCCACGGCGGGAGCCGGGACATGGGGTGCGAATGGGTACCAGTTGTAGCTCGCCGGATGCCCCAGAAATGCCCCTTCCTGAAGCGGCTTCAACGAGCAACAACCGTTCCATGGCCCCTGGCTCTCCATGACGAACATGGCCCCGGCCGCGTTCGTCCCGACGCCACCGGGGCTGCGCAGGCCGCTGCAAACTGGAACCATCCGGCCTTGCGGCGTGACCTTCACCGCCCAGCCGCGGAACAGGTTGTGCGACTCGTACGACCCGCTGAGCCCGAGGGCGACCCAGATGTTGCCCTCGGGGTCGTGCTTCGAGCCAAACGCGAACTCATGTCCCTCCGCATAGCCCCAATTACTGGTCAACGCCTCGTATCGGTCCGCCACGCCGTCGCCGTCGGCATCTGAGATGCGCGTCACCTCGCCCCACGTGGTCGCCGTCAACGCGCCGTCCCGCCACGACAGCGAGAAGATCTCGTCCTGTCCCGTCGCGAACAGGTGGTATTCCGGGCGGGGCGGCGTGTCGAAGGCCCCCTTCACGAAATAGATGTCTCCCCGGCGCGTCCCGACGGCGAGACGTCCGTCCGGGATCACCTCCAAGCCCCCGGGTCGCAAGGGAACCCCGGGCGGGATGGGGATGGTGACGATGGGGTAGTACCGGGCCTCCGCCTCGGCGGTTCCCCACATGGCCCCAAGATCATCCTCCGACCGCACCGGCGAGGCCGAGGCCAGGGCGAGGAGCAACGGAACGACGATGTGGCGGGCGGTTACCATTGGTATTCGAGGGACAGGACGGTGTGGCCCCGGGGCAGGGAGAGCGGGACCAGCACGTCGCCGTGCTCCCCGTCGCGCACCGTCCCGGAATGCGCGCTGATGATCCGCAGGTTCAGCGTGTCGCAGGTGAACTCATGGTCCGAGCGTCGCCGGACATCCTTCCCGGCGGCAGCCCGGAAGTGGAACGAAACGGGCTCGCCCTGGTTGTCGAGGCGGAGCGATCGACGGAAGTACGCCTTCCCCTCCGCGTTGCGCACGTCCTCGAAGAAGTCTTCCACCGCGACGTTGCCGAATTGGTAACGGAACGTGGGACGCCTCCGGGCGTCGAGGTGATAGCCGCGGAACTGGTAGCCATGGTCCTGCGGGAAGGCGTGGTTCGTCTTGCGCTTGGCGGGCCAGTCTTCGTCCAACGTTGCCAAGGTATGGAAGGGGATTCCCGGGGGGAGCGTGATGAGGTCGGAGCCCCGCGGCCGGAAGTGGCCGGGGCTTACGCTGGCAAAGTCGCCCTTCCAAAGCTGGCGCAGGGCCATCTCTCCTGCATCAAAGCACAGGTGGATGCGTTCCGGGTATCCCACGCCGATCCCTCGGTATCCCACCGGGCCTTGTCCCCGGCAGATCTCCGCCACGTCGGCCACGATCACCTCATTGGACTCGCGCGAGAGCCCCAGTGGCTTCCTGGCCCGCTGGCCGTCGGAGAGGTAAGCCCAAATCGCCTCGATTTGCTTCCCGGCATCTCCGCCGAGGACTTGGACGGAGCCCGGGCGTCCATCCGGCCAGTAGGCGGGCATGATCGTCGTGGGATGGAACCGCGCGGGCTGCCGCAGGTAGAGATGGAACCAATTCTTGCGCAGCCGCTCGGGGGCGCGCGCCACGTCGAGGGCGCCGAATTCCCCGGGCCTCTGGCCGTTGAACATGTGGCACGCGATGCAATGAAGCCCCGTCGCCCCGACCAAGGCGTGTCCTGCATCTTTGACTTCCTGGTCATGGGCAAGGTCCGGGATGGAGGCTGGCTCCAGCACGTCCACCTTCGCCAGCAAGCCCACGAGATGCCCCACGTTGGCCTCGCCGAAGCGTGGCATCCGGGCGTCGAGATAATCCCGCTGCCGTCCGCCGCGCAGAAGGACCTCTCCCAGCCATCCCGGGGTCAGCTTTGCCCCCACCCCCGTCAAAGGCGGTGGAATCCGACCTTGGTCTCCCAAGTTGGGCTGGGTACCCGTGAACAACGCCACCCTTTCGGGGCGCGGCCCGCCCAAGCCGGCCCGCTCATGGCAGGCGACGCAGTTCAAGGCGGCCAACGTCTTACCCACTTGCTGCCGGTCGTCCAGCCCGGGGCGCTCCGCCCGTGCCCATGCCAGGCCCATCCATTCCCGTTGCTGCGGCGACAGGTCAAACCGGGGCCACGGCCCGGGGCCCCCGCTAAGGCATCCGCGCCGGACGTCGAGTTTCGCCCATGCGACGTGCGGCGAGGACGTCACCTGGACGTCGTCATGGCATCGGGCGCAGCCCAACTGCTCGAAGTGGCGGCGGCCCGCCTCTGCAATCCCTGCGTCCACGCGAAACGGCTCGTGCGCCGGGATGTCGTCGGTCGAAACGGACAACCGAGACGGGTCGATGGGGGCGCGGGGGGTGTCCGGGCCTTCCATTTCCAGGGAGAAACGTGGCTCGTGGCCCGTGTGGTAATAGTCGAGGCGGATGGCGTGCCATCCGGGCGCGAGATCGGCGAACCCCTCCATCGTCTTCGGACCTCGACGGTCGCTGGGCTTGAGTTGGAGGACTTGGTTTCCATCCAGTTCCAGCAAGGCGCCATTGGCCGTCAGGTGGAAGGCGTGCCGCCCGCCCTTCGTGACGCGCAGCCATCCACGGTACTGGATCGCCGAATGATGCGAGGGCTTGGCGAGGCTTCCCGCGCCGAACCCGTCCGCGTGGCCGGCTCGTTCGGCCCGGACATTGTCCCCGTCGATGCCCTCCCAAACCTTTCCCTGGAACAACGTGTAGGACAGGCGTCCCGGCACGCGCGTGTCCTGGAGGAGGTAATGGGCGATGCGCTCGATTTCCTGCCGGCCGAGCTGGAGGTCGGGCATCCGTCCGGAGGGCCGCACCGCGTGGGGACGTTCCAGGAAGGCGACCAAGCCCTTGAAGCCGTACTTCACCTCCAAGGCTCCCAAGGGCACCGAGGCGGTGGGCTCCAGCTCCTTCCCGCGTTCGTCGCGCGGCGAATGGCAGTGCGCGCATCCGCGGGAATGGAACAAGCGTCGTCCGTGCGTCGCCGCCACCGTGTCGGGGGCCTCCATCGAAAACGAGGACGGCCTCAGCGACAGGAGGAAGTGCGTCAGCGACCGGGCGACTGGGTCGCGCTCGGCCGGCGTAAGCGTGCCGAGGACGTCGGGCATCGTCGTGCCGGGACGCGTGCCGTGCGGGTCGCGGACGAAGGACTCGATGAAGGCGGGATGAAGACGGGAGCCGGCGTCTTGCAAGCGGGGGGCCTTCCGCGAACGGGCTGCCAGGGATGCATCACCGGGGTGGCACGCGACGCAATTCATCTCCTCCACGAGGACCAGTCCCTTGAGCCATGGCTCCAGTTGCGTGGCATCGAGGCCTGGGACGACCACGGACGCGCGGGGAGAGGGCATGCCGAGCAGGACGAGGATGCATGTCCGCGCCACCACCCACCATGCGCGGAACGCGCGGGTTTTTGGCGTGGCGGACGTGCGGTTCAATGCGACTCGGGTGCCAACTGCCATGGGACGTTGAGCCGGGACGATTCAGTGGGGTGGGCCTTGTACATGCCCGCAATCTGGCTTCCTCGTCATGTTGCAGGAGAGCCTGCACCAACCCTTGGCCCCCGACTGAATGGTTCCGTGCTGGGGCATTGGATGCTGCTTTCGGTGACGGGATCAAGACGCGACAAGGCTCGGGGTGCAGTCCCGCATGGAAGCCGGGCGAGGGTAGGGGTAGGGTCGCCGTGCATTGCGATTGCTGGACCGATACCTGTTGCGAGAGTTGATGGTGCCGATGGGCTTTTGCCTGGGAGGCTTCATGGTCTTTTGGCTGGCCTTCGACCTGCTGGGGCAGGTGGGGTCGCTGCAGCAGCGAGGGCTGGGGATCGGGGATGTCGCGTGGTATTACTGCCTCGAGGTCCCCGAGATGTTGTCCACGGTGTTGCCGGTGGGCTTCTTGCTTGCCTTGCTGTACGCGCTGACCCAGCACTCCCGCCACAACGAGATCACGGCCATTCGCGCCGCCGGGGTGGGCATGTGGCGTCTGTGCCTTCCGTACCTCGGGATGGGATTGCTCCTGGTCGCCTTGCTGCACGTGGGAGCCGAGCGGTTGGCCCCAGATTGCCGGGTGCTTCAGGAACGCTTGTTGCTGGGCAAGGACGCCGTGAAGGACGGCGTCTGGCGCGAGCGCATCGACGTCGAGAATGCAGCGGAGCGGCGGGTTTGGAACATCGGCGCATTCAACGAGGCGACCGGGGACATGCGCCGGCCGAGGGTTCGGCTCTGGATTGGCCCGGGCGCACGGCAGGCGTGGATGGCGCGGTCGGTGTCATGGACTAATGGAAGCTGGCGGGCCTCGGGCGTGACGGAGTCGTTGCAACGGCATCAATCCGACGCCCGCCCGCCCGTGGCACCGAGGCCGGCGTCGGATTTCCCGTCGCCTGGAAAGGCTCCTGGCGACCTGGATTGGAAGGGGGAGCCCTGGACGGTGTGGGTGCCGGTTCCCACGTGGGTGACCAATGCGGGCGTGCGGACCAACTTGCTTGTGCCCACGGCACAGGCCTGGCGCACGAACCTCACCGCGACGGGCCCCGAAGGTGAATCATGGCGCGCGTCCGCGATGAATCCCTCGGGCACATGGATCGGCGAGGCGCGCGTCGAGCGGCCCGCGATGCCGGGCGCCTGGCGCTTGGTGATGGGGGACGAGGCGCGATGGAACGGGGCCGCCTGGGTGTTCACAAACGTCACGGAATACGTGTTCCGGGGCGCAAAGGACGGCGAGCCGTTGTTGGCGACGGCGGCATCGGCGGAACTGGAGGACGCGGCGGAGACGCCGGACTTGTTTCGATCGGAGCTCCGGATCAACGGATTGCGGCGCGGGCGGGTGTTGCGTCGGCCGGAGCTGACGTTGCGTGAGATCGATGAGTATCGCCGGATACATCCGGTGCTGCCCAAGGACTTGGCGGCGGCCTTGGAGACGCAGTGGCATGCGCGATGGGCGGCCCCATGGACGTGCTTGGTGGTGGTGTTGATCGCCGTGCCGTTTGGGGTCACGCCGGGGCGACGGAACGTGTTTTACGGGGTGGCGGGCAGCATTGGCCTGGCGTTCATCTACTTCGTCCTGCAACGCGTGGGATTTGCCATGGGCCAGAGCGGCGAGGTCCCCGGGTGGGCGGCGGCATGGATTCCCAACGCGGTGTTTGCGGTGTCGGGGGCCTGGATGACTTCTCGCATTCGATGAGCACGGGGGATCCAACGAGGGGCGGGGAGGATTTGCTTCGGCGGTTGCAACGGGCCGAGACGCTGGCGCGCGTGAGCCGGGTCATCCACTCGACGCTGGAGCCGCGCGGAGCCCTGCGGGCGATCCTGGGGGAGGCCATTGGTCTGATGCGCGCCACCTCGGGCTCCATTTGCCTCCTCAATCCCACGACGGGACTGCTCGAGATCGAGGCGGAGGTGGGGCTGCCCGCCGACGCCAGGGCGGTTCGGTTGCGCCTGGGCCAAGGCATTACCGGATGGGTGGTTCGCACAGGGAGCGTCCTGCGCGTGGGCGATGTCACGAAGGATCGCCGCTACGTGGCGGTCCGGCCGGGCGTGGCGTCCGAGATGGCGATTCCGCTGAGGGTGGGGGGCGAGGTGCGCGGTGCGCTCAACGTGGACTCGGACCGTGTGGAGGCCTTTGACGCGGGCGACCAGGTCCTGCTGGAGGAGTTGGCGGTCCTGGCGGCGCAGGCGATCCAGAACTCGTGGCTCTATGAGTCGGCCCGGCAGCGGGCGCGGCTGTTGGAGTCGCTGGTGCGGGTGAGCCAACGCATCAATTCAACCGTGAGCCTGGACGAGGCGTTGCTTGCCATCACGCAGGATGCCCGGACGTTGATCGGCGCCAAGGTTTGCTCCCTGATGATGCTGGATGAGACCGGGGAATGGCTGGACCTGAGGGCCTGCCATGGTGCAGGGCAACGCTACCTCGAAAAGCCCCGCTTGGCCGTGTCCGAAAGCTTGCTGGGCATCGTGGTCCGGCGTCGCAAGCCCCTGCAAGTCGAGGATGTCCAGGCGAGCGGTCGCTACCAAAACGTCGCCGTGGCCCGCGAGGAGGGCCTCGTGTCACTGCTGGCCGTCCCACTGCTGTACGAGGGCCGCGCGTTGGGCGCCCTCACCGTGTACACGGCCCAGCCGCACCTTTTCCCGGACGAGGAGGTCCGCACGCTGTCGGCCTACGCCGAGTTGTCCGCCTTGGCCCTTGAAAAGGCGCGCCTCTACGACCGCCTCATGGCCTCCGAGGAGGAACTCCGGCAAAGTGAGCGCCTGGGAGCCTTGGGCCTGCTGGCCGCGGAGGTGGCGCATGAAATCCGCAACCCGCTCACGGTGATGAAGATGCTCCATCACTCGCTAGGATTGGAGTTCGCCGACGGTGATCCCCGGGGCACGGACTTCCGGATCATGGGGGAGAAGATGGATCACCTGAACCGGATCGTGGACCGGGTCCTGGACTTTGCCCGTCCATCGGAGCCGGTCCGTACGCAGGTGGATGTCAATGGCCTGCTACGGGACCTTGGGTTCTTGCTTCGCGCCAAGCTCAAGCATGCCGGCGTGGAGCTTCATGCCCGGCTGGATCCCGCGTTGCCCCGCATTACCGGGGACCCGACGCAGCTCGAGCAGGCGTTCCTGAACCTGTCGCTTAACGCCGTGGAGGCCATGCCGCAGGGCGGAAAGCTGGTCGTGTCCTCGCGCCCTGTTCGGTCTGCGGGGCGCCGGAATCCCACGGCCGTGGTCATTCGTTTTCGTGACACCGGGGAGGGGATGTCCGCGGAGCAACGTGCGCGGCTGTTCACGTCGTTGTTGGGCTCCACCAAGCCCCAGGGAAACGGGCTGGGGTTGGCCATCGTTCGGCGGATTGTGGATGGACACGGCGGGGTCATTCACACGTGGTCGCAACCCGGCCGCGGAACCGCATTCACCGTGGCGCTTCCCGTCCGCGCGTGACCGGCATCAATGGCGGCTCAAAGCCCGTGGCGAGCGCGGGACGAGGCTCTTGAGGAGGAAGATCCCGGCGGCTCGACCGCCCGAATGGGATCGGCCCGGCTCAGCCGCGTGGATACCCGAGGTTTGCGAGGATCCGCCTTGTGGAGTGCGCCCGATTCAACGTGTAGAAGTGAACCCCGGGGGCACCGTTCTTGATCAAGTCCTCGATCTGACGGGAGCAATAGTCGATCCCGAACTCCGTCACCGCCGCGTCGTCGTCGCCCAAGCGATCGAGTTGGTCCACGAACGACGAGGGCAGCCGTGCGCCGCAGAGTTCCACGAACTTCTTGGTCTGCTTGCCCGACACGACTGGTAGGAGGCCTGGAATGATGGGGACCGTGACCCCGTGCTCCGAGGCCATGTGGTCGCGAAACGCGTAGTAGTCCGCGTTGTCGAAGAACAACTGGGTGACGACGAAGTCCGCGCCGGCCCGCACCTTCTCGGCGAGGAAGGCCCAGTCCGCCTTGCGCCCGAGCCTTTGTGCAATGTGGCCCTCGGGGAACCCGGCCGTCCCGATGCTGAAGCCGCCACGGTCCCGCAAGTAACCGACCAATTGGGACGAGTACTCAAATCCGCCCGGCGTGGGGACGAACTCCCCGGTGCCCCCGGGTGGGTCGCCGCGCAGGGCGAGGATGTTGCGCACCCCGCGGCGAGCCGCCTCTTCCACGACTTCCGCCACCTCCTCGCGCGTGGCATTGACGCAGGTGAGGTGCATGAGGGCCGTCAAGTCATGTTCATGCTGGATGCGCTCGACAATGCGCAAGGTGGAGTCGCGCGTGCTGCCACCGGCCCCGTAGGTGACCGAGCAATAGCCCACGGGCAGCGACCTCAACGCAGGCAATACCTCCGCGAACAACTTGCGCTCCCCCTCCTCGGTCTTGGGAGGGAAGAACTCGATGGAGAAGGAGGGCCGCCCCGCAGACGCATCCTCGACGTGGATGTCGTGAATCGACCGAATCATGGGAAGGATGCTGTTGCAGGTGCGGGCGGGGCTGCAAGCCATCCGCACAAAATCATCGGCTCGCCTACTTCCCCGGCCCCTGGGCATTTCGCTGCTTATCGAGCTTCAGCAGCTTGGGCACGATCATGACCTGGCAGTAAGGCTGCTCCGGGTGCTTGCGGAAGTAGTCCTGGTGGTAGTCCTCGGCCATGTGGAACTGCTTGAGCGGGACGATGTCCGTCACCACCCCGCCCCCAAAGAGCCCAAGGTTGGCCTTGTCCTTCGACTGCTCCGCCGCCGCACGTTGCTCCGGCGAGTGGTAGAAGATGACCGAACGATACTGCGTCCCGACGTCCGGGCCCTGTCGGTTGAGGGTCGTCGGGTCGTGCGATTGCCAGAAAACCTCCAGGAGCTTCTCGAAGGAAATGACGGCCGGGTTGAACTCGAGCTGGATCACCTCGGCGTGGCCGGTGGTTCCGCTGCACACCGCCCGGTACGTCGGCTTGTCGGTGTTCCCGCCCGCGTAGCCGCTGACCACGTTGGTCACGCCGGGCAGGCGTTCAAACACCGCCTCCAGGCACCAAAAGCACCCGCCCCCCAACGTCGCCTTCTCCAGCGTGGCCTTGGCCAACCCGTTGGTCCCTGTTGCTCCTTCTGCGCTCACGCGGAGACCGTTGCCCATCCATGTCAACGCGGCAACCAACCCCCATGCCGCCGCTGCCCATCCGCCTCGTCGCCTCGTCCTCATGCCCGAGCCTTCCCCTGTTCTCCGATGCCGTCCACCCCCCGCTACAGCCGCAGGAAGATCCCCCTGCGATACAACGTCCGGGCAAACCAAAGCATCAAGGCAAGGCCCGTCAGCGCCACCACCGGGCGCCCATAGTCTCCCAGCCACACCGACACGGGCCCGCCGACGAACCGGGCTGCAATCCCCTGCCATCCATCCCGCGTCCCCAGCAGGTTTGACGTGATGTAGATGGTGAGCGCGTTCATCCCGATCCAACGGAACGGCCCGCACCACCAACGCTGTCCCCACACGTCAATTACCTGATGAAACACCCCGAGCAACACGAGGCTCCAACCGCCGGCCAGTAGCACGAACGAGGACGTCCATAGCTTCTTCACCACCGGGAACACCGTCCCCCAACCCAGCCCGGCCACCACCAACATCAAGCCCGCCACCACCAACCACCGGCTCCGGGCCCCGGGCGACACGTCCTCGCGTCGGAGCCACAGGCCGGCAAACATGCCCAGCAGGCAGGTCGCCACGGCCGGGACCGTGCTGAGGATGCCCTCCGGATCCCAGTAGCCGTCGTACAACCGTCCCGGCAGGAACCGGAAGTCGAAGTGGTTCACGAGGTTGTAGCCCGGCTCCGCGCGCCCACGAACCGTCTTGGACACCGATTCGTAGATCGCCGTCGCGTTGGTCTGGCCCGTTCGTTCCATCAACTCCTGCATCGGCTTGCGATCCAGGCGGATGTCCTTGACGGGCCATCCCTGCACGACGCCCCAGTACCCAAGCAAGATGGCCACCCAGACGCCCGCCAACGTCCGCACCGGCAACAACAGGTACAGCAGGCCCGCCCCCGTGTACGCCAAGGCGATCCGTTGCAGCACCCCCAGCCAGCGCACCCCTTCCCATCCATCCTTGATGCCACCGCTGTAAAACACGCCCAGCGCAAACAGCAGCAGCCCGCGCCACAAGACCCGAGCCATCGCCCCGCCCACGCCGCCCGATGCCTTGGCCTTGCCCAGGGAAAACACCGCGGAAACCCCCGCGATGAACACGAACAACGGGAAGATCAGGTCGTAGAACCGAAACCCGTCCCACTCCACGTGCGTGAGTTGCTCGCGCACCTTGCCGATGATCGAGCCCGGCCGGGCGCGGCTTAGCGCCGTCACCAAAGCCCCGCCTCCCACGATCCAAAACATGTCGAACCCGCGAAGGACATCGAGGGAGAGCAAGCGTCCCCCGCCCGTCGCGACGGCCTTCCCCGTGCCTGCCGCATGGGTTGGCACGACCTCGTTGGCACCCGTTGGCGCTGCTGGTTCCCGGTTCATCGTCTTAGAGCCTTACGTACACCTTGTGACGGTTCATGCCCCAGGCCAGCGCGAAGCCGAGGCCGATCCCGACCAGTGCCACCACCAACTCGCCCAGGTGCGGGGTCCACCCGTCCAGAACGGCCTGCAACGGCCCCCCCACCATCCGCCGCGCCAGCGAATCGTAGTTGACCAGTTGAGCCGATAGGTAAACCGCGATGGGATTCAAACCCACCCAGATGAAGGGGCGGCACCATGTCGTCCAACCACGCACGTCCACGATCCAGTGGAACGCGGCCAACAACAGGCAGCTCCATCCCCCCGCCACCAGCACATAGGACGACGTCCACAACTTCTTGATCACCGGGAAATCCCATGCCCAACCCCAGCCCAGCCCTAGGAGCAAGACCCCGGCGGCCATCAAGCCCGCTGTCTTTCCCAGCCCGCGTCCATCCTCCGGCCGTCGCATCCATCCACCGGCCAGCACGCCCAGCAGGCATGTTCCAATCGCCGGAAGATTGCTGAGAAGGCCTTCCGGGTCGTGGTCCCCGTCCCACTTGCGCCCTGGAAGCCATTGGCTGTCGATCCAGTTCGCGAGGTTCTTGCCCTCCGCCAGGTTGCCCGCCCCGACGCCTGGTACCGGCACGAATCTCATGGCCGCCCAATACCCCACCAACAGCACCACCAACGCGGCGATGCAACCCCTCAGGCCCAGCACCAGGTAGCAAAGCCCCGCGCCCAGGTAGGCGATCGCGATCCGTTGCAGCACCCCCATCCACCGAACCTGGTCCCAGCCCTCCGCAACACCCCCGTAGTACAGCACCCCCAGCGCGTACAACAGCGACGCCCGGAGCAACAAACGGCACAACGCCCAACCGCGTCCGCTCCGCTCCATCGTCCTCTCCATCGAGAAGACCAACGAGACGCCCGCGATGAAGACAAACAACGGGAAGATGAGGTCGTAAAACCGGAAGCCTTCCCACGCCACATGCTCCAGTTGCGCCGCCAAATGCCGCGCCCACCCGCTGCGACCCTCGGTCATCGCCGCCGCCACCCCTCCCAAGGCGTCGGCTCCCATGATCCAAAACATGTCGAAGCCCCTTAGGGCATCGAGGGATGCCAACCGTTGCCGCCCCGCGCCTGTTGTTGCCGCATCAGCCATGCCCCTCAACTCAGCATGCCCGCGCCCCGCCCTTCAATCCCAATTCCGGAACCAGACCCCTTGCCCGGCGCTCCGGCGCACCGATCCGCAGCGTTGGGGCCCAGGCTCCGGCTAAGCCGGAACGATTCAGTTGGATCGGTCGTGCTTGCTCGATCTTCTTTCGCAAGAGCTTCGTCCTTCGCTCGTTACGGGCCTCGAACCGGCCCGTGCCTCGCTCACTCCTCGGCTTGCGCAAGCATCTGCTTCGCAATCACTTCCCTCCCAACTGAATCGT
>CAIRNV010000209.1 GCA_903880005.1 uncultured Verrucomicrobiota bacterium | reverse complement strand
CTCCATGGCCACCGTCGCCTTGAACGCCGCACTGTGCCTTTTTCGCTTCGCCTTCGTCTTCATGGGTCTGATCGTTTCTTCGCTCTCCAGACCCCCAAAACCATAACTTAGCAGGTGGTCCTAAAAATGGGGTCCACCTCATTCCCCACGTTCGAGGATGCGATCGAACATGTGCTGAAGGTGGATGCCGATCCGGAGGCGCGGCTTCGTCTGTTGTCCACGCCGCCCTTTCGGGGAAACCAGCCGCCCGAGTGTCTTTCGGACGACTACCTCTTGGGCCCCCTGCTTCGGTGGCTCGACTCCAGCCCCCAACCCGGCGCCCGAAGGTACCGGCATCGACGGCTGCGCGAGCACGTCTATGGATCTGCATGGCGACAAACCCGGATCAGCCTCGCCTGTCGTCTCGACGGATGGCTGTGGCGCATGGGGCTGGGCCGGTGATCATGAAACCGGCGGTTGAACCTAAAAACCGCAGTTGAAGGGGGCTTCAAGGCAAGGACATGGCCGTCCCATCACGGCAAAGAGGCCCTGTGGGATCCATACGCGACCTCACCCGGCGGAAACGTGGCAGAGCCGTCTCGGCTCTGGCTGGATCACGTCCAGCGGCAGGATGCCGCTGCCACTTTGCCCCAGAGATCCTCGGAGTGCGGCATCCTTGCCGCCGCGTGAGGGCACGCGGCCTACAGCATGGGCCAAGCCGTTGGCTCCAAGGGGGGCGGCTGATCCCCTCCCCAACGGCCGTTTTTAGGTTCGGGTTGCCTCGAATGAATCTCGGGGCACCCGAGTTAAACCCGGGGACGTCCGGACAAAACTTCTTTTCTCTCGGACAAATCTCCGGTGTCCCTGAACAAGACTTGTGGGCACCTCAACAAAACTCCCGTTCGCCCGGACAAAACTCGGACGTGTCCGACTCAACTCCTGGGCGTCCGGCAAAGACTTTCGGACGTCCAAGTAAAACTCGGGCGTGTCCGGGAGAAATTCCCGGGCTCCATGAAAAAACTCCGGGCACCTGGGGGAATCCGGCGGGCACACGCGTTCCGTTGATCCCTTCCCAGAATCAATCGGGCGACGGTTGACGCTCAGGATGGCAGGGCCGGTGCCCTCAACCGGCGCGCGAAGCTGCGGCATCCAGGCCCCGGTACACCGCGTTGATCGCCTCCGCTTCAGCCTCCAGCGTGAAATGCCTTTGAACATGCTCGCGGCCCGCCGCCCCCTGGGCCCGCCGCAAGGCCTCGTCGTCCAGCAACCGCCCAACCTCCGCCGCCATCGCATCGGCGTTCCCGGGCGGAACCAGCGCTCCCGTGACACAGGACACGATGATCTCCGGGAATGCGCCCACCGTCGTCGCCACCACGGGAACGCCGGTGGCCATCGCTTCCAAGGGAGTCACTCCAAATCCTTCCCATCGCTGCGGCGCGACGAAGACATCCAGGGCCGCGTACCAGTCCGGGGTCCCCGAGGGCGGCACCTCCGGAGGAAACACGATGCGCCCCGCGAGGCCCGCCTCGTGCACGCGTTGCTGGAGGCCCGACAAGAACGCCGTGTGGTGTCCCACGGCACGGCCCATGACGATGGCCCCCGTCCCCGGACGGTCGCGGAGCACCTGCACCATGGCCTCCACGAACACGTCCGTGCCCTTTTGGTGTCGGATGCGCCCGAAGCAACCAACCCATCGGCACGGCGGCAACCCCAACCGCGCCAGCAACGCCGCCTTGTCAGGCGCAGGCTGGAATTGGGACGCATCGATGCCATGTCGCACGACCGTGGAGGGTCGCGTGAGATAGGACGCCGTCCTTGAAGACGTGGAGATGACGGCGTCCATGCGTCGGATGAGAAACCGGCTCCAGGCGGTGTGGCGGCGTTGGGAGGCGGAGGTGAAGACGAGGCGAAGCGGTGCGCGCAGCAGGCCCTTGAGCAGGAGGCCGCCCAGCATTTCCACGTTGCGACGGGCGTGCCACACGCGCCATGGCCTTCCCCGTGGCGGGGTTCGGAGCCCGAGCATGTCGCGCAGGCGGACGCGGGGAACGCCGGACGCCAAGACCGGCCCCATGGCGGCGATGGGCAGCGAGCGGGCTTGCACGGGGACCACGCGTTCAAGCGTGGCGGTCACGCCTGAAAGCCGACGCTTGAAGTTGGGCGCGATCACCCAGATGTCGCGGATGTCCCGGAAGTCGGGCATGGGGTTAGGAAAGGTGGACGAGTCGGGAGGAATGGCTGGAGGGGTGGGCCCGCGTGGATAAGGTGGGCGAGGGATGAAGGCGCGGGATTGGTTGAACCAATGGTTGCCAGGCGGGACGGTCTTGGCGCGGGCATCGGGACGCCGCGACGTGGAGGGGTTGCTGAGATCGTTTCGGCCCATGGAAACGGGACATTCGTTGGTCCGCGTGGGCGGCGGCGGTGACGGGGGCTACTTGGTTCCGGACGACCTCGACGGGATCGAGGCCTGCTTTTCGCCCGGCGTTGCAAACACGGCGAACTTTGAGCTGGAGATGGCGCGCCGCGGCATCCCGAGCTTCTTGGCGGATTACTCGGTGGACGGGCCGCCGGAGTCGCATCCGATGTTCCGCTTCGAGAAGAAGTTCCTTGGGCCACGCGAGGATGAGGTGCATGTGACGCTGGATGGTTGGGTGGCGCGGTGTGCGCCCGGGAACGGGGACCTGGTGCTGCAAATGGACATCGAGGGCGCCGAATGGGAGGTGCTCCTGGCGGCGTCGGATGCAACGCTTCGGCGTTTCCGGCTGATGGTGTTGGAGTTGCACGATGTTCAGCGCGCGTGGGAGCGCGGGGGCTTGCAGTTGATGCGCGCGGCGCTGGGTCGGCTGGAGGCGGGGTTCGTGGTGGCGCACGTGCATCCCAACAACCGGGGCGGAGTCGTGCGGCGCCAAGGGCTCCATGTGCCGCCGTTGCTGGAGGTCACGTGGTTGCGCCGGGACCGGGTTCGCGGCGCAGGCGGTGTGGCGAGGCTGCCGCATCCGTTGGATCGACCGAACGTCCCAGGTCGGCCAGAGGTGGAACTGCCGGGGTGTTGGCAGGAATGATCCGGGCTCGGCGAGAAGGCGGGGCGAGTGCGGTGAAGGGTCAGTGTGTGTGGGTTCGACCGCCTTGGTCTTGGGGGGAGGTTGCGACCCGTTGGATGGAGTCCGTCGCGGCCTCGGCACGCCGTTGGATGACGTGCTCGGCGAGTTGGACGGCGCGATCCAGAAAGGGCTTCGTGGTCCCCGGGAAGGTTGCCATGAGGGTTCCATTGCGTGACGCCTCCTGGATCTTTGAGGGGAACTTGGCGGCCAAGTGGAGAAGGACGGACTCGTACGGTGTCATGGATTGAGGGTTGGGAAGGTCGCGTTTCTTGCCGTGTCCATGGGTTTTACCTCGGATCCAACTGCGTCATAAATGGGATTCCTGTGGCAAGGGCGTGCAGGAAGCAAGCCTGAGATGGCTCGCCATGCCGCCGTCGGACCTTCCATCGCAGGACCATTCCCGTTGGAAATCGCGGCAGAGGGCCAAGGCGAGACCGTTGGCTCCCGGAGGAAGTTCCAACTCGAAGGCCTGGCCGGAGGCGGAGTCACGCCAGAGGCCCACGACCCGGGACTTTGTTGTCTTCTGGAAGCGGGGCCGACTTGCCTCAGCAAGCCCAAGCGAGGTGACGGTCAAGACGGATGCCCCCGGGTCGTCGGCGAGGACGCTGGCATAGCGTGCGGACCAGCGGGTCTCGATTTGTGGGCCATCCGCGAGGAGGGCGATCACGAGGTTGGGGCCGACGCTGCGGATGATCTGCGCCACGGGGTCTTGCCGGGCTAGGTCCTCGCAGATGACCGTGCAGAAGGAGAGCCAGTCAGCGAGGGCGACGAAGTAGAGCTGGCGGGAGGGGATGAAGTGGGATTCCCACCACGACTTGTCGAGTGCGAGGCTGCTGCCAAGCCCGTACTGGAGGACCTGCTGGGGATCCAGCTTCCAACGATGGTGCTTCCCTTGGATGGGCTTGAGAGGGCTGGCGGAGGCCTTGGGTATCCCCGTCGGGAGCGGGTCCCGAAACCAGTAGCACACTTGGTTGACGACGGTCTGGCCGGGTACCGACCCGTGAACCCCGCAAACGAGGAACAAGAGATCCCCCAACCCAGACCCCGCATCCTCTTTGAGAAGGAGGTCCGTCAGAGCGTCGAACTCGGCTGGGGACAACGCAGCCTCGGGCATGATCAACCCATGGACGGAACCGAGTTGGCTCCGGGCACTCTGGACGGCGTGCTGGATGTGCCGCGCCCAGTCGGCGCGTCGGCTCCCCTCCTCCGTGGGGGCCTTGGAACCGTCCGAGGACGAAATGTCCACGTGGCCGGAGAATGACGGTCGCTTGAGCACGAAATACCCAGGTTGACCGGGGTTCTCGGAGGCGCCCAAGCCCCGTTCTACCTCGAATTGGCGGGGCGAGACGTGAAGCGGCCATGGCAGCACCACGAGATTGAGGCTGCCTTTCGCATTCGCCGGGAAGTCCGTGAAGGGGCTCATCCATCTCGTGACGACGTGCGAGCCCGGGATAAACGCGACGTGATGGGACAGGGAGCGCAGCGTCAATCCCACTTGGGGGACGCGCATCTTGGGAAGCACGGCGCCTTTCCTTGGATGTACATGACGGCACAGGGTCGTCCCATCCTCCCCATCCAGGCCCGCGAGCAGGCGAAGCTGCATTTGGTAAACGAACGGGGCGCGTTCGTCTTTTTCCTCCACGGGCAACCCCACCCCCGCGCAGGCCTCGTCCGCGTAGGCGATGAGTCGCAGGATGGCTCCCGAGTGGGAGCGAGCCAGATCCGGCAAGGCCTTGCTCGACGCGCCTTGCAACTCCCCGAGGTCCCGGATCACCTCCGGGGGGATTTGCCCGGCGGATATCTCCAAGGAAGTCTCGTTGCCCAAACCCACCACAGCCCTCCTCCACGCCTCGCCCACCTCGCGAGCGTGTTCCTCCCATTTTCCGGCCGCGATCCCAGGTGGATGCAGGACAAACTTCCGGTCCGTGATGTTGAGGTAAGCGCCAGACAACTCCGAAAGGGCGGCCGCGACGCAGAAGACGTCGGGAGGGGAGGCCGCCGCCGCACGCAGGGATGTCCCGCCCAGCAGGTGGGCCACCACCTCCCCTGTCGTCGTGGCCTTCATCCCGGGGCCCAGGCGCCTACCCCCACTTCTCCGTCTTCATCTGTTCCTTGGGCAAGCCGAGGTCATGGGTGACGAGGTGCTCCACGCCCTCGACCATCTCGTTGGTGCCGCAGGCGTAGAAGACCGTGTTGGCGGCATCGTCCACGAAGCTCTTCACCCATTCGGGCGTGATGCGGCCTCGTCGGCCCGTCCATGAATCCTCGGGGGCCACGCGGGTGCAGGTAACATGGAACTTGAAGCGCGGGTTCTGGGCCTCGAGGGCGCGGAACTCCTGCTCGAAGATGATGTCCTTGGGCTGGCGAACCGAGTACAGGATTGTGATCCGCACGTCGAGGTTGCGAAGGGTTGCCTCGCGCACGAAGCCCCGGAACGGCGTGACACCGGATCCGCCGGCGACGCACACGAGGTGCTTGCCGGGCGGGTCGAACACGGGAAGGAACCGTCCCGTGGGCGGGATGACGAACATCTTGTCGCCGGCGTCCACCCAGTCCACGACGGAGGTCCCCATCTTGCCGTCGCGCTTCACGGTCACCTCGTAGGAGCCGCGGTCGAGCGCGCAGGAGCTGAGCGAGTAGGCGCGCTTGTACTTGGGCTTGTGCGGCCAATAGACCGTGATGAACTGCCCGGTCTTGAAGTCCGGCTCGTAGCCCTCCGGCCACTTGAACCGAACCGTCTTCACGTCCGGAAGCTCCATCTTCACGGACTCCACCAACATCTCGGCGATGACTTTCGACATGGAAGGGAAGGAATGACGCCACCGGCTTGGCGACGACGCGGCCATGATGCCCGCGAACCCTTCGCTGTAAAGCGCCGGCACGGCCATGGCCCCCGCGCGGAGGCCGCCTGGATGCCGGGTTCCCGTTTGCACCCGTGAAACAGCCCGGGCACGATGCGTGAAAGGTCCGAGATGAGCGCGCCTGTCGTTGATGCGAAGCCAGACCCTGCCGCCGTGCCGTCGCGCACGGAGACGACGGCGGGGAATTATTTCGTCTCGAACTACCCGCCCTTCGGCGCCTGGCGCACGGAGGCCGTCGCGGAGCTGGAGTCCGTCTTGCAGCAACCCCCGAGGGCCCATGTTCCGCTCGGGCTTTATACCCACATCCCCTTCTGCCGGAAACGCTGCCACTTCTGCTACTTCCGGGTCTATACGGACAAGAACGCCGATGACATCCGGGCCTACATCGACGCCGTGCTGGCGGAATTGGCGATGTACGTGGGACGGCCCGCCTTGCAGGGGAGGAAGCCCCGGTTCCTTTACTTCGGGGGCGGCACGCCAAGCTACCTGTCACCCGACCAGCTCGGGGTGTTGTCCGAGGGCATGAAGCGGCTGATGCCGTGGGACGACGCGGAGGAGATCACGTTCGAGGGCGAGCCGGGGACGTTGACGGACCACAAGCTGCGCGCCATCCGCGCGATGGGTGCCACGCGGTTGAGCCTCGGCATCGAGCACTTCGACGACCACATCCTGGAGATCAACGGGCGCGCGCATCGTTCCAAGGAGATTTTCCGCGCCTATTCCTACGCCCGCGAGATCGGGTTCCCGCAAATCAACATCGACCTGATCGCGGGCATGGTGGAGGAGACGGAGGAGAAGTGGCGCGAGGCCGTTGCCAAGGCCGTGGAACTCGGGCCGGACTCAGTCACCATCTACCAGATGGAGGTGCCCTACAACACGACCATCTACCAACGCATGAAGGCCGAGGGTCGCCTCGCCGCACCGGTGGCGGACTGGGAGACCAAGCGCCGTTGGGTGGACTGGGCCTACCGCGAGTTCGAGAAGGTGGGCTACACCGTCACCAGCACGACCACCGTGGTGAAGGATCCGGCACGCGTGAAGTTCCTGTACCGGGCCGGGTTGTTTTCGGGGGCCGACTTGCTCTCCGTGGGCGTGGCCAGCTTTGGCCACCTTTCGGGCGTGCATTACCAGAACCTGCACGACTTCCAGCCGCACATCGACGCCGTACGCGCGGGACGCCTTCCGGTTTACCGCGCGATGCGGCCGACGACCGAGGAGCTGTACACACGTGAATTCATGCTGCAGCTCAAGCTGGGATCCGTGAGTGCGGCGGCCTTCGCTTCCAAGTTCGGCCAAGACCCCCGCATCCAGTTCGCCGCGCCGCTGGCCACGCTGCGGCAATGGGGTTTCCTGGTCGAGGACGGCGACCGCATTGGCCTCACCCGAGACGGCTTGCTGCAAGTGGACCGTCTGCTGATGGAGTTTTTCGATCCCAAGTATCGGTCGGGTCGCTACGCCTGAGGGGCCCGCGCATGTCGTCGCCTGCGCCACAGCCGCCCGTGAGCCTCCTGCATCCGCTCGACGTCTTTTACCGCGAGGCGGGGCGGCGGCTGCCATGGCATGAAGCGGTGGCGCCGGAGGCCATGCCGGAGCCGTATCGAAGGTTGCTGGTGCACAACCGGGACATGACCAGCACCCTGGAGCTGCACCATGGCGGCCGCATTCACCTGCGGGTCCTCAGCCTCGGGCACGACGACCAGACATTGCGACGCGAGGTCGTCCTGTGCCGGGACCTGGATGGTGCACCGGTGGAGTTTGGGGCGACGCTGGCGTGGCTTGGGGAATTCGACGAACCATGGCGGTTGGAGATCGTGGCGTCGCGGAGGCCGCTGGGAGGGATCTTGAACGCAAGCGGCAAGGCCTACACGAGCCGGCCCTCGGCCTTCCTGCGGCTTCGACCGGACGCATATCTCCGGGAATCCCTCGGCCTGACGGGCTCACCCGAACTCTACGGCCGCCAGAACACCCTGCGCACGATGGAAGGACGCGTCATCGCGTCCATCTTGGAAATTCTTCCACCGGACGTTGCCCCGGCGGTGCCGTCGGTGGGTACTTCGGGTGCGGTATAGATGACGCATCCGAGCGGGCGGCACCCCCCGTCATGAAGGGGTGGTCTCCCCGACAAGGGGCCTGACAAGGAGAGCCTGCGGCGCAGGACGTGGCCAAAGCTCCCCGGCCCGTTGCCCCGTCTCGGGCTAGGCTGCGGGTGCAGCGGCCTTGGCCTTGGCGGCGGCGTTCATGCGCAACGTGAGGCGCGAACGCTTGCGGCTGGCGGTGGACTTATGAACAACGCCGCCCTTGGCCGCCTTGGCGATGGCGGACACCACGTCGGCGTAGGCGACCTTGACCTCGGCGGCGTTGCCGGCGGGGAGGGTGGCCAGGTACTTCTTCTCCAGCGTCTTGAGGCGCGACTTCACGGACCGGTTCCGGACGGCCTTGGCGGCGCTGGAACGGACGCGCTTCTCGGCGGACTTTGTGTTCGGCATAGCGTCTTACTCGTCAAAAATTGAAGGGCGACCCTATCGACCTGCCGCGTTCCCTGTCAACGCACGGTTCAAGGACGGCACTTGGGCACTTGGGCATTCCTCCGGCGTCGGCGTCCTGGGAATCAGCCACGCTGCTCTTGCCGCATGTGGACGGTTTGCGTGGGGAAGGCGAACTCGAGGGCCTCGGCGTCGAAGCGGGCCTTGACCTCGAGCTGCAAGGCCTCGACGGCGGCGATATAGGCATTCCAGTCGGTGCCCTTGCAGAGCCACACGACGTTCAGGTTGAGGGCGGAGTCGCCGAACTTGTTGAAGTGAACCTGGACCTCGTGGGTCTTGGGATGGGCGCCATAGATCTCGCGCAGCAGCGCGGCGGCCCGGCGAAGACGCTCGGCAGGCAGGTCATAGACCAACCCATAGTCAAACACACCCCGGATGAAGCTTCGTGACGAGACGTTGGTCACGGTGTTGGCCCCGACGGTCTTGTTGGGGATGGTGACGAGGAAGCCGTCGGCCGTCCGCACACGTGTCGCCCGCAGCCCCATCTCCTCGACCACGCCATCGACGTCGGACCCCACCTTGATGCGATCCCCCACCTTGAAGGGGCGGTCCATGAAGACGGCGACGGCCCCGAACAAGTTGGACACAGTGTCCTGGGCGGCGAGGCCGAGGGCGAGGCCGAGGACGGACACGGAGCCGAGGATGGCGGTGATATTGACGCCGAGGTTCTGGAGCAACGTGAGGACGGCGACGCCAACGATCATGATCTTGGCGCCCTTGCCCATGAGGACGATGAACTGCTTTTGGAACGCCCGGTCGCCGTCGTCGGGCAGCCGGGCCGCCCAAGCGAGGGCGACGCCGTCCACGGCCTTGAGGGAGACGTAGATGAGGGACAACGCCACGCCGATGAACCCGAGGCGCGAGACGTAGGCCTGGAGTTCGCGGGGCCAATCGAACAACTGAAGCCCCACGTTGAGCAAGGTGACGAACACCACCGCCTTCACGGGCCCATCCGCCAACCCCACCAGCACGTCGTCCCATTGGGTTTCGGTCCGGGACGCCCATGCCCGCAGTCGGGTTTTCACAAGGACATCGATCCCCTTCGCAAAGCCGAAGGCGAGGACGAGGTAGGCGAGGGTGGCGAGGTATTCCCACCGCGGCACGCCGAGGAGGTTGCCTTGGAGGGCCTCCACCCGATTGAGTCCAAATGACAGCTCGGTCCGGTGCGACCGCACAAACTCGCGCGCGGCGGCCTCGCCGGCGACGACGGCCTGGGCGGGGGAGGCGGGGGCGTCGTTGGTGCCCTGGGCCTGGGCGGTGAACCACAGCGCGCCCAAGGCGATCATCACGCACGCCGCCGCCCAACCCCGGCACGCCCAACTCGAAGCACGAGCCCATTTCATGCGGCCTCCTTATCCGCGATTCCCTCCCGCCGCAATCGTCGCGCCCGGTTCATCCCACGCGACCCATCACCCGGCCCAGGGTCTCGTCGTCCATGTCCACGAGATGCTGCCGCGAGGGAAATCGTCCCTCGCGCACGTCGGCGGCGTATTCAGAAAACGCGGCGATGCGCTCCCGTTGAAGGCGGCGATGTTCCCCGAGGAAGTCACGATAGGCCTTCGCGTGGCGTGGCGGCCGCTCGTCGTAGTCGCCCAGGATGTCGTCCGAGAACAGGAATTGGGTGTCGCATCCGGGGCCGGATCCCAGCGACATGAGGATCAAGGACGTGCGCGAGCAAAGGAAGGAGGCGAGGCGATGCGGCACGCATTCGATCTCGGCGGCGTAGGCGCCGGCGGACTCCAGCTCCTTCATCCGTTGGTACAAGGCCACCGCCTCCTCCTCCGCCTTGCCCACGGCGCGATAGCCCGTCCAGGTGACATGTCGCGGCACCATCCCGAGATGCCCCACCACGGGCAGGCCCTCCCGCGCCATCGCCTCGACAAAGCGGGGGCTCGACGAGCAGTACACGGAACTCGCGCCCAGCTCCAGGGCCCGGAATCCCACCCGGATCGCCTCCTCGACCGAGGCCATCCCATGCGGCGTCGCGCCGGAGAGGAAGGCGGTGGGGGCCGCCTGAACCAGCAACGGGAGCCGCGCCTGCGACTCCGGCGAGTCGAAGGAGCAGCTCATGATGTCCACGCCCGCCGCGTCGGCCGCCGCCGCCTCCTCGGGCGACTTCACATGGACGTGGACGAGGGTGCGTGTGCCCTTGAGCCGGCGCAGGTCGGCGACGGTGTACTTCTTTCGTGGCCTCAGCATGGGCAAAGGCTCCCCGAATGGCCCGGCCGCGGCAACGGCCGCGTGCCCGCAGGTTTCGCGTTGCGCCCGTCGGCATTTTTGCGCGCCATCAGTGCAATATAGAGCCCCAGAGAAGCGTTGAAAGGACGTGACGATGAGCGAAGGCACCACGGATAGCCTGCCAACGGATCCGAGCCTCCTGCGCCGCATGAGGACGCCGGACGACTCCGATGCCTGGGAGGAGTTCCATGGCCGCTATCACGGCTTCATCCAGGGCCTCGCGGCGCGGCATGGCCTCTCGGAGCACGATGCCAAGGACCTGGAGCAGTTGGTACTGCTGGGGCTCGTCGAGAACATCATGGGCTTCAAGCCTCGCACTCGACCTCGCTCCTTCCGCCGGTGGCTTTCACAACGCGTACGGTGGCGCATCATGGACTTCCTTCGCGCCCGGAGAAGCGACCGCGAGGATCCGCTTTCCCACCATCACGAGGACGGAGAAGGCGTCTTGCCGGAGCTGGTCCAGGAGGCGGTGGACCTGGCCGAGGTCATGGAGCGTGACCAACGCATCAGGCTGGTTCACAGGGCGTTGGGTTCCCTTCCCAGCCGGATCTCCCCCAAGAACATCCAAGCCTTCGAGATGGTCATTCTGCAGGAAGCGTCGCCCGAGCACGTCGCCAAACTCCTCCAGATGACGCGGCCCTCGATTTACCTCGCCTGTCACCGGGTGGAAAAAGCCCTGCGGAGGCGCCTCGCTCAGATGGTGGCTTCCGGGTCCAACAACTAGCCCATGCCCTCTCCCGAGCCGCCCGCAGGATACAGCCTTGTCCGGGAAATCGGGTCCGGCGGCTTCGGCTCCGTCTGGCTTGCCAGATCCCAGACCGGCCTCTGGCGCGCCGTCAAGGTCGTCGCCTCAGCCTCCTCGGGTGACCGCGAGGTGTTCCGGCGCGAGCTGGCCGGCATCACGCGCTTCCAGGCAGCCACCCTCGGCCAACCTACGCAGCTCGCCATCCTCCACGTCGAGGTGGACAACTCCCAAGGCCTCCTGCGGTACGTCATGGAGCTGGCCGACGACGCCTCGGGAGGGCCCGAGTTTGACCCGGAGTTCTACGTTCCCCTCACGCTCAAGGAGCTTCGTCATCGCCGAGGCCGGCTTCCCGTCGCCGAGGTGGCCCGCATCGGCGTCCACGTGGCCCGCGGCCTGGCGTTCCTCCACTCCAAGGGGCTTCTCCACCGCGACGTCAAGCCCTCCAACGTCATCATGGTGGGCGGCGTCCCCAAGCTCTCCGACCTCGGCCTGGTCACCTCGTCGGAGACCGCCGTCACCCAGGTGGGCACGCAAGGCTACGTCGCGCCCGAGGGCCCCGGCACGCCGGCCGCGGACCTCTACAGCCTGGGCTTGGTCCTCTACGAACTCGCCACCGACCAATCCCCGGGCAACTTCCCATGCCTGCCCGCCCAAGCGGCCTCGTGGCATGACGCCGCCGACTTCGCCTCCCTCAACGACATCCTCCTTCGCGCCTGCTCCCGCGACCCCGCGCTGAGGCACGCCTCCGCCTCGGACCTTGCGGACGACCTCGCCGCCTCTCTCACTGGCCGGTCCATCACTGCCATGGACGCCGCCCGACGCCGATGGCGGCGACGCGGTCTCGCCGCCCTGGCAGCCCTCGGCATGGTCACCGCCGCGTCCTCCGTTGCCCTCCGTGAAGCCAACGTGGCCAAGGACCGCGAATCCCTGGCCGCCACGCGCCGACAGTTCGCCGTCCTCAACGCCTTCCACCTCCTCCAGCAGGGCAACCCCGCCGCCGCCCTCGCCCAGTGGCGTTCGGTCCCCCGGCCTGAATTGGACGCACTCCCGGCCGCCTTCTTCCGTGGCCAGATCCAAGGCGACACCAGCCTTCTCCTCGCCCAGGCCGACACCCCATGGACCCACGGCCGCTTGTCGGCATCCTCCGACGCCTGGTTGGCCTCCACCCCAGATGGCCGTGTCGCGTGGGGTTCCCTTCAATCCAACCGCTGGGCTTGGGTTCCCGGCGTCCAGGTCAAGAAGATCGGGCCATGGCGTCCCGGCGGTGCCGAGGCATGGGTCGTCGTCTCGAACCGTTGGCACGCCCTCCGCCTCGCCGACGGCCGCCTGTCCCCGCCGCCCCTGGAGGGTGACGCGGAAGCCGCGTCGCCCGATGGCGCGGCGTTGGTCACCCTGCATCCTGCGGCCACCAACATCGTCCTGCGCGTGTGGCGTGAGTCCGGTCCCGCGCCCATCGAACTCGCCCTGCCGGCTCCACGCGAACGCCTCTTGTGGGCATCCGTCGCCCCGGGCGGCGAGCGGCTCGCAGCCGCGTGGTTCGACATCACCAACGGCCTCCGGGCGAGGCGGCTCGCCTCATGGACCCTCAACCCGCCCGGCCCCCCGCGGATCAAGGCCGTGGACGGTTGGATTTGGGGCCTCCACGCGGCCACGAACGCCCGCGCCCTGTACATCGCCGACGGCCGACGCGCCACCTGGCACGACCTGGCCGGCGATCGGCCCGCCAACATCGAGGTCACCGCCGACTGGATCCGTTCGTCCACGTTGGCACCCGACGGCACCACCTGGGTGGCCGGCATGGAAAATGGCCGGGTCCGCTGGCACGACGTCGCCGCTGGAAACATCCCGGCCGAGGAACGCGCCGGACACGTCGGGCCCGTCCGTGACGTCGCATGGCTTGGCGGAGACGCCCCGGTGGTTTCGTTCGGGCATGACGGCACGATCCGCCGCTGGCCAGCGCGGAGGACGGGCAACGCCTGGGAAGGCACCTGGACCGGGGAGTTTGGCGATGCCGTCCCGGGCCCCGGGGGCACGAACATCCTCGCCACGAAGAACGAGGGCGCGGTCGCCGTCCTGGATGCCGCGACGTTGGCTGAAGTGGGCGAGGTCACCGGAGCCTTCCAGCCCTTGGAGGCATCCACCGACGGCCGGCACGCATGGTACCTGGGGCCGGGTCTCGCGTTGCAACGCCGCTCATGGCCGACCCACGCCCTGGAGTGGACGTCGCCGCCCGCCACCGACCACGCGCCCTCCTACGTCATCCGTTCCCCAGGCCACGTCTTGGTGGGTTCAGACGACGGACGCGGCGCGGGGCTTGCCATCGTCCTGAAGCTCGACATCCAGGCCCAGGCCCGGCGCATCCCCGTGCGATCGTCGCCCGTCGCCATGGCGCTTCACCCCGAAGGCGACTTCCTAGCGTGCTCCTTTTCCGACGGTTCGGTGGAGGTGCTGTCCATGGGCGCAGGAACCGTCGCGTGGAATCTCCCTGCGGACGCTTCCGCGCGGGCGCGGGTCACGGCGTTGAAATGGTCCGCGTCGGGCTCCCGCTTGGCGGTGGGACGTTCGGATGGGGTCGTGCTCCTGTACCAAACCGGGCCCGCGGGCGCCGTCGCCGCAGCGCCTCGCCCCGCCGCCGTCGTCCAAGCCCACGCCGGGCATGTCATCGGCATCGCCTGGGACACGGCCGACGACGGGTTTCTCACGATTGCCGACGACGGTTTCCTCCGTTTTTGGAGGGCGGACGACCTGCGGCCCGCGGGCTCGTGGAGGGCCGACCCCGACGGCCTTGCGACCGTGAACCTGGATCTATCCGGCCGGCAATGCCTGACGCTTGGATGGACGGGGCGCGTCCGACGTTGGCCCCTCCCAACGGGCGGACCGTGACGCGTGCCGGGGCGGCGGGGCATCTCCTTTTCAGGCATCGCCAAAAGGCCAGCGCCTGCCCCAAAGCGCCCATCCCAGGAACAGGATCACGCCCGCCATCAAGGCCCCGGTCGCGAACGCCATCACTTCCCATGGCAACGTGCCGAACACAAAAAACCACCCGGCGCCCGCGACCACCAGCGGCAAGGGATACAGCCAGACCCGGTACGGCCGGGCCATGTCGGGCCGCCGCCGCCGGAGCAGCACCAACGCGCCGATCTGCCCGACGAACTGCACGATGATCCGCAGCGCGATGAGGGTGTCGAGGACCACGCCGAACCGCAGGAAAGCCCCGGCCATGGCCAGCAGCCCGATCGCCAGCAAGGACACGTGCGGGAAGTGGCGCGTGGGGTGGAGGCGTCCGAAAACCCCAAGGAACGCCCCCTCCCGCGCCGCCGCGAACGGGATGCGCGAGTAGCCCAGCAGCAAGGCGAAGCACGAGCCCACGCACGTCCACAACACCATCACCGTGAACCACCGTGCCATCGTCGGCCCGTGTGCACGCTCCATGAACGTCGAGACCACGTACAACGCCTCCGGGTGCTCCGATTCCGGCACCACCGTCCGCCATGGAACCGTCCCCATCACCGCCAGGTTCACCCCCACGTACAACGCCGACACCACCACGAGGCTCGTCAGCACGGACCGCGGGATCGTCCGGCCTGGATCCTTCACCTCGTCGCCCAGGTAGCACACGTCGTAATAGCCCAGGAAGTCATACAAGCCCGTCCGTGCGGCCGCACCCAACCCCATGGCAAATCCCCAGTTGAAGCGCCATGCGTCCGGCGGGAAGTCAAAGGCCACCCCGGGGTCGAAGTGCAGCGCCCCCGTCACCAGCACGCCCACCACGGTGACCAACACGCCGGCCCACAACACCACCGTGAGCCGCCCCACCCCCGCGATGCGCCGGTACAGCAGCGCGATCACGCCCAACCCCAGCGCCACCACCACCACCCCACCGCGCCACGTGGGCAACCCATCGCGGACCACCCCCGGCCACAGGTAGTCGAGGTAACGCAGGAACCCGATGTAGCCAGACGCGATTTCCAGGGGCCCGCTCACGAGCAACTGGACGAGGAACAGGAACCCCATCAACCGCCCCCACCGCCTGGGCCCGAATCCTTCCGTCAGGTAGCGGAACGTGCCCCCCGAGCCCGGCATCGACGCCCCGAGTTCCGCCCAAATCATGCCGTCGGGCAGGGCGATCATCAGGGCGACCAACCATCCCAGCATGGATTGGGGCCCGCCGAGGGCGCTCATCAAGGTGGACAACGTGATGAAGGGCCCGGCGCCCAGCATGTTGGCCATGTTCAACGCCGTGGCCGGCAGCAAGCCCAGGCGACGTTCCATGCCGGCTTCCCCCGTCGTCGTCGCCGCGCCTCGTTCCATGGACGAAGCGTCGCGTCTTCGGCCTGCCATGGGAAGCTCCGGGGCGCGGCCCGCCTGTGGGATGGCCTTCGGATGGCTCCGTGCGATAGGGTCGGCCCCATGGCGGACGAGCGTTTGGAATCAGCGCGGGTGGCGAAGTGGCCGTTTCTCTTGGGGGACATTTCCCTTCTGGGGGCGGCGGGCTGGGTGGCGTGGGCACTGCATCAGGGAAGCCTTCCCTGGGGAACGGCCACGGTCGCCTTGGTGGTGGGCGGCGTCGCGGCGGGGGCCTGGGTGCTTGCCACGCCCTTCCTCCGGGACCAGGAGGCCGCCGCGAGCCTTTACGAGCAAAGGGGCCTTGCGGACACGCTCCAGCAAGTCCGGCAAATCGAGGCGGCGGCCACCGTCATCGCCTCCGGCTCCAGCCACATCCAGTCGGCTCACCAGGCGCTGGAGCGCGCCCGGGCCGCGTCGGAGGAGGTGGCGGCGCGGTTCGCGGAGGAACGAAGATCCTTGTCCGAGATCCACGCGCGAACGCTGGACCAGGAGCGCCAGACGATGCGGGTCGAGTTGGACAAGCTTCGCCGTGGCGAGGAGGAGACGATCCGGGTGTTGTGCCATCTGCTTGACCACAACTACGCCGTGTTCCAGGCCGGCCAACGTTCGGGCCAGCCGGCGCTCGCCCAGCAGTTGGGTCAGTACCGCGCGGCCTGCCTGGACGCCGTGCGAAGGCTCGGGCTTGCGGCCCATGAGGCGCGCCCGGGGGAGGCCTTTGACCCCAGCCGGCATGAGGCGGCGGAGGGGCACCAGGCGGAGCCTGGCGGCGTGGTGCAAGGGACCGTCGCCTGTGGCTACACGTTCCGCGGCGTGGGCATCCGCCCGATCATCGTGGCGTTGGGGCCGGCGGAGGCTGCGGCGGAGGCCAGGCCGGAGCCAGAGGCACCGGCCAGCTAGTGTCGTGTCTCACAAATGGCTGGTGTTTCGCCGCGAGGGATTTTCGTGTCCAACGAGGCGCGAGAGACGAGCAGACCCGCAGAGGTCTGTGAGGAGCG
>CAIRNV010000208.1 GCA_903880005.1 uncultured Verrucomicrobiota bacterium | reverse complement strand
GCCCTTGCGCGACGAGCTGGCCCGAGGCCGCCACCGTCACGGACACGGTCAGCGCCACCTCGGACTGGTCGTACAAGTCGATGACCTTGAGCCCGATGCTGGCGGTGCCGACATGGGATGAATCTGGCTTTCCTCGCAGCGCGAGGCCCTGGACCTGAAGCCATGCCGGAAGCTCCGTCGTGGCCACCAAGGAGAGGTTCTCGTCCTGACGCGAGGCATGGACGACATAGGCAAACTCCTGACCGACAATCGCGGTGGCGGCCGGCAAGGGCCTGAATGTCTCGGCGTCACGGTCGTAGGCACCGGCAGCAAGCGCGGGCTGTCCCGCATGCGTGCCGCGATACACCCAGATGTTCCGCTTCCGGTCCGTCCACGTGAACGAGTCGTAGTGGCCGAAGCTGCCGTTGGAACCGTTCGGGTCCCAGCCCACGGGAACGTCGCCTCCCTCGCGCTTCACCTCCGTGTTGTAGTCCGTGGCGTACATGCCCTCCCCGACCACGGGCTTCGCGAGGAGGTTGAGCGGGGGCGGCGGCTGGATGATCTGCCCTGCGGGCACGACGTAGTCGAAGACGAGGCCAGCCTCGGGCTTCTCGCGCAGGACCTTGAAGACCATGACCGACGGGCGCTCGTCGAGGGCCTTGTATTGGAGAAGGACGTGGGGCTCGGAGGAATAGTTGTCGCCGGTGGTGATGTTGAGGTCGTCGCGCGTGGCAAAGGCCATGCCGCCGGACATGATGGCGTGCTCCTCGTTGGGGTTATACCCGGGGAGGGCCTTGTTGTTCTGGGAATAGATGACGCCGGCCGCCTCGCGCGAGTTCAGGGTTCCCGACCCCACCTTGCTGGCGAGGACGATCTCCGGGGCATTGGTGGGCCACTGGATTTCATAGCGGCCGATATAGGCGGGCCAATGGACGGTCTTGACGCCGATCTGGAGGTTGGCGGAGTTGTAGCCCGCCGACGGGGTGTTGGTGCGGAACCACCAGACCTCGAGGCGATGGTTGTCGGGCAGGCGGTTGACCGGGATGATCGCGCCCGAGGCTGCGGCCGTGATGCCGGCCGCCAGCGGATCGATGTAGGCGGAAGGCAGGTAGAGGTTGCCTTGGCTCACGTTGATGTGGCCGGCCAGGTACGCGCCCGTGGCGCCCGGCTCGCCCGCCGGGGGAAGCAATCGCTCGCCCACCCGTGCCACGCCCTCGAACACGCGGGGCGCCACGAGGACATTGCCCCACAGGTTCGTGGACGGCGCTTCGGGCAGCGTCGGTGGTGTCGGCTCGGGGACGAAGGCGGGCGCGGTCGGCGGAGTGCCCACGGGGTTGGCGAGATAGGCATTGAATGCCACGACGAACTGGTTGGAGGCCACGAGGTAAACCTGTCGGGCAAGGAGCGCGTCCTGATACTCGAGGGTCAGGCTCTCGACCTTCGCGGCGTGCTCGGCCGTGCGTTGCTCCAGGTGGATGTAGTTGGCGACGGAGGTGAGGTTCGTGGCGACGGACCCGGCGAACCCTTCCTCGCGCACGGCGTCCTCCAGCCATGAGAAGACACGCTCGAAGGCCACGTTGTCCTTCACCACGTAGCGAAGCAGCGTCCGGTGCGCGGGTTGGCTCCCATCAAGGTAGGTGTAGAACTTGGAGTCCGGCGTCATCTTCGCCCGCGGACGGTCGAGGGGGTCCTGATACGCGATGACGGGGGCGTTTTGGGGCGACAACGGGACGGCCGTGGCCATGGCCTCGTCCTCGGTCAGCGTGACGGGCCTCACATAGTGGCTGTAGCGGGACTCGTCGCTGGGCCAGACGAGGTGATGTCGCCCGAAAACTTTCGGCCATAGGATGCCTTGCAGCCCCGTCTCCAGCCAGTGCACCAGGCAATCGTTGGGACTCTGGGTGACGCGGGTGGCGTAGAGCTCTGGAAGGGTGCTGCCCGGGGCAAAGTGGACATGGTTGTACGGAAGGCCCGGTCCTTGCTGGACCTCCTCAGGCCTGAGGTCGGCAAGGATGCCGCCCTCTGGAGGAAGCAGCCGCTCCCCCAGCTCGCATTCGACGTCGAGCGGCAGGGGTTGCTTGACGACGTCCACGATTTCAAATCCCAGGGGAACGCGGGTCTCGCCGTCCTCGCGTGCGTCACCCAGCAGCTCGACGAAGACCCTGCCCTCGTGGTTGTAGGCATAGAGGAAGCCCTGGGACTGGTCGTACCAGAGCGTCCGCAACTCCCCGAGCACGGCGTTGGTGTTGCCGTCGGCCGGACTCGTGTAGCCGGGGCCCCGGTACTCGGTCGCCACCGTGCGCGGAAAGCTGGTGTTATAGACGATGTTGACGGCCCCCACCTTGGCCGAGGGGATGGAGACGGGGCGACCCAGGCCGCGAAACTCGCGTTCGGTCCAATACATGGTTCGCGACGGCTTGCTGGCGCTTCCGGAGACCACGTAGGTCACGGTGTTCAGGAGGAAGATGTTGGCGCCGTTGGTGACGAAGCTGGAGCCGCCGCCGGGGTTTTTGTAGGAG
>CAIRNV010000207.1 GCA_903880005.1 uncultured Verrucomicrobiota bacterium | reverse complement strand
CGCGAGGCCCAACGCGTCCCCGGCAAGTCCGGCCTCGCCCTCGACGCCCGGGTCGGCGGGATCGTCGCCGATGCCCGTCCCGAGGTCCGCGGTTTCCCCCTCACGGTCGATGCATGGGTCCGGCTGGGGTCCGCCTCCGGCTTCAACATCCTCGTGGCCAGCGAGGCCAAGGCCTCCCCCACCCACTGGGAGTTCTACACCTACGCCAGCTCCGGTGCCCTGAGCTGGTACATGCCCGGCGCGCGCCCGGCCGAGATCGTCTCCCCCGTCTCCGTCTGCGACGGCCAATGGCATCGGGTCCGCGCCAGCGTCACCGCGTCCGAGGTCGCCCTTTGGGTCGATGGCAAGCTTGCCACCCGCCAAGCCTACCAACGCGACGCCCAGCCCGTCGGTCCCGCCCCGTACGCCATCGGACGCCTCGTCGAGGGCGGCATCGGATGCGACGGCCTCATCGACGAGGTCCGCGTGTTGAAGGGGGCCGTCGCGCTCGACCAACCCGACGCCGCCCATTCCGAGGCAGGGTTGGAATTGCTGGCCCATGGCTCCTTCGAGAAGGAGCCCGCGTCGGCCGCGCCCCTCCTCGCGTCCGTCGGCGAGGTGCGACTGGCGAAGGCCGCCACGGCTGCAACGCCCGCATCGTCGGCGTCGGGCGCGACCCCAGCCCGCAAGCCGGGCGAGCCCGCCGTGTCCGGCAAGGAGCCGGGCGTCCAGGGCGAGCGTGACTGGGTGGACAACCGATGGCAGCAAACCGACCTCGGCCCCGTCTTCGCGGCGACCCTCAAGATGCCGGATGGTGCCACCGTCACGCGGGCCTTGGCGGTCCGGCTCGGCACGGACGCCGCCGTGGCCTACGACACCGCCACGGGCTCTTGGCGCGGCGCATGGTCCGGCGACTTCATCCGGTTCGACCCGGCCCGGTTCGGGTTGATTGGGACGCCGGGCGCGGCGGGGACGGCGGCCTTGAACCTCGCGAAGGAGACGGCATGGCCCGGGGCCTCGCCCCGAATGGAGGCCATGGAACGTCCCGACGACTCGCACGTCGTGCTTCGATGGTCCATCCACGGTTCACCCGTCCACGAGGTCGCGTCCGTCCTCGAAACGGGCGCCGGACGCGTTTGGGTCCGGACCCTTGAGATCCCCGCGCACGATGCCCCGTGGACATTCGTCCCCGGCATGGTGGTGGCGGGCTCGTCTGCAACGTCCGAGGCGACGTCCAGCGACTTTTCGATCTCGTTGCCTGGCAAGAAGCCGTCGAAGGGTCCTCGGGACGGTGTCCGGTCGCGCGGCCATGGCGTGGCGTCCGAGGGCGACCGGGCGACGGGGCTCGCTTGGCTGGCTTCGGAGGCATCCGGGATCGAGGTGGGCGGATATGGCGGGAATGAGGCCGTCCGGATCACCCTCGCTGCCTCCCAACGCCCCATGGTCCTCGCTGTGGTCGCGTGGACGGGCAGGGTGTCGGATGCGGGCCGGTTCCGGGATGAAGTGAAGAAGCTGCCGATGCCGCCCCATCCGTCCGTCGTGGCGCGGTTGGAACGTCGGGCTGATCGGCCGTTGAAGTCCCAGGGACAACGGGGTTCGGACACGGACTTCCTCGCCGTGGACACGCTCACGATGCCCTACGAGAACCCTTACCACGCGTTGTTGTTTGGGTCGGGCGTGGACGTGGCGCCCGACGGCGCGGTGTACGTGTGCACGATCCATGGCGACGTTTGGAAGGTGACGGGCGTGGACGACGACCTGCGGGAGCTGACGTGGAGGCGGTTCGCGACGGGGTTGTACCAGCCCTTGGGGCTGAAGGTGGTGGAGGGCAAGGTGCACGTGCTGGGGCGCGACCGGATCACGCGGCTGGAGGATCGCAACGGGGACGGCCACGCGGACCTGCATGCGACGTACTTCGATGGGATCGCGACGTCGGCGGGCGGGCATGACTACGTGGCGGGCCTCGAAGTGGACGCGGCCGGGCGGCTCTACTACGCGGACCCCAACGGCGTGCATCGCGTGGAGAAGGACGGGTCGCGGGCGACCACGTTGGCGACCGGCTTTCGCAATCCCAACAGCCTCGGCGTGCGCGGCTTGGAGGGAACCACGCCGGTGGTGACCGTGTCGCCGCAACAGGGGACGTGGACGCCATCCTCGGGCATTTGGGAGGTGCGCGACGGGTTGTATGGCGGGTATGGCGGGCCGAGGAGGACCGCGTCGCGACCGGAGGGCTACGACGCGCCGTTGTGCTGGATCCCGCATGGCGTGGACAACTCGAGCGGGTCGCAGGCGTGGATTCCGGGAGGGCAGTGGGGCGCGTTG
>CAIRNV010000206.1 GCA_903880005.1 uncultured Verrucomicrobiota bacterium | reverse complement strand
CAGGCCCACGAGCGGCCGCCTGCGCCCCACCCCAACCTCACCTGCAGGGTGAGGTCTGGAATTCATCCCAATGGGCCTCCTCGCCTTGATGGGACGGCCCTTTCCTTGTCTTGAAGCCCCCCTTCAACTGCCGTTTTTAGGTTCAAAGCTTGGATATCCCCCACGGCAGGTGGCGGTGGGAACCGCGCGCGGAGACGCCGAGACGCGGAGATATGAGCAAGGACTCTGCGTCTCTGCGTCTCAGCGGGCGGATCAACCCCATGCACCGGGAGACGCTAAGCGGTTGCCTCCCATGGCATCGGTCGCCGTGGGAATCGCATTGGGGCGGAATTGCGCGCGGAGACGCGGAGACGCGGAGGCATGAGCAAGAACTCTGCGTCTCGGCGTCTCGGCGGGCGGCAGCGCCATAAAGATTCAATTGGATCGGTTGTGCTTGCCCGATCTGCCTCCGCAAATCCTTCGTCGTTCGTTCGTCACGGGGCTCGAACTGGTCCGCGCATCGCTCACTCCTCGGCTCGCGGAAGCATCTGCCTCGCCATCGCTTCCCTCCCAACGGCATCGCCCCGGCTGCGGGCGGGGTGCCTCGGCGGATTCCAGTCGCCACTGCGGGGCGAAAGCTCGTTGCCGGAATCGCGGTCGGCGATGAAGGATGGACGCCATGGGCACGGACCATCAGGCAACAGGGACGCATCGGGGCGAGGCCCCGGGAGAGATCGCGCCGGTCGAGGTGATCCCGGGGCCATCGGGCGAAGCTGGCACCGGCCAGGCCTCCGGCGGCGCCGTGCGCTTCGCCGTTCGCGGGGGCACGGTGCGGGCCGGTGGCGGCTGCATGCGCCTCGGTTGCTGCATCGCATGGGTGGCCTTGGTCGCCCTTGGGGTCCTCGTGGGGATCGTCTGGCTCGTGAAGGCCATTTGGGTCCGGGTTTAGGCCGGAACGATTCAGTTGGATCGGTCGTGCTTGCTGGATCTTCCTTCGCAAGAGCTTCGTCGTTCACTCGTTACGGGCCTGGAACTGGCCCGCGCCTCGCTCACTCCTCGTCTTGCGAAAGAATCTGCTGCGCCATCACTTCCCTCCCAACTGAATCGTTCCGGCCAGGCCGGTGGATTCCCGCCTTCCGGCGCGGCGGGTTCGGGGGCACGCTGGACGGGCCGTGAAGCTGCTGTTCTCCGAGGCCACGCCCGACTACGCGCGCTACCTCTATCCCTACGTCGTGTGGGGGTTCCTGGAACCCGGCGAGACGGTGGCGGACGCCTTCGCGGCGGGGTTCCTGCCCGCGTCGCCGACGCTGGATCGCTTCTACCTGGTGCGTCACCTGCGCCTGCCGTTGGCGGCCTGGCAACCGTCGTCGGAAAACCGCCGCATCCTCCGGAAATCCGCAGGCATCCGGGCCGTCCTCCAGCCACTGGCCGAGTTCGACGTGACGTCGGCCCGACGCGAGCAATGGCTACGGTTCGCCGACGAGCGCTTCGGGCCGGGCGTGTTCCCTCCCGAGCGGCTGGCGCGGCTCCTTTCGGGCGGGGTCATCAGCCATGTGTTGCATTTCGAGGAAGACGGCCCGGACGGAGGCCCCCGGGACTTCGGGACGGTGCTGATGCACGTGGCCGCGCCCCGGGTGGCCTACTACTACTACGCGTTCTACGACTTGTCGGAGCGACGCCGCAACCCGGGCATGATCCTGATGACGCGCGCGGCGGAGTGGTTCGCGCGCGCCGGCTTCGACCACCTCTACCTGGGCACGTGCGTCACGGACAAGGCGCGCTACAAGCTCCAGTTCGCGCCCATGGAATTCTTCAACGGCCTCCATTGGTCGCGGGACATGGCCGAGTTGCGTCACCTCCTCGACACGCCGGGCGAGACCCGACATCGACTCGACACGCCCGAGTTCCTGACATTTCAACCCACGTCGTGCGCCGGGTTGGCGGAGCGGTCGCCCTTCCGGGTTGCGACGTAGCGGTAACGATGCGGTTGGGAGGGAAGTGATTGCGAAGCAGATGCTTGTGCAAGCCAACGAGCGAAGGACGAAGCCCTTGCGGAAGACGATCCGGCAAGCACGACCGATCCAACTGCATCGCTCCAGCGTAGGTCATGACGCGTCCGGATACCGGATGTCGGCCGCCACGCCCCAGTCGTCGCCCAGTCGTCGCCACCGGATGTTTCCAAGGCGAGGCACGCTCCCAAGGCTTGGGAACCCCACGCCGCCCACGGCAGGTCGGGCGTCGCGCCCCCCAAGGACCAAGGGCCCGTAGAAGAATCGAATGGCGTGGGCGAGTCGCGCCTCCAGGAAGGCCCCATGGACCTCGCCGCCTCCCTCGACCAGGAGGCTGTTGACCGGCAAACGCCCCAACTCGGACATCAACCAACCCAAGTCCACCCGCCCCTTTGCATCCGGTGGCGCCACCCACACCGAGGCGAGCCCGCGCAATCGTTCGAGCCTGTCCTTGCTGGCTCGCGACGTGACCACGATCACCGTGCGGTTGGCGAATGCGTCATTGAGGACCTTGGACTTCAGCGGCGTTCGACCGAGCGAATCGAGGACGACCCGGACCGGGCTCCTTTCCCGGGCCCGAAGCCGGATGGTGAGCGACGGGTCATCGGCCAACACGGTGCCGATGCCGACCAGGATGGCGTCGTGCTCGAGGCGGAGGCGCATGGCGGCCGCGCGTGACGGTGCCGACGTGATCCAGCGGGAATCGCCCGTGCGAGTCGCGATCTTGCCATCGAGGCTCATGCCGGCCTTGAGCGTTACCCGGGGCGTGCGATGGACGATCCAATGGTTGAAGCCGGCGTTCATGGCGGCCGAACGATCGGCCAGAAGGCCAACTTCCACGCCCACCCCGGCCTGCCGCAGAAGGTCCAAGCCTCGGCCGCCATGGGCTGGGTTGGGATCCGTCGCGGCCACGACGACCCGCCGGACGCCGGAGCGCACGATGGCTTCGGTGCACGGGGGTGTGCGTCCATGGGTGCAGCACGGCTCCAGCGTGACGTAGAGCGTCGAACCACGCACGTCCTCGCCCCGATCCGCCGCCTGGCGAAGGGCCTCGACCTCGGCGTGGGGCATGCCCGCGCGCCGATGCCATCCCTCGCCCAGGACGCGACCGCCTCGAACCAATACGGCGCCCACGAGGGGGTTCGGCACGGTGTCGCCCGTGGCTCGCCGCGCCAACGACAAGGCACGCCTCATGTGTTGCGCATCTTCCCGGGCCGAACCAACGCCTTGGGCTCGCTCGCCATCCATCGCCTGCGATTGGCCCACAAGAACCGCCCATGCCGCCACCCGAAACTTGGCCGGGACGGGGGCTGAGCCGGAATGATGCAGTTGGATCGGTCGTGGTTGCTCGATCTGCTTCCGCAAATCCTTCGTCGTTCGCTCGTTACGGGCCTCGAACTGGCCCGCGCCTCCATGACCGAGGCGTGTGGTTTCGTGTGGCGTGGAAGCCCCCGTTAGTCGAAGTGGGGTTGATGGTCGCGGTTCCAAAGGCGCGCGGCCTGTTGGCGTGCGCCCTTGTCCTTGAGCAACTGGCCGATGAACTCGACGCGGCGGCGGCCCTCGACGTGGCCGTCGCAGAAGGCGAGGGACGCCCGCCCGCCGTGGAGTTCCAGCGGCCATTGGCGTTCCTCGTACATGCCGATGAAGCCGCTCCAGTCGCGGTCGCCCTTGCGCTTGAGGTCCCAGTTGGAGTCGCCCAGCGAGATCATGGAGGACGGGGCCACGACCAGGGCCTCCTTGGTCTCGCCCCAGACGGGGTCGCCGAGATAGACGCCCAGGCCGGTGTTGGGGTTGTTGCCGGCGAACGCGCCCCAGACGTTGTAGCCGTAGCTCATGAAGAAGGTGCCGCCCGGCTTGAGCCGGACCTCGTCCTGCATGTAGCCCAGGCCCGCCGGGAGCTTGCTGCCGAACTTCGGCACCCACTGGGACTGCGGCGGGGCCACGGGGCAGCGAAACACGTCCGTCACGGGCCCGCCGTACATCGTCTTGCGCAGCAACGCCGGCCAGATCCATGCGGCGCCATTCGCGCCGTCAATGCCCACCGGGTACACGCCGTGGTCGCCCACGTACATGGCGGTGGCGATGCCGAGCTGGCGAAGGTTGGACTGGCACTTCGTTCCCTTGGCCCGCGACTGAGCCTTCGACAAGGCCGGGAGCAACATGCCCGCGAGGATGGCGATGATGGCGATGACCACCAGCAACTCGATCAACGTGAAGCCGCCGGTGCGCCGGATAGGGAAAGGTCTCTTGCTCATGGCCCAGGGGGTGCGGGGGTGACGCTGTTGCGGCATGGATCCGGATGCAAGCCGGCAACGAGGCAGGGAAACGCACGTTGCAAGGGGTTCCAAGGACAGGGAAGGGCCGTCCGTTCGAGGCGGCGGACCCGGCGGGTTCCATGAAAACCGGTTGCCGTTGGGATGGCGTTGGGCTTCAACTTGGGAAACGGGATTCGTTCATGATGGAATGGAACATCCAGTCTCGCGCACACGCCTGTCAGGCGACCGGCCACGCCTTCAAGGACGGCGAGACGTTTCACACGGCCCTGCTGAGGACACGTGACGGCCTGGAGCGCATCGACCTGTCCGGGGCGGCTTGGCGGGAGCAATCCGCCGAGATCCTCGCCCGGCCCAGCTTCGTCTCGCATTGGATGACGACCTACGAGCGTCCGCCGGCGCAGCCTCCCGAGGCGATCCGCCGTGACGACGCGGAGTCGTTGCTCCGGGTCTTGCTGTCCCGGAAGGATGCGCGGCACGAGGGCGCGGCGTTCATCCTCGCCGCGATGCTCGAACGGAAGCGGTTGCTGCGCATCAAGGCCACCGTCCGCGACGAGGGGCGTCGCGTGACGTTGTACGAGCACCCGAAGTCGGGCGACATGCTGGCCGTCGTGGACCCAAACCTGGACTTGTCGGACCTGATGGCGGTGCAGCGCGACGTGGCCACCTTGCTGGAGCACGGGCTGCCGCCGGAACCAGGCGCGGCCGAAATCGCCGAGGCGACGCCAGTGGCCGACGTCGTGGAGGAACCCTTCAACACGCCCAGCGAGGTGACGACGCTCGCACCCGCCTGAGGAGCCGGTTCAATCCTACGGAAACCATGCCGACAACCGCCGACCTGGAGTTGGCGCTGGGCCATCGATTTCGGGAAGCGACGCTCCTGCGACTGGCCTTGACGCATTCGTCCATCGCCCATGAACAAGGGGCGGGCCAGCTTCACAACCAACGACTGGAGTTCCTGGGGGACGCCGTCCTCCAGCTCGTGGTCACCTCGTGGCTCTATGAGCGATACCCGGACTTGGGCGAAGGTCCCCTGACCCAGGCGCGCGCCCAGATCGTCAATCGCATGACCCTCGCCAGGCATGGTCATGCCCTGGGACTCGGCGCGCACTTGATGCTGAGCCGCGGCGAGGAAACCAGCGGCGGCCGCGATCGCCCATCCACCGTTGCCGACGCGCTCGAAGCCGTGATTGGGGCCGTGTTTGTGGATGCCGGCTACGACCGCTCGCGTGACGTCGTGCTGGCATTGTTCCATGCGACGCTGGAAGGCCTTGCGGTCGTGTCCAACGTGTCGAACCCGAAGGGCCAGTTGCAGGAATTGCTCCAGGCATCCTCGCCGGAGCCACCCCGTTACTCCGTGGTCGCCGTCACGGGGCCCGAGCACAACCGGGTCTTTGAATGCACCGTGCATCACCTGGGACGGCTGATGGGACGCGGGTCGGGACGAAGCAAGAAGCTCGCGGAGGGCGCCGCCGCCTTGGATGCCTTGCAAGTCCTCCAAGGGCCGCTGGTCCCGCCCGGCGCACCCAGCTCCACGGGGACAAGCCCCACGCCCACCGCCGCCGCGTCCTAGGCGCAACGCCCCGGCCCTCCTGCGTCCCTGGTGCGTGCCCCTCGACGTGCGCCGAAGGCGGGACCTGACCCGCCGTCGGCCGTCACCCGCCCAGCACCTGCTTCGCGAAGTTGGGGGGCAATTGCAGCCACCGTTGCGTCGTCGGGTTCTGGAGCACAAACAGCAGGAAGAACGTCGAGGCGTCCACGAGGCCATGGGCCACCACGGCCTCCCACGTGGAGCGCCGTGCCACCTGCACCGCGCCCAACCCCAGCCCCAGGACCGTCGTCAAGGCAACGCCCATCCAGCCTTGGGAAACATGGGCGAGGCCGAAGAGCGCCGACGACACGACCACGCCCGCCCACGGGATGAACGGCGAACGTCCCTCGCCCGGGAACAAGGCCCGGAACCCCCGAAGGAACGCCGCGCGCCACAACTCCTCCCGCAACCCGGCCACCACAAAGCTGATCCACGTCACGCATGCGAGCGCGTAAAGGGGCTCCCCCAACGACTCCAGTGGCATCAGGCTTTCGATCTTCGGGCGCAGGCCCTTGATCTTCTCCATGCCCTCCGTCCCGTGCCGCCATTGCAACACGACGGCCGCCACGAGAACCGGCACGGCCGCCGCCATGCGCAGGCCCACGAACCAAACCGTCCCCCACGTCCACGTCCACAGGTTGTGCGCGCGTTGGCCCCACAGGTCGCCACGCCCGCGCCAGACGCACGCCAACCCGAGCCCGAATGGAATCGCGAACACGCCGAGGCTGGCGGACGACTCCCGCATCAACGCGCCCACCTCGCCGCTCATGGCGGGCCCTGAATCCTTGTGACGCGCGGCCAGGGCCGTCATCACCACGATGTAGCCCAACATCAAGCCCAGCATCGTCAGCCAAGCCCAACGCGGCGCCCGCCGGGCATGGGATCCCTCTCCCGCGCCCTCGCCGGGAGCGGGAATCACGGGCGGGACACTTGGCCCCGGTGGCATGACGGGCGGGGCCTTCATGCGCCACGCGACGTCCTGGGCGACGCATCCGCCGCCGCGCGGCAGGCATCCGCCACCCGCGCCAACTGCCCCAGGAACACCTCACGGTCCCCGGCGTCCAAGACCCCCAGCACCTCGGCTTGCAAGGCCGTCGCCACCGCCCGGCACGTCTCGTACTGGGCGGCCCCCGATGGCAGGACACGGATGCGATACGCGCGCCGGTCGGATTCATGGGGCTGCCGCTCGATCCAGCCGGACTTCTCCATGCGCTCGAGCAACGAGGCGACGGTGTTGGGATCCGACGACATCAACGCGGTGAGCTCGCGCTGGGTCAGGCCGTGGGGGTCTCCTTCCAACAGCGTCCGCAGGGCCGTGAACTGGTCGGGCGTCACGCCCGTGTGGGCGATGCGCCGACGGAACGCCTGGTTGAGCCCATACCAAGCGCGCCGCAACAGGGGTGGCATCCGGCGGCGCAACGGCGAGTCGATGGGCTCGGGCGACGCGACCCGGCCCGGGTTGGCCGAAGTCCGGCGGCCGGCCTGAATCTTGGGAGCCGACGCGCTCATCGGGGATCCTCGGTGCCCGACTGGCCCTCGGGCAGCTCGTTGTCGTTCACCCAGCGGATGGTCTTCCAGATCAAGACGCCCATGAAGGCCAGCACGACGATGGCCAAGCCCAGGCCCGCGAGGACCTCGCCCATGCGGGACGCCTGCACGTAGCGCATGGGATACACAAACGACGCCACCGCCACGACGCCCAACAAGATCGTGAATCGCCGCAGGCGGGCACGCGCCACCGCCGTGCCCTCCGACTGCGCCCGCCACAACACGTTCCAGAAGCGCAGGCCGAGAAAAAGCCCCAGCGCCAGCAGCGGCACCGCCGCCCAGTGCCATCGCAACGCAAGCTTCCCGTGGCTCGCCCGCTCGAACACGGCCAGGGACGCCAGCATCCCGCCAAACGCGAGCCCCGTGGAGATCGCAACCAGGCGCCGGAACAGCGGGTCGGCGGCGGGCTCGATGGATGGACCT
>CAIRNV010000205.1 GCA_903880005.1 uncultured Verrucomicrobiota bacterium | reverse complement strand
TCCAAACGGTCGATGGCCTCCTGCAACGACTCGGCCGAGCCATTGCCGGCGACGGCATCAAACAATTCCGCAAGCCGTTGGGCATGATCCAACAGGTCGTTGACGCTCATGTTGATGAACGGCATCGGCTCGTCGAGGAACGAGAAGGCGCTCAGGGTCGCGAGGTTGTCGGCGACGGCGTTCAACGCACGGACGATCTGGGTAAAGCTAAGGTTGGTGAAGCTCTCGAGGCTCCCGAGGTCCGGGTAGGTCAGGAAGATGCCCGTGTTGCTGCCATTGTAGGGCTGGGAGTTGTAGGAAAGGTCGTTGATGTCCGGAATCCATGCGGACAACTCGGGGTTGGCCCCCAACGGGAAGCTAAAGCCCAGGCCACCCACGCTCAGGTTGTCGAGCTTTGCCAGGATGCTCCCCGCAAAGCTTGGGGTTGGCACCATCGCCGACAGGGCGTCGGAGGACGTCCCGCCCATGAGGTCGGACAGGTAAAGGCGGGAGTCGCCCGTGGTTGGGTTCCTTAGGGCAAGCGACGCGGTGAGCGGAGCCGCGGTGACCCCATCATATCCAAGCGTTCCCAGGACGCCGCCCGTGGTGGTGAGCTCGACGAACCCAAACTTCACCGACCCGCTAATGGGCGTTGGGGTGGTAACCTCGATCGATCCGCTGAGGTTCGCGTTCTCGACGAACAATCCCTTGGGCGTGGAAACGCCCCCGGAGACATAGACATAGGTGGTGCCGCCGACGTGCATCGTCTCGTTGGCAAAGCCCAGCTCCGTGGCGAACGGATCGGTCATGCCCGTGGTGACGACGAGCCGGTTGATCACGTCGAGCCAGGTGTCGGTGTTGCCGTCGCCATTCAGGTCCTTGCCGGCATCCGGCACGCCGTTGCCATCGGTGTCGATCTCGTGCAACGCCGACAAGGCAAGGCCGGACCCGGCTTTTTGGAACACCACCATTTGATTCAGCTTGGTCGGGCTGGTCACCAGTGGGCCGGTGTAATCGATGGTGGCGAGGATGTCGTTCAGGTCATCCTTAAGTTGATCGACGCTGTTGTTGTTGAGGGTTCGCGCGCGATCCAGCGTGACGTCGATGCCGGTGGTGGCGTCGTTGATGTACAAACGGAACGTGGCGTCACGGCTGATCCTGCCGTTGGCGGGCACCGGGACGGTCGTGGTCGAAAGGATTCTCGGGACCTCGGCGGCCCGCAGGTCGAAGCCCAGGCGGAGGTTTAGGCCCACGGTGGCGGAGATGCTTAACGCGCCCGAAAGCTGCGCGTCGGCGAGCGGTCCAAGGTCGAGGTTCCAATCAAAGGGCAACGTGGGCGACCCGAACAGGTCTTGGTTCGAGAACGTATGCCCGAGGTTCACGTCGTACGTGTAAACGCGCCGTGCCGGGTCATAGGTGCCGGGACTGCCGGTGAGGATTTCGCCGAGCTCGATGAAGAATCCGCGGGTGTCGTAGCGATGGGTGAGGACCGCCTGCTGGTTATCCGCAAATCCCAGGGCCTCGATGGCGGCGTCGGCCTCCGTCATCATGAGCGTGGTGCCCTTGGCCAACTCCGACTCCGTCAACGCCAGCACGAGGATGTCGTCACGGAAGCGTTGCGCGTAGTCGGTGTCCGACGGGATTTGGTCCCGGACGTTGTGGATTCGGGCCACGACGCGCGCCCCGAGACCGGCCGTGGCCAAGGCCGTGTTCAGGGCCGCTGTTAATTCGTCGAGGTTGTTGTCCGCGTTGGAATAGGGCACCGCAGCAGCCGAGACGGTCACGGTCACGGCGGCCTCGGAGCCCAGTTGCAGCTTGAAGGTGGCCCCGGCGATGGAGCCTGAGCGCGTCTCCGGCAGGCCCGTGCCGGCGTTGACGGTCTGCAAGGCCAGCGACCGCGACTGCAACTCCATGGTGGCCATCATGGAATAGACCTCGTCGGCGAAGAGCTGCGACCAAGCCAACGCGTCGCCCAGCGTCTTGCCGCCGGTGAACGGAATCTCGGTCTGGAACAAGTCGCTGCCGCTGAAGGCGTCCATCCACACCAGAGCCTGGCGGAGCATGCTGACGAACTCGAAGGGCCCGGGGGCGGCGAAGTCCGAGAAGGACAGGCCCGTCGTGATGTTGCCCGACGAATCGATCGTCACATACGTGGTCGCGCCGTCCGCCGACTGGACCACCACGGTGCCGGCC
>CAIRNV010000204.1 GCA_903880005.1 uncultured Verrucomicrobiota bacterium | reverse complement strand
GAAGCGGGCGTTCTTGGTGGCGTTCTCGAGGGCGAGGACAGTCTCGTCGTTGAGCCCGAGGTTCAGGATCGTGTCCATCATGCCGGGCATCGAGTCGCGCGCGCCGGAGCGGACGGCGACGAGGAGGGGCATGCCGGACTTGCTGCCGAAGCGGGTGCCCATGATTTTCTCCATGTTGGCGATGCCGGCCTCGACCTGGGCGCGCAGTTCCTTGGGATAGGTCCGCTTGTGGTCGTAGTAGTGGGTGCAGACCTCGGTCGTGATCGTGAAGCCCGGGGGAACCGGGAGGCCGATGCGGGTCATCTCGGCAAGGTTGGCGCCCTTGCCGCCCAGGAGGGCCTTCATGGAACCGTCGCCGTCGGCCTTCTTGTTGCCGAACACGTAAACATACTTCGCTGCTTTGGACATACGCTCAGGGATACAGGTACAGGTGAAATCGGCGGGAAATCGCCGGAAAACGAAGGCCGGAGGGTATCCATGCGAGTGGGGCAGTCAATTGGGAACACGGGCAACGACCCGGCCGATGGGTGCGTCTGGGAATGGTCCTTGACGTCCGACGCGCAAAATTCATAGCCTGCCAGCCATAGGACAGCTTCCCGGGTCGGCCTTGGGGTCGGCCAGCACGAGTCGGAGGTGAAAACCCCGGCTTTTTTTGTCGGCATGTGGGAAGGCGGGTGGGCGCGGAAATGGGCGCGAGAGCATGATGGGTAGCCTATGAATGCGGATTTGATCACCGTTCTGGAATTGTGGGAGAAGGAAAAGGGCATCCAAAGGGAAGTCCTCCTCTCTGCGATCCAGGAGGCATTGGTGGCGGCAGCCAAGAAGTCGGTGGGCCCGGCCCGCCAGTTGCGCGTCCATGTGGATCCCAAGACCGGGTCCACGCGCGCCTGGGCCACCTTGGTCGTGACCGAGAAGGTCTTGTCCCGCCATGATCAGATCTCCGTGTTCGACGCAAGGCGGCAGGGGCATCCCGAGGCCAAGGTGGGTGACGAGGTCGAGGTGGAGGTGACGCCCCGGGATTTTGGGCGCATCGCGGCGCAAAGCGCCAAGCACACGTTGCTGGAATTGGTCCGCAAGCAGGAGCGCGGCGTGATTTTTGACGAGTTCAAGGATCGCGTGGGCGAGATTGTCCCGGGGACCGTGCGTCGATTCGAGCGTTCGGACGTGATCGTGGAGATGGGCAAGGCCGAGGCCATCATGCCCAACCGCGAGCGCGTGCCCATCGAGGAGTACCAGATCGGCGATCGCGTTCGTTGCCTCATCAAGTCGGTCGAGAACACGTCCCGCGGCCCGGAGATCATCCTCTCCCGCGCGGCCCCGGAGTTCGTGCTGGAATTGTTCCGCCTGGAGGTCAGCGAGATTGCCGACCGAACGATCGAGGTGAAGGGCATCGCGCGCGATCCCGGTTTCCGCACGAAGCTGGCCGTGTTTAGCCGCGACCCAAAGGTGGACCCGGTGGGGGCATGCGTCGGCCTGCGGGGCCAACGCGTGAAGAACATCGTCCGCGAACTCAACGGGGAGAAGGTGGACATCATCCCGTGGTCGCCGGACATCCGGCAGTTCATCACCGAGGCCCTCAAGCCCGCGCGCCTTCGGAACTTCCAGATCGACGAGGCCAATCGTCGCGTCACGGTGCAATGCCCGGCCGATCAACTGTCGATCGCGATCGGCAAGAAGGGCCAGAACACGAAGTTGACCGAGCGCATCACGGGCTGGCACATCTCGATCATGCCGGAGAATGAGCCCGCGAATGCCTTCGAGGCCCAGGTGCAGCACGCCGTGGATGAGCTGGCGCACGTCCCGGGCATCGATCCGCTTCAGGCCCGGAGCCTTGTGAACGCGGGCTTCCACTCGCTGGAGGAGCTGGCGACGGCGGACTTGCCCGACATCGAGGCCATTCCCGGCGTTGGCCCTTCGGCGTCCATCATCCTAGAGGCTGCGCGCGGGGAGATGGCTCGTCGCGCTGCACCGGCTACCCCCATCCAAGCCAACCCATAGCCTCCGCAACCAGCCTGGCCGTCCTCCAACCTGTATGCCCGTCCGGATTTACGACATCGCCAAGAAGCTCAACATCGAGAGCAAGTTCGTGCTCGCGAAGGCGAAGGAGCTGGGCATCTCTGCGGCCAAGGTTCCCTCCAGCTCCCTCGACAAGATCACCGCCGAATACCTCGAGCAGCAGATGAGCCAGCTCGCGGCGTCGGCTCCCCCACCCGCTCCCGCCGCCGAGCCGGCTCCCGTCGCCATCATCTCCGCGCCGGAACCGCCACAACCGCCCCCGGAGGAACCCGCGGTCCCCCAGCCGCCTGCTGCATCCGAGGTCTTCGCCGAAGCCCCGGTGGAGCCGCCCCCAGTTGCCCAGCCCGCCCTTGCCGCGAGCCTTCAGCCCGAGCCGGCGCCCAGGGCCGATGAGTCCGTCCGACCCTCGGCTCCCCCTGTCGCCGCTCCGGCGGTTGCCGCACTGGAACCTGACATCACCGAGGCTCCCGCGCCGGTCCTCGTCGGTCCGGCGCAGGTTCCGCCCACGCCACCGACGGCGACTTCGGCTCCTTCCACGTCTCCGACCGCCGCCCCGGCGCCCGTCGGCCCCCCGGCAGTGGCTGCTTCTGCCCCGCCATCCGTCGCTCCGACCGCTCCGGTGGCAGCCCCCGCGCCGCCCAAGCCGCAACTCGGCGAGAAGATCGGCTCCATCGACCTCTCGAAGCTTGGCTACCGGCGGCCCGGGCAAGACGCCCGGGGTGGGCGCGATGACCGGGCGCAAGCCGGTCAAGGGGCTCCAGGCGCACGCGGGCCTGCCCAGGCTCCGGCTGGCTTCCGTTCGGGACCCGGACAGGGGCCTGGACAGGGGCCCGGCCCCGGGCAAGGCCAAGGTCCCGGGCGCCCCGGGGCACCGTATCAAAACCGTGGTCCTGGGCCGGGAGGCCAAGGCGGTCGCATGGATCGCCCCGGCGCGTGGCGTGGCGGCCCCGGTGGGCCCGGTGGCCAAGGACCTTCCCGTCCTGGTGCCGGCCCGGCCCGGCCGGCGGCTCCCGCCCGTCCCCAGCTCGCGGCCGATGCCCCGGTCATCCAGCTGCGTCCGCCGATTGTTGTTCGTGAATTGGCCGAGAAAATGGGCCGGCGCCCCTTCCAACTGATCGCCGACCTGATGCAGATGGGGGTCTTCGCGACGGTCACGCAGACGATCGACGCGGAGGTCGCCGTCAAGATCTGCGCCAAGAACGGGTTCAAGTTTGAAACCGAGAAGCGCGACAAGGCGGCCCACGTGGTGAACGTGCCACGTGAGCAGAAGGTCGAGCTGGACCAGGACGACGCCTCCGAGCAACTCAAGCCACGCCCGCCCGTCATCACGATCATGGGGCACGTGGACCATGGGAAAACCTCGCTGCTCGACGTCATCCGTAAGGCCAACGTGGTCGCGGGCGAGGCCGGCGGCATCACGCAGCACATCGGCGCGTACACGATCTCCTACCCCCACCCGGAGCGCCGGGAGGAGGTCATGCAGCTCACCTTCCTGGACACACCGGGCCATGCCGCATTCAGCGCGATGCGCGCGCGCGGCGCCAACGTCACGGACATCGTGGTGTTGGTGGTCGCCGCCAACGACGGCGTCATGCCCCAGACCCTGGAGGCCCTTTCCCACGCCAAGGCCGCCAAGGTCCCCATCATCGTCGCCGTCAACAAGTGCGACCACCCCAACGCGAACCCCATGCGGGTGAAGCAGCAGTTGCAGGACAAGGGCCTCACGCCCGACGACTGGGGCGGCGACACCCTGTACGTCGAATGCTCCGCCCTGACGAAGCAGGGCGTGGATCGCCTCATCGAAAGCATCCTCCTCCAGGCCGAGCTCATGGAGCTGAAGGCCAACCCCGACCGCAAGGCCAAGGGCAATGTCATCGAGTCCGGCGTCGAGCCCGGCGGCCCCGTGGCCACCGTCCTCGTGCGCAAGGGCACCCTACGCGTCGGAGACGTCGTCCTTTGCGGCCGTCATTTCGGACGCGTGCGGGCCATGATGAACGAGGACGGCCAGCGCCTGAAGGAGGCCGGCCCCTCCCACGCCGTCCGTCTCCTCGGCCTCAATGGCGTCCCCGAGGCGGGCTCTGAGTTCTCCGCCGTGGACAACGAGAAGGCCGCCCGTGAGCTCGCCGAGGAGCGCGAGGAGGAGCGCAAGAAGTCCGACCTCGAAGGACTCCGGCCCCGCCGCCAGACCCTGGAGGACATCTTCACCAACATTGACCAGATGACCGCCAAGGTCCTCAAGGTCATCATCAAGGCCGACACGCAGGGATCCGTCGAGGCCATCTGCGAGGCGCTGCGCAAGATCGAGACGGCCAAGGTCCAGCTCGAGATCGTCCACTCCGCCGTCGGCGCCATCTCCGAGGGCGACGTCCTCCTCGCCTCGTCGGCCGACTCGGTCATCCTCGGCTTCCACACCCGCGTGGACTCGAGCGCCGCCGACACGGCCAAGCGCGAGGGCGTCCAGATCAAGCTTTACGCCATCATCTACGAGCTCATCGACCAGGTGAAGGAAGCCATGGCTGGGCTCCTCGACCCGCTGCTCAAGGAGGTCGTGGTGGGCCAGGCCGAGGTGCGGAAGGTCTTCGAGTTGTCCAAGGGCGGGAAGGTCGCCGGCTGCCTCGTCGCCTCGGGCCGCCTCGTTCGCGGCAAGATGCGCGTTCGCCGCCGCAACAACCTCATCTACGAGGGCGTATCCCTCACCCTCAAGCGCTTCCAGGACGAGGTCCCGGAGGTGCGCGCGGGTTTCGAGTGCGGCATCCGGCTCGACGGCTTCGACGACTTCCAGGAGGGCGACATCATCGAGTGCTACGCCATCGAGAAGGTCGCCCAAAAACTCGTCTGATCGAACCGGCCCGGCCCGTGCACGCACGGCACCCTCCCGTTCCCATCCCATGAATGCGCCCCAGCCGCCCAGCCGACGCCTCCAACGGGTCGCCGAGCTTGTCCGGCGTGAATTGTCCGAGATCATCCGCCGCGACCTTGCCGTGGATGAGGTCGGGTTGCTGACGGTCAACGACGTCATCGTGGCCCCGGATCTTCGCACGGCCACCGCCTTCGTCGGGTTCGTCGGCACCAAGTCCCAGCGCGCCGCCGCCCCGGCACGCTTGGAGGCGCGTTCCGCCCGAATCCAGCAACTCCTCGGATCCGGGCTGCGCCTCAAGTGGATCCCGGTCGTGCGCTTCGTGCTCGATGACTCGGTCGAGCGTGGCAACCGCGTGCTTGCCATCCTCGATCAACTGGAGCCGCCCGCGCCCCCGACCACGCATCCCGCGCCACCCTCGACGCCCACGTAGCCGGGTTTCCAATCGATGCCGACGCCCCCCAAGGATCCCCCCAAGGCCGCCCAGGACATCCTCGGCCTCCTCCGCGCCGCCCGCACCGTGTGTGTCGTCGGCCACATCCGCCCGGACGGGGACTGCATTGGCTCGCAGCTAGGGCTCGCGCTGGCCTTGGAGGGTTGCGGCAAGGACGTCACGGTCTGGAACCAAGACCCCGTCCCGCCCAAGCTGAAGTTCCTCGACCCCGACCGCCGCGTGCGTCGCCCATCGGCAGGGCATCGCTTCGATGTCGTGATCGCCACCGACTGCGCCGCCTTGGACCGCCTGGGCGACGCCGCCCGGCACATCGGCGACCGGGGAGCGTTCGTGAACATCGACCACCACGCCTCCAACACGCGCTACGCCGACATCAACTGGGTCTCGCCTCGCGAGCCCAGCACGGGCGAGCTCGTCTTTGACCTTTGCAACTGGGCCGGGTGGAAGATCACGCGCCCGATGGCCGACTGCCTCTTCACCGCCATCAGCACGGACACTGGCTCCTTCCAATATCCGAGCACGACGCCAGACACCCTTCACACGGCGGCCGACCTCGTGGAGCGGGGGGCTGGCCTGGGGCGGATTTGCGAGGAGGTGTACCAAAGCTTTCCGCTGACCCGCGTGAAGTTGTTGCGGCACGTGTATTCCACCTTCCGCCTGACCCATGGCGACCGCACCGCCTACTTCTGGCTTCGGCAACGCGACTATTCGCGCGCCGGGGCCGCCACGGACGAATCGGAGGGCCTCATTGACCACATCCGCGCCATCGACGGCGTGGAGGTGGCGCTGGTCTTCGAGGAGATGAGCGACGGCGTTACGCGGGTCTCGTGGCGTTCCAAGAACCCCGCCGTGGACGTCTCCGCCTTGGCGAAGGCCTTGGGGGGTGGCGGGCATCGGGCCGCGGCGGGGGCCCGAGTCCAAGGAACCCCGCTGGGCGTCCAGAGGCGCGTCCTTTCGGCCGTCCGCAAGTCGTTGGACGCCGCCCGCTAGACCCTGTCCAGCCGTCCAATCCTTTCATCATGCTCCCAGCATCCCCCCTTGATGGCGCGCTCGTCGTGGACAAGCCGGCCGGCTGTACCTCCCACGACGTCGTGGACCGCGTTCGCCGGCGGTTCCAAATCAAGAAGGTCGGCCATTGCGGCACGCTGGACCCCAACGCCACGGGGCTCCTCGTCCTGGTCCTGGGCCAGGCGACGCGTCTCTCCGAGAAGTTCATGGCCTCGGACAAGGTCTATGAGGGCGACATCAAGCTGGGTGAATCCACGGACTCCTACGATGTGGACGGCCAGGTCACGGGCTCGCTTCCGGTGCCGCCCCTGACCCTGGATCAACTCAACGAGGAGGCTCGTTCGTTCCTGGGGGATCAACAGCAGGTGCCGCCCATGGTCAGCGCCGTGAAGGTGCAGGGCGTCCCGCTCTACAAGCTCGCCCGCAAGGGCCAGGAAATCGAACGCCAGCCCCGTTTCGTCCACATCTACTCCTTCAAGTTCTCCCACTACGAGGAACCCGTCGCCCGGTTTCGCCTCGCCTGCACCAAGGGCACCTACGTCCGCACCGTCGCCCATGAACTCGGCCAAAAGCTCGGTTGCGGGGCCCATCTCCTCACGCTGCGCCGCCTCGTTTCGGGCAAGTTCGACGTCGCCGATGCCCACCCCCTCTCGACGATCCTCGGCTGGAGCGAGGCCGACCTCGCTCGTCATGTGATCCCGTTCATGAAGCTGCGCTCCTACGAATAGGCGAGCGCACCCGTCCCATGCTGACGCTCGCCAACCCCGCCGACCTCGGACGCCCGGCGGTCGGTGTTTGCATGGCCATGGGCTTGTTTGATGGCGTCCACCTGGGCCATCAGCACGTGGTCCGGCAGGCCGTCTTGGACGCCCGCGCATCGGGCGCGATCCCTGTCGCGGTCACCTTCCATCCGCATCCCCTTTCCATCGTCCACCCGGACCGCGCCCCGCGCCTCCTGCAATCCCCGGCCCAGCGCCTCCGGGCCCTCGCCGCCCTTGGGCTTGACGCCACCCTGCTTCTCCCGTTTGACCGCGACGTGGCGGCCATGGAGGGCGCGACATTCATCGAACGCCTGGCCACGGGCTTCGGCCGGCTCCGCAGCATCACGGTTGGGCAAGGCTTCCATTTTGGGCATGGGCGCACCGGCAACGTGCCATTGCTTCGCGCCCTGGGACGTTCCCACGGGTTCGCCACCCACGCGGTCGCCCCGATTCACATTGGGCCCGAGCGGGTTTCGTCCACGCGCATCCGCGCGGCGTTGCGCGAAGGGCGGCTGGGGTTGGCGGCGGAACTCCTGGGACGGCCGTACGCCTTGGGGGGCACGGTGGTCGCGGGACGCCAACTGGGGCGTCAACTGGGATTCCCCACCGCGAACATCGATGTTTCCGGGCTCGAGCTGCCGCCCCATGGCGTGTATGCGGCCCGCGCCAACCTCGATGGCCTGCGTCACCGCGCCGTCATCAACCTGGGCCAGCGACCCACGGTCGATGGCGGGGCTTCGACGCCCCTGCTGGAGGTTCACCTGCTCGACCTCCGGCCTGACCTTTACGGCCGCGAACTGGAGGTGGAGTTGGTTGCCTGGCTCCGGCCCGAGCGCCGCTTTCCCTCCATCGAGTCCCTGCGCGAGCAAATCAGCCACGACGTGGACTCGGCCCGCGAGGCGCTTGGATAAGCCGGAACGATGCAGTTGGGAGGGAAGTGATTGCGAAGCAGATCCTTGTGCAAGCCGAGGAGTGAGCGAGGCGCGGGCCGGTGCGAGGCCCGTAACGAGCGAACGACGAGGGATTTGCGCAAGCAGATCGAGCAAGCACGACCGATCCAACTGCATCGTTCCGGATAAGCCTGGAGGAGGCCGATGGGAGTTCGGCGATCGCATGGCAGGTTGTTCAGCCTGACGAGAGGCGAGCGCGACGCAGGCACGTTCGAGGTCCATGGCGGATTTCCTCACCATTGAACAGCGGTCCAAGCGCATGGCGCGGATCCGGTCCCGTGGCAATGCGGCCACGGAGCTGGGCATGCTCCGCATCCTCCGTGCCCTCGGCATCACGGGGTGGCGGCGACACGTCATCGTCCGGGGCTGGGCGGCACCCGGCGACAGGCCGTTGAGGGTCCGCCCGGACTTTGTGTTCCGTGGCCGACGCGTGGCGTTGTTTGTGGACGGATGCTTTTGGCACGCCTGCCCGTTGCACGGGTCGCGTCCCGGGGGCCATGCGGCTTTTTGGCGAAGCAAGCTCCGCAACAACGTCGCCCGGGATCGACGGGTGAACGCGGGCTTGCGCCGGGCAGGCTGGAAGGTGGTGCGGGTCTGGGAACACGAGCTGGCCCGCGCCAACGCTACAAACCTGCGACGTCGGCTCCGCCGCGCCCTGCCGTGAATGGCCCCTGACGGGCCCGGGGCGTCCGGCTCCCTTTCAGCGGGGACGCCGCACGACGCGGGTTCCCGCGAGCAAGTCGTGCAACGCGCGGCCGTCGCCGCCGAGCATCATCACGCCAAAGCCAATCCCGAGCGTTCCCAGCGTGATGGTCTCCAGGAGCGTGCGGAGCAGCACGCGTCCGAGGCCGGGCTTGCCCCCGTTCATGGCCACCAATTTCAGGCCCAAGGCCAGCTTGCCGGGCGTGGCCCCGACCCAGGCATGAAAGGCGGCCGTGTAGAGGGAGCGCAGGATCAGGAGGGGCATGAACAAGGCGGCGTTGACGCGGAGCAGCAACGCCATGTCCGGGACGGACTTGCCGGCCTCGGCGGTCGCCGCCGCCTGCATGCCGCGCAATTCCTCCGCCCACGGGATGGACAGGACGTTGAACAGCAGCATGACCAGGAGCAGGTCCATGGCACCGGCCGCCAGGCGGATTCCGAAACCCGCCGGCTCGGATTCGGCGGCCTCGGGCCCGGATGGGATGGATCCCGTGGGCGGGGCGGGTTGCTGGGGCAACCGAGGGGGAGCCTGGGGCAGGTCCCAACGCAGCTCGGGACGATCCCCGGCCCGACGCCAGGATGCATCCTCCGCACTCCACACGAGCGTCTCGCCACCCACGCGCCCGTCCGCCACCCACGACCGGAGTTCGTCGAGCCCGTCGGCGACGTATTCCCGGCCGTCGCCTCCGATGACCTTGAAGTTTCCTGCGCTCAATGCGCCCGCTGCTTACGCGGATCGCCCCAGGGGGCGCAACAGGTTTCACGCGGCCCGATGCGGCCCGGGTGGGGCAAGGCAGTCGCCCGGCATCCAGGCTTCACGTCGTGTGAGGAGCGCGTTAGCCTGCGCCTCGCATGGCCCGGCTCGTCTTCGACATCGAAACCTCCGCCCTGCCGCTCGAAAGCTTCGACGAGGCGCGGCTTGAATATTTGTTCCGCGAGGCGGAACGGCAGCCCGACGAGACCGCGAAGGCGCTCAAGCGCTCCGAGATCCAGCAGCAGTTCAACCTCTGGCCGTTCACCGCCCAGGTCGTGTGCATTGCGATGGTCAACGCCGACACCGGAAGGGGGCAGGTGCTGTTCCAATCCGACGACTTCGAGGAGGAGGGGGGCGGTGGGGGATCCGGCGGGGTGGAGTTTGCGCCCCAGGTGGACGAGTCGGAGCTGTTGACGGCCTTCTGGGACGTGGCGCGCCGCTACGACTCCATCGTGACCTTCAACGGGCGCGGCTTTGACGTGCCCTTCCTTTACCTGCGCTCGGCGCTCCTCAACGTGCCCATCTCGCGCAAGGACTGGCTGGGCTACCGGTTCCAAACCGAGCCCCACTGCGACCTCGCCGAGCAATTCACGTTCTACAACGTGTCGGGAAAGGACGGGGCCGCGCGCCGCTTCAACCTCGACTTCTATTGCCGGGCCTTCGGCATTCCGTCGCCCAAGGCCGAGGGCGTCACGGGGCGCGACGTCAACGACCTCCTCGCCGAGGGGCGGCACCGGGACATCGCCGAGTACTGCCTCCGGGACGTCAGGGCCACGACCGAGTTGTATCGGATTTGGAAGGACCGCCTGTCCGGCGTGAAGTAGCCCTGCGCCGCGTCACGTCCGCATCTCCCCATGGCACACGAACGATCCCGATCCCGCATCATCCCCCCGGGCTCCGTCCTGGGCATCCTTGGCGGCGGCCAACTGGGCCGCATGCTCGCCATGGCGGCGCGCTCCCTGGGTTATCGCATCCATGTCTTCACCCCCGAGCCCGGTTCTCCCGCCGGGCAGGTGGCTGACGTCGAGTGTGTCGCGCCCTACGACGACCTCGTGCGCGTCCGTGAATTCGCGAGCCGAACCGATGTCGTCACCTTCGAGTTCGAGAACGTCCCGTCCGCGACGTCCGCCGCCGCCGCCGAGGTTGCGCCGGTCCGCCCCGACGGCCGCGTCCTGCACATCACCCAGCATCGTCTCCGCGAGAAGACGTTCCTGCGCGAGCACGGGTTCCCGGTGACGCCCTTCCGGGCCATCCACTCCGAGGAGGACCTCCGTCGCGCCGTGGTGGAGCTGGGGCTGCCGTCGGTGCTGAAGACGGCGGCGTTCGGGTATGACGGCAAGGGCCAGCAGGTGCTGCGTGCCTTGGATGACGTCGGCCCGGCGATGGCCGCGCTGCAAGGGGCACCCGCCATTCTCGAGGCCATGGTGGATTTCACGCTGGAGCTTTCCGTGGTGGGAGCGCGCGCGGAGTCTGGGGAGTTTGCGGCGTTCCCGGTTTTCCAGAACGCCCATGCCCGGCACATCCTGGACGTCACGGTGGTGCCGGCGGACGTCCCCGAGGCCGTGCAGGCCGAGGCGCGCGACCTCGCGCATCGCGTCCTCAAGTCCTTGGACGTGGTGGGGCTGCTCACGGTCGAGCTGTTTCTTGCTCGCGACGGCCGCCTGCTGGTGAACGAGCTGGCGCCGCGGACGCACAACTCCGGGCACGTCACGCTGGATGCGTGCGTCACCAGCCAGTTTGAGCAGCAGGTCCGTGCGATCTGCGGCCTCCCGCTGGGGGACACCCGGCTGCGGTCGCCGGCCGCGATGGCCAACTTGCTGGGTGACGAATGGGTGGCGTCCCAGGGCAAGCCCCGTTGGGAGGCGGCGCTGGCCCTGCCGGACGTCCATTTGCATCTCTACGGCAAGTCCGAGCCCCGGCCGGGCCGCAAGATGGGTCATTTGACGGCGTTGGCAGCCACGCCGCAGGAGGCGGCCCGCGCCGCAATCCTTGCTCGCAGGTTGCTGGCATCCACCGAGACCATGGCCTCCACATGAGCGACGTCTTCCGACTCACGCGCGCCGAGCTTCGCGGCTTGATCCACTACGTGGGATCATTTGGCGATCAGGAGATCCCGCGCATGCGCATGTCGCTGCTCTGGAATCCCAAGACGAGCACGTTCACGGCGACGTCGATGGGGCTGAAGCCTGCCGTGTCCGTGTCGCTGGAGCGAATCGAGGAGGAGGAATGGGCCGGCATATGCTCCTGTGCTCAAGTCGTCCATTGCATCCATTGCCTCGCCACCGCCGCCCACGCGCTGGGTCTTTCGCCGGGCGCGCCCGCCGGCGAGGCCGTGGGACCCGTGGCTGCGAACGTCAAGCCCGTCACCAACCCCCTCGATGAGATCGAGGGCCTCATCAAGGTGGCCCATGGGCGCGAGCCCAATGGGGACGAGAAGGCCTACATCAACGCCATCCGGGACCTGCGTCGTCGCCACCGATTTGGCAGCGGCAGCGTGATTCACGGGGCGCTTTCCCTCGTGGGGAGCCCCCCGTTGACGCGGGAGGAGATGGGAGGCGTCGAGAGGACGCTATTGAACTCGGGATTCGTGGCCTTCCCCTCAGAGCCCACGAGCCTGCTCGACTTCTACCATGGCGTCGTCCGCATCCTGGGCTTCTTCGGATTGACTCCGCCCAGCTTCATGGCGGAGGTGCTCCGGCTGAATCCGGCTCCGCCGGAATGGACCGAGCGATGGGAACGTGACGACGCCAACCGATGGCGGAAGACGATGAGGGATGCGCTCGAGGCACCCAGCTTGGCCGAGATGGAGGAGGCCGAGTACGCACAGAAGGTCTTGGGCATCCGAATTCGCCTCACGCGCCAGGAACCGACGGTGGAATTGCGCTGGTCGGAGTCGGAGCCATGGCGGTCGCCCGCCCGGTCGAAGCTTCGGGAAACCATGGACGATGTGCTGGCGCTTCGGGTGGCGACCGAGCCCTCCAGCACGGCGCTCGCGTTTGCCGTGGCGCGAATCGTGGTGAACCACGTGCGCGCGGAGCTTTCGTACACCGACGATTATTACGGCATGTCGCAGGGATCGCACATCGCGAGGCTCCTGGGGAAGGTGCAGCTCCGGACCGCGATGGTTTGCGAGGATGGCACGCCGGTCCCGGAGCGGGTCGTCCCCGCTTCGTGGCATCTCGTTCCAAGCGAGGCTGCGGCGGACGGTTCTCCGACCCACTACGACATTGAAGCCCGCCTGAAGGATGGGTCGAAGCTCCCTTCGTCCATCGCCGTCGCAGAAGGAATGCCAACCTGGTGGATTGGCGTCAGCTCCGTCCATCCGCTCGCCCCGCTGCCGGGACGGTTCGTCCAAACGAAGCGCATTCCCGTCGCCTATCTCCAGGACGAGACCGCCATCCGGGGGCTGGATCGGATTGGCGTCCACCTGCCGGAGAGCCTCACTCGCCGCGTCCGCCGCGTCCCCCTCAAGCCTGTCATCAGCCTGGCGCTGATCCCCGATGGCAAGTCCCAGCGCGTCGTCGCCACCGCGGTGGCCCATGACGTGCATGGGCGGGTCGTGGAGAAGTTCGAGGGCTCCGAGTGGATGCAGGTCACCCCGAAGGGCCGCCCTCCCAAGATGTCCGGCCTCGAGGCTGGAACGATCCTCATCCATGAGCGCTCCCATGCCGCCGTGGTCGAGAAGGCAATCGATGCCATGGGGTTCAAGTGGGATGGCTTTCCAAGGAAGTGGTTCGTGCGCGTCACGAAGCGGTTCGCAGAGGACTTCCATGCATGGCTCCAATCGATCCCTCCCGAGGTCGAGGTCGAGCTGCCGCCGGACCTCGCGCACTTCAAGCAACCCGCCGTGGAGGCCCAGTTCCAGCTGCAGGTCACCGAGGCCCAGGTCGATTGGTTCGACTTGTCCGCCACGATTACGACGGGCGATCCGGACCTGACTCCGGAGGAACTCCAACTCCTCCTCGATGCCGAGGGGGCGTTTGTGAACCTCCCTGGCAAGGGTTGGCGCCGCGTTCGCGTCACGCTGTCCCCGGAGGACCAGCAACACCTCGCGGAACTGGGCCTGGCAACCGATGCCATCTCCTCGGAGCCCCTGCGTCTCCATGCCCTGCAACTCAACAACCCCGCTGCCAAGCGCGTCCTGCCGGAAACCCAGGCGGCCTATGTCCAGCGGCGGGCCGACGAGATCCAGGCGCGCGTCACGCCGCCCGTCCCCGGCGTCATCCAAGCCTCCCTGCGGCCGTACCAGCTCGATGGCTTCCACTTCCTCGCCTACCTGTCCCAAAACCATTTTGGAGGCGTGTTGGCCGACGACATGGGGCTGGGGAAAACCCTCCAGACCCTGACATGGATCGCATGGCTGCGCTCGCAGCCGACATCGGACCCGACCCCTGCTGAGACGGCACCCCCGCGCCACGTCCTCATCGTCTGCCCCAAGTCCGTCCTTCCCAATTGGCTGGCCGAGGCCCAGCGCTTCCTGCCGTCGCTCCGCATCACGGCTTGGTCCGGCGCCGACCCCGCATCCTTGCCTGCCGACCTTGAAGGCCACGATGCCCTCGTCGTGAACTACGCCCAGCTTCGGATCCTCGAGGAAGCGCTCGCCGCCCGGACATGGCTCGCCGTGGTCCTCGACGAGGCCCAGTACATCAAGAACCCCGACTCCCAAACCGCCCAGGCCGCCCGTCGCCTCGTCGCCCTCCACCGCCTCGCCCTCACCGGCACGCCCATTGAAAACCGGCTCCTCGACCTCTGGTCCATCCTCGCCTTTGCCATGCCCGGGGCCTTGGGCCCCCGCGCCCAATTCCAGCGTTCGTTCGCCAAGGACGATCCCCTCGCCCGGCGCCGCCTCGCCGCCCGCCTTCGCCCCTTCCTCCTCCGACGCACCAAGGCTCAGGTCGCGACCGACCTCCCAGACCGCATCGAGGAGGACATCCTTTGCCCGCTCGAAGGCATCCAAAAGACCCTCTACTCGGCCGAGTACAAGAAGGCCCGCGCCCTGCTTCTCGGGCTCAAGTCGTCCGCCGACCTCGACAAGTTCCGGTTCCATTTCCTGACGTCGCTCCTGCGCCTGCGGCAAATCTGTTGCCACGCGGCGCTGGTGGATCCGAAGCACCGGAAGCAGGCCTCCGCCAAGCTCGAGGCGCTGGTGGAAATCATCGAGCCGCTCCTCGCACAAGGCCTCAAGGTCCTCGTGTTCTCGCAGTTCACGGACATGCTCGACATCCTGCGCGACGCCCTCGATGAGCTGAAGGCCACCACCTTCCTCCTGACCGGCTCCACCGAGGACCGGGGTCCGCTGGTGGATTCCTTCAACCAACATCCCGGGGCCGCCGTCTTCCTCATCTCGCTCAAGGCCGGCGGCTTCGGGCTCAACCTCACCTCCGCCTCCTACGTCGTCCTCTTCGACCCGTGGTGGAATCCAGCCGTCGAAAACCAGGCCATCGACCGCACCCATCGCATCGGCCAGAAGTCCACCGTCTTCGCCTATCGCCTCGTCGTCCAAGGCTCCATCGAGGAGAAGATCCGCCAGCTCCAACGCTCCAAGTCCGCCCTCGCCTCGGACATCCTCGGTGAGGAACGCTTCTCGCATGCCCTCTCCATCGACGACCTCCGTTTCCTCTTCGACTCGCCCGAGGCCTCGGTTTGAACCGGCCGCGCCTTTGCACCGTCAACGGGCGGCCTTCGCAAGGTCCACGGCCCGCCACAGGTACCATGAGGCGACCGTCCGATGCGGCCGCCAACGCTCGCCAAACTCCTGCAAGGCGCGCGGCCGGGGCAGGTCCTCGTGGCCGTAGGCGAGGCGAAACCCGTTTCGCACCCCAAAGTCGTCCGCGGGCAGCACGTCGGCCCGCCCCAATTGGAACATCAACAGCATCTCCGCCGTCCATCGCCCCACCCCACGCGCCGCCGTCAATCGCTCCACCACCTCGTCGTCCGTCATGCGCCGAATCACGCGCGACCCCGGGATCTCCCCGGAAAGGACCTTGGCGGTGATGTCGCGGATGGCGGCCACCTTCGCCCGTGACAAGCCCGCGCCCCGCAACGCGTCGTCGTCGATGGCCGCGACCTCGGCCGGCGAGGGAAAGCGCCGGCCCGGGAAGAGCCCCCTGAAGCGTCGCAAGATGGTGGCGGCCGCCGTGCCGTTGAGCTGTTGGTGCGCCACGGCCTGGACCAGGGACTGGAAAGGGGTCCGGCGCGGCTCTGGCTTCAACGTGCAAGGTCCCGCCTGACGGATCAGCCGCGCCATCACGCCGTCGCGGCGGGCCAGGTGTTCCATGGCTTCCTCGTGCATGCCCCATGGGCGTGCCATCCCCGTCGCGCGGACGCCAACAAAAAGCGGCCTCGCCTCAATGAGGAGCGAACGACGAATGATTTGCGCAAGCAGATCGAGCCAGCACGACCGACCCAATTGAATCGTTACGGCTCAGCCGGGACGATTCAGTTGGGAGGGAGGTGATTGCGAAGCAGATTCTTTCGCAAGACGAGGAGTGAGCGAGGCGCGGGCCAGTTCCAGGCCCGTAACGAGCGAAGGACGAAGCTCTTGCGAAGGAAGATCCAGCAAGCACGACCGATCCAACTGCATCGTTACGGCTTAGCCGGAACGG
>CAIRNV010000203.1 GCA_903880005.1 uncultured Verrucomicrobiota bacterium | reverse complement strand
TGGGCTGGGGGGGAGAATCGCCCGCGGAGACGCAGAGACGCGGAGGTATCAGCAAGAACTCTGCGTCTCTGCGTCTCTGCGGGCGGATCACCCTCATGCACCAGGAGACGCCCCTCGGCGGCCGCCCACGGCATCGGCCATTGTCGGAATGGGCTGGGGGGGAATCGCGCGCGGAGGCGCAGAGACGCGGAGGTGTCAGCAAGAACTCTGCGTCTCTGCGTCTCTGCGGGCGGATCACCCTCATGCACCGGGAGCCCCCAAATCCCCGCGTCACCAGGAGGAACCCTCTCGATCTACAACCCAGCGAATCACGGCTGGCTGGCTGCCAACACGCCGTCGTAGCGGATGGGCATGAACCCCGTCTTGAGCACCCACGTCCCCACCTTCTTCGTGTCTTCGTGTCCTCGTGTGAGCCATTTCCAGCTTCATCACTCACGGGATCGCCGAACAAGAAGCGGTTTTTGAATCACGCGAAGCCGCGAAGACACGAAGAGATCCTGCTGGGTCCACCCACCGGCGGCCCCGCGTGCGGTGAGAACCGGGCACTCAAAAACGGCTTACGCGCGAATCAGGGGGCAAATCCGGGGATGGACCCGTCCCCCTGCCCCGGGGCAACCTCGCGGGCAAATGGGCCAAGTCTCCTCCCCCCTGCCCCTCCTCTCGCCCGCCGCGGCGGACCCCGCCTACCGCATCCAACGCCGGCGCATCCGGCAATCCATCATGGGCTGGACCTACAACCCCATGCCCGTGCCGGACCTCGCGCGCCTCTGCAAGGACATCGGGTTCGCCGCCATGGAGGGCGTCGATCCCTCGCACTACCCGCTCATCCGGGAACTCGGCATGGAGATCGCCATCGTGGGCTCGCACGGCTTCTCCGAGGGGCCCCTCAACCCCAAGTTCCGCGCCAAGGTTGTCGAGGCCCTCCAGCGCGGCATCGAGACCGCCACGCGCTTCGGCGCCCGCCGCGTCATCACCTTCACCGGGATGCGGGACCCCTCCATCGCGGACGCCGACGCCGAGCGAAACTGCGTGGAGGCATGGAAGGAGGTCATGCCGCTGGCGGAAAAGGCCGGCGTGGACCTGTGCCTCGAGCACCTCAACAGCCGCGACCTCGGCCACCCCATGAAGGGCCATCCCGGCTACTTCGGCGACGACATCGACCGCTGCGCCCGCCTGGTCCGGCGCGTGGACTCGCCCCGCATGAAGCTCCTGTTCGACTTCTACCACGTGCAGGTGATGCACGGCGACATGACCCGCCGGTTCCATGCGTTGCTGCCCATCATCGGCCACCTCCACGTCGCCGGCGTGCCCGGGCGCGGCGAGCTCGATGACTCCCAGGAAATCAACTATCCCGCCGTCATGCGCGCCGTCGCCGACTCGCCCTACGAGGGCTTCGTCGCCCAGGAATTCCTTCCCACGTGGAAGGACCGCGCCCTCGCCCTCCGCCACGCCGCCGCCGCCTGCGACGTCTGAACGTCATGGCATGGCGGAGAAGCGCCCGAGGCGGTTGCCCCCGCAAATGAGGCTTCCGTCCGGTCCGGGTCTGTGAGAGGGAGGCGCGGGCATGCGAACGATCGTTGGGATAGACCTGGGCGGCTCCGCGGTGAAGGCCGTCGTCGTGGGCGAGGACGGGACGTTGGTGGGCGAGGCCAACGAACCCTTCGTGGACCGCGACATGGAATGGGCGCGGGCCGTGGCCGGCATCATCGCCCGGTTCGAGGCGCGCCATGGGACGGCGGCGGCCGTCGGGGTGTCGGCGCCGGGCCTTGCCGCGCGTTCGGGCCGGGCCATCGCGCACCTGCCCGGTCGGCTCGACGGGCTGGAGGGGCTGGATTGGACGACGTACCTCGGGCGCCCCTCGGTGGTGCCCGTGTTGAACGACGCCCACGCGGCGTTGCTGGGCGAGGCCTGGATGGGCGCGGCGCGCGGCCTGTCGGACGTCGCCATGCTGACGCTGGGCACGGGCGTGGGCGGGGCCGCGATCGTGGACGGTCGATTGCTGAAGGGGAACCTCGGTCGCGCGGGGCACCTCGGGCACATGACGGTGGACTTCAACGGGCCCCTCGACGACGTCGGGACGCCGGGCTCGATCGAGCTGGAGATTGGCAACAAGACGGTCCGCGACCGGAGCGCCGGGCGTTTCCTGGCCACCCGGGACCTCGTTGCGGCGCACCTGGCGGGCGACGCGGAGGCCACCCGCCTGTGGCTGCGGTCGGTCAAGGCGCTGGCCGCGTGCATTGCATCCATCGCCAACGTCCTGGACCCGGAGGCGGTGATCGTGGGCGGAGGCATCGCCAAGGCCGGCGCGGCCTTGTTCGACCCCTTGGAACAACACCTCGCGGAGTTCGAGTGGCGTCCGGCGGGCGCGAGCCTTCGCTTGGTGCCGCCGCAGCTCGGCGACGTGGCCGGGGCCTATGGGTCGGCATGGAACGCCCTGAAGTCGCTGGGATGAACCGCGACGCCGGCCGCTTGCTGGTGGTGAGCGACCTGCACCGCGCCGGCCCCCGCGAGCGGCAGCGCCGCGGGTTCGACCAAGCCTTGCCCGCCGGGTGGCTGGCCCTCGCCACAGCACGCCTCCTGCGCCGGTACGTCTGGCTGGCCGACCCCATGGCCCACAACCATCGGCTCGGTGACATCCTCGCGCGCGAGCCGGGCATCACGCGCGTGGTGGCCAACGGGGACTATTCCCTCGACACGGCCTTCGTCGGGGTGAGCGACGACGCCGCCATGGAAAGCGCGGCCGAGGCCTTGGGCGAGTTGCGTGCAGCCCATGGACACCGCGTGCGGGGCGTCATCGGGGACCATGAACTCGGCAAGAAAAGCCTCGTGGGCGGCGCGGGCGGGCCGCGCTGGCGAAGCCTCGAGCGATGCGAGGCCGAGCTGGGCCTGCCGAGGCTGTGGCACGAGGATTTCCCCGGATGGAGGTGGGTGGGCATCACCTCCACGCTCGCCGCATGGCCGGTGTTCCGGGCGGAGGGCCTGGCGGGGGAACAGGAGACGTGGGAACGGGCCCACCGAGAACACCTGGGGGCCATCGACGCCCTCTTCGGGGAGGCGGCGACGCGGGGAAGGAGGGTGGTCTTGTTCTGCCACGACCCCACCGCGCTTCCCTTCCTCGCGCGGTTGGACGGCGTGCGTCGGGCGCTTCCGTGCATCGCGGCGACCGTGATCGGGCACCTGCACACCCCGTGGATCCTGCGAGCGTGCGGTTGGCTCGCGGGGATGCCCTGCGTCCCGTGGGCGGGGCACACAGTCCGCCGTTGCACCGCCGCCCTGCGCGATGCCCGGTGCTGGCGTGACTTCCGCGTCGTCCTTTGCCCGTCCCCCAGCGGGATCCAGTTGTTCAAGGACGGCGGATACCTCGTCGCCCCATGGCCGCCCGAGGGGAACCATCTGGATCTCGTGCGGCAATCGCTGGGATGGACCGACGCGCCCGGTCGCGTGTCCTGAAACACAACCATGTCCCGTGGGATCGCACCCGTCCCGGGCGCCACCTCCCCGCCTGGCGGTTTCTCGCAACCCCAGGAGCCCGGTTCATGGGGTGCACCTGAAAACGTTCGTTCGGCTGGGGATCAGCCAAACCCTCCGGTGGAGCCGAAGGCTCGGCCCATGTAGGCTGCGTGTCCTCACGTGGCGGGAAGGATGCCGCACCTCTGCGTGCCGGGGGGCAGAGTGGCAGCGGCATCCTGCCGCTGGACGTGATCCCGCCAGGGCCAAGACGGCCCTGCCACGTTTCCGAGGGTTGGAGGCAGCCGGCCCACCCATCCGCCGTCGCGTGTGGGAATGGATGGGACACGCGCCTACCGACGCGCCGGGGCGGGGACGGCCTTGGACTTGGCGTCGGGCACGGTTGGGGCCTTGGGCGCCTGGGGTGCGTCCTGGACGGAGGTCGTCTTCTTGCTGGGCTTCGTGCCCGAGGATTTGTCGGGTAATTGATCCACGAGGTTCTCGAGCTGGATCTGGGGAAGGGACTTCGGGCGCAGCATCATCTTGGAGCGTTCCTCCGCCGACATGGCGGCGAGCTGGGACGGTGCCGGGATGACGATGGGGGTGAGGAAGATCATCAGCTCGGTCTTGACGTTCGACTTCTGCTTTCGCTTGAAGGCGTTCCCGAGCCAGGGGATGTCGCCGAGGTACGGGATCTTGCTTTCGGACTCGGAGATCTGGTTTTGCATGAGACCGCCGATGACCACGGTTTGGCTGTCGGGAACCACGACGACGGTGTCGGCAACGCGGGAGTTCACGACAGGCGCGAGGGCGCCGGCCGAGATGGGGACCCAGGTGGAGCGCTCGGCCAGGGAGGAGATCTCGGGGGAGACGATCATCTCGACGAGCCCCTGCGGGGTGATGAAGGGGGTGACGCGAAGGATGATGCCGACGTTCTGGTAGGAGACGGTGTTGACCTGTCCGTTGATGGCGCTGAACTGGGTATTGGAGACGAGGGGAACCTGCTGGCCGAGGGAGATGGTGGCGGGCTGGTTGTTGCGGGCGAGGATGGAGGGACGCGAGAGGATCTCGGCACGGCCGGCCTGGGCGATGGCACGGAGGGTGGCTTGGAAGTCCGTGCCCAGGACCTGGTAGAGGCCGGCGCCCGGAGGCGTCGGGAGCATGCTCTGGACGTTTTGGCCGAGGGCGTTGGGCACCGCGGACGTGGCCGCGGAGGAAAGGCCTGAGGCGCCAAACGCATTGGCGAAGCTGCCCGTGCCGGTGTTGCCGAGCTGCCGCGTGTAGCCGCCCTCGACGCCGATGTCGGAGGCGTCGTTGTGGGTGACTTCGAGGAAGACGACCTTGATGAGCACCTGGGGGCGCGGGTTGTCGAGGCTGGTGATGACGTCCTTGATCTGCAGGTTGGTCTTGTCGTCGGTGATGACGATGATCTTCCGGGTCTCCGGATCGAAGGAGATCATGGCGTCGCCGACGTCGGTGTTGTTGGGGTACTCGCGGGCGGTGCTGGAGCCGGAGCCGGAGCCGGAGCGTCGGGCGCCTCCGCCCTGGCCGCCGAATCCCTGGAACTGGGCGAGGGCGGGCGCGGTGAAGGCGGCGGCGAGGAGGATCGCTGAGGCGCGTTGTGCAAGGCGATTCATGAGGAGTGGAGCGTGTTGCGAGTTGGGACCCGGGGATGGGAAGGACGGCATCAGTTGCCGCGGCCGCCGCCAAAGCCGCCGCCGCCGCCGCCGGCACCGGAGCCGAAGCCGGACGAACGATTGACGTTGTTCTGCTGTTGCTGTTGCTGGGTGGAGCGGGTGGTGAGGAAGGAGCTTTGCTGTTGCTGCCCCTGGGTGGACCGGTTGTTGCTGCCCGCGCGCTCGAAGAGCCCGCGAAGCACGGTCTGGACCTGCTGGGGATCCGCGTTGTCCAGGCTGTACACGAAGACCTGCTGCTTGCGCGCCGGGTTGGCGTCGAGCTGCTTCACCATCTCGGCAATCTGGGGCATCAGGGTGCGGTCGGCCGACACGATGATCGAGGAGGTGCGGGCATCCGGCACCGCGGTGACCTTGCCCTTCTTGAGGGTGCGGTCGCTGGAGTTGCCGCTGGCCCCGCCCGTGCCTCCCCCGCGGTTCATGCCGCCGAACATGCCAAAGCCGCCAAACCGTTGCCCGCGGTTGTTGGCGTTGTTGCCGCTGCGGCTGTTGGTGTCGTCGGGAAACAACCCCGAGAGGACGTCGGCCATCTCGGTCGGGTCGGCGAACTCGAGGCGGAAGACGCGGAGCTCCGTGATGTCCTGGACGTCGGTGTCCACGGAGCGGATGAGCTCCTCGATCGAGGGCATGGCATCCTCGGGGGCATTCACGATGACGGAGTTGGAGTGTTCGTCGGCGACGGCGACGACCTTGGAGGCGGCCGCGCGATTACCCGCCCCGGAGCTGGAGGCACCGCCCCGGCCGCCGCCGCCGGCACCCCCGCCGCCCATGCCCCCGCCCGGGAATCCCCCGAACCCGCCCGGAAACCCTCCGAAACCGCCGCGTCCGCCATTGTTGCCCCCGGCGTTGCCGCCGGCCCGTGAGTCGGTGGAGGGGAACAGGTCCTTGATGACGGTTGCGGTCTCCTTGGCGTCCGCGAAGCGCAGGGGGAAGACCTTGATGGAGGACGAGTTGGCGAGGGACGTGTCGAGGGCGCGGATGATCTCCGCGATGCGCTTGATGGAGGCTTGGGTGTCGGTGATGACGAGGGCGTTCCCGGCCTCGTTGGCCGTCATCGTGGCCTCGGAGGGCAGAAGCGGCGCGAGGTCGGTGGTCAGCGCGGTGGCGCTGATGAAGCGGATGGGAATGATCTGGGTGACGACCTGCTCGTCCTTCGGGATCGAGTCGGGGTTGTTCCCGGACTTGACGGGGATGTCGCGCTTCTTGGCGGCGTCCTTGGAGACGATGGTGAGGGTGCGGCCGGAGCGAAGGGCCGTGTAGCCGTTCTTGGCGAGCGCCGTCTCGAGGATTTGGAACGCCTCGTCGCGGGTGACGGGCTGCGCGGACCACGCGTCGATGCGCCCCTTCACCTCGGTGTCGAGGACGATGATGTAGCCGGCGGCCTCGCTGAGGTAATTCAGGACGGTCTCAAGGGGCGCGCCGCGGAAGTTCAGGCGAAGCATGGGGGTCCCGTCGGGCGCGGTGGGCAATGGCTCCGGTGCCGGCAAGGGCTCCGGCGGCGGCTTCGGGGCGGCTACGGGCGCATTCGTGCCAGGGGCGGCGACCGCCGCGGCCGGCGCGGCATCGGCCTTGGACTTGTCCGTCGGGCTGGCTTGGGGCGCAGCCGTCGCAGGTGGGGGCGTGACCTCCTGGCCGTGGAGCCGGGCGCCCAAGGCGACGATGACGACGAGGGCGAGGATGGGGAGGCGAGGGATGTTGTTGTTCATTGCTTGTTCTCCTGGGCACGGCGCTCCCGAAGGCGCCGGAGGATTTCCTCGGCGCCGCCGCCGGAGGAACCGGACGAGGCAGCCGACGATGTGGTGGATGATGCGTTCGTGGAGGCGGAAGAGGATGAAGGGGTTGCAACGCCCGTCGAGGACGAGGCGCCCAGCGTGACGCCGTCGGCCAGCTTCCAATCACCCTCGTCCTCGCGACGAAGTTGGTTGCCGACCTTGAGGTCCACGGCGCCGTCCCGGACGACAAGGCGGACGGTGGAATCCGTCACGGAGACGATGCGATGGCCCGCCACGGCGTCGCCGGGCTTGAGGGCCTTTCTGTAGTCGGAGCTCGTGCCGTCGAAGAAGGCGAGGACGCCCTTCTCGTAGCGCAGGGTTCCCACGAGCGAGACCGACTCGACCTTGGGGGTGCGACGGGCCTCGGTGGATCGCGGGCGGTCGGGACGGTTGGGGACGCGGGAGGAATTGAAGATGTTGCGGTCGTTGACGACCTGGAAGAAGGCGTAGTCGGACGAGGCGGGGCCGTTGGTGGAGGCGGCCTTGGGGGAGGAGGCGCCCGAGCGGCTGGAAGGGCGCCAATCGGCGATGCCGGTGCGTTCAGGGGAACGACGGGAGGAGCGTCGGGAGGACCTGCGCGCCGGGGCGTTCGTGCCGGGCGCGTTGGTCCCGGGCGCGTTGGTTGATCCCGGGACGGTGAGGACGGGAACGCCGTTGGTGGATCCGCCGTCGTCCTCGTCGGAGGACTCGGGCTCGTCCGTGTCGTCCGGCTCGGGCTGAGCGGAAACCGCGATCCGGGGCGACTCGTTGGCGGCAGCCTGTGCCCCGACGTCTTGGGCGAACCCTTGAAGCGCGAGCGCCCCGGCGAGCAAGCCGATGGCCGCCCGGATGGCGAGAAGCCTGGCCCGGAAGGATTCAGCCGGGAGGGAAGTGATTGCGGCAGCGGATCCGGCCAGCACGACCGTCCCACCTGCATCGTCACGGCTTCGTTCGAGGAAGGAGTTCATCGGCGTTCGGGAAGGTTGAGGACGAGGCCGCTCACGTGGAGGCCGAGGGTGAGCTGGGCGGCGTCGGTGTCGCGGGCGGCGAGCTCGATGGCCTCCACCCGGACGGCCAGCTTGTCGCGTTCGACCTCGTAGAGGAATCGGGTGAGGGTGGCGAGGTTGCCGGTGGCATCCACGTGGCACTCGAAGGTGGAGTACTCGTCGTCGAGCTGCTTCCACTGCGGCTTGACGGACGTGACGTTGACGGCGGCGGCCTTGGACCAGCGGTCGAGGGCCTCCAGGACCCGTCCCTCGGCGGCGGACGTGAGCTTGGGGAGCGCGTTGGAGGCCAGATCGGACCACCGGGCCTCGACGGGCTTGAGGCGGGCGACGAGCTGCTCGCCCTTGGCGATGCGCTTCTTGAGCTCGGTGATCTCCGCCTGTCGGGCGTTCCACGACTTGAGGAGCGGGCCGAGGACGACGCGGTCGCCCAGAAGAAGGCCGACGCCGACGAGGGCGACGACGAGGAGCAGCTTCTTGCGTTGCTCGGGATCCAGGTTCATGGCGTGCGTGCGGAGGAGTCCCACTTGAAGTTGAAGGAGAACTGCACGGGGGACTTGCCGCGCATCTGGTCCACGGTGACGTCGCGCACCTCGGGCGCGGTGCGGAGCTTCTCGAGGGTGCTGTTGAGGGTGAAGGAATCCTTGGCCGTGCCGGAGCAGACGACGATGGCCCCCTCGCGGAGCTCCACCGTCTTCGCCGTCAGCGCACCATCCTCGGGGAACGCCATGGTCAGGGTGCGAAGGACCAGGAGGGACGGGACCGACTCGTCGAACCACGGCCGGTACTTCTTGAGGTTGGCTTGCAGTTCCTCGACGTGGGCGGCGGTCTTGGCGATGGCATTCCACTGGGAGCGGAGGGACATCAGCCGCACTTGCTGGACGAGGAAGGCCCCGGCCGTGAGCGCGACGACGGCGGCGGCGGCGAGCCCGTAGTGCGCCGCGCGCCCGGACGAAAAACGGGTGGCAAGCTGCTGCCACGGGGAGACGCGTGGCGCCAGGAACTCGAACGAGGCCGGCCCACCTCCAAGGTGGCGCGCGGCGATGGCCAAGGCGGCGGTCGCGGGAATCCCCGGCGTGATGCGCAACGATGCGTCTCGGTTGCCCGGGACGCGGTCGGCCCGGACGACGCTCATGGCAAGGCGAGGCGCGATGGCCGCCAGGACCTGCTGGAGGGCGTCGGCGAGGGGGCCGCCGCCAAAAATGCGGGCTCGCGCCAGGGATTGCCGGGTGGCGTCGGGAAGCTGACCCAGCGTGACGCGCAGCTCGCGTTGGAGTCGGTCTGGGGCGACGGAGGGCTGGCCGCCCGCGACGGCGACGACATCGTCGAGGCAACGATGCAGGACGAGGCCCTCGCCACACCCGATGGCCAAGGCCACGGACGTGGGCGAGGCAAGGAAGTCGATGCGCGCCGGCGACTCGGAGGGGACCAGGTGCTGCATCTCGGTGAGGGCTGGCGCGATCGAGACTGGTTGCATGCGGGCGGCGCGCAGGACCTGCTCGAGCCGCTCGAGGTGCTCCACCGGGACGGCAACGAGCGTGATCTGGGGCAGGCCCGATGCGTCCTTCCATTCATGCCGGGCAATGGCCAGTTGATCGGACCCTTGTGGGAAGGATCGCTCGACCTCGAGCTCGACGAATCCCTCGGCATCCTCCGGCGCGAGGTCGGGCAGCGGGATGCTGGATGCGAAGACCCAGGACGCCGGCAGGGCCACGGCACAACGCCGGGTGCCCAGCCCGGCCTTGTCGAGGGACTCCCGCAGCGCGCGGCCCACCGCGACCGGGTCGCTTGAAAGGATTTCGGCCGGAAGCTGGAACGTCACGGGCGCCGACGCCTCGGCTTGCCCGTTGCCGGGGCGCACGAGGACGGCCTCGACGGCGGCCCCGTCAAAGGAGAGGCCGAGGACCGGTGAGCTGCCGCGGGGCTTGAGCCGTTCGATCATCGCGTGTTCTGCGTCAATTGCCGTTGCTGTTGCATCTGCTGCCATGTCTGCGACCCCAAGGCCCACCCCAGGTGGGACCAATCGGCGCGCTGGACGATCCGGAGGCCTCCCTCGGAGGCGTCGAAGATGATCCGGCACCGTCGGTAGCCCCTTCCAAGGTGACCCACGGCGCAGACGTCTGCCGAATAGACCGACGAGCGCCCGGTGAGGTAACGGCCAGCTTGCAGCGAACGTTGGGTCCCAAGGATCTCGGCGACCCATGCCACCGTATTGCGCCGGCTGGGGTTGGATTGCCGGTAGGAGACGAGCTGCGGGGCCATGTCGATGCCGATGCCCGGAATGCAGGCGAGGACGGCCTCCGGTGCGGAATTGACGTTGATGAGTCCTTGCCGGGGCGTCTGGCCATCACCCGCCGTGAGGTCTCCCTCCACCTGGGCAAACTCGTCCACGGACATTCCCGACTGGACGAAGAAGTTGAGGAGACCGGCCGGGTTTTGGTTGCCCACGCGCTGGAGGATCTCGTTGGCACGTTGGTTTCCGAGCCGCTCCTGCAGCAGGGTCGCGAGCTGTTGTCGTCCCTGTGCACCCAGGGAGACCTTGGCGGTGCCGTTGGTGGTGGTGAGGGATTCCTGCGAGTGAACGGTGACGTACTCCCACAGGCCGGGCTCGAGCCGCCCGTTGCGGTTGTCGAGCGGGGGCGTGGAGTCGTAGTCGTCCTCGTTGGGATCGAGGATGCCATTCCGGTTCGCATCCTCGCCGGCGAGGATGTCCAGGGTCATGCCATAGACGAGCCGAAGCTCCTCGATGGACTCAAACGGGGCGTTCTTGCAGCGGTAGGCGGGGTTGAGCCTTTGGTAGGTGCTCTCCTCCGCGCCGTCCGTCGAGACCTCGTCGTCCTCGTCGCGCCAGTCCATGATGGCGGCGGCGAGCTGCGGGGTCATGCGAGGCAGCGCCTCCAGCATCTCAAGCGTGGCCGTGTTCAGGTTCAGCTTCGACGCCTCGTCCACGAGTCCAAACACCGGCTGGACGTTGCGCCCCGGCGTGGAGGCGAGGAGGTCCGGGTCACGACCGAGGAACCAGAACGCCGAATCCCCGACCCGGACGTTCTCGGTCACCGGGCGGAAGGTGGGGGCGATCTGGAACTGCGGGAGGACGCCCGGGATGTCGAGGTTGGTGAGGACGTAGGCCGCGTAACGCGTGGCCCCTTGGATCGCCTGCTCGGCCTCGATGGAGGCCGCCCGCTGGTCGGAGGCCCGCAATGCCAACGCGGACGACTGGCCGAAGTAGAGCCCGAGGGAAACCAATCCCAGGGCAATCCACAGCACGATGACGAGCGTGGAGCCCCGCGACGGTGCCTGCGGCCCGCCACGGTGAAACCTTCGCCGCGCGTTCATGGTGCACCCCCGGCGCCCGAGATGAAGGTCGAGTTGGTGGCCGGGGTCACGACGACGGGCACGACCAACTGGAAGGGAAGCTGGGTTCGGTTGCCCAGGTTGCCCCGCGCCAGGTCCGCGGGATCGATGTCATTGAGGACCAGATCGACGCGGATGGCGCGTGGGAGCGAGACGGTCTCGTTGGTGCCGCCCCAGGCGATGCGCCATGTGGTGCCGTCGAAGAATGACAACTGGAAGGACTCGACGTTTTGCAGGAGAAGCTGGTCGTCGTAGGCCTCGGCGAGGACGGGCAGGAGGTTGCGTGTCACCACACGATGGAGGTCACGACCCAGGTTGGCCGCGGCATTGGTGGGAAGGCGCAGCACGTAGCCCACCTTCTGCAAGTCGCCCCAGCGAGCCATGTCGGTCACCAGGCCCGTGGTGGTGAACAACTGCATGCCGGTGCCGGCCGGGTCATTGATGCCCGTGATGCCCCCGTACACCAGCGCCCCGGCCATCGCGTTGGTCGAGTCGGAGGCGGGAAGCGCGATGTTGGCGAGGTCACGTCGAAGGACGGACAGGGCCTGCTGCAGCGCCGTCGAGGCATCGGAGCGTCGCTCGGTCTCGTTGCGGAGCCGCAACGCGCCGAACAGGACCGCGACGGTCGCCGAGATGATGATGGCGGAGAGGGTGATGGCGAGCAGGAGCTCGATGAGGGTGAACGCCCCGATGCGGGGATGGGGACGCAGGCCATCGAGACATGGACGCCAGGCCTTCATGGCTGGGCGGAATCCACGACGGTCGAGGCCCTCGCCACCCTTTCGACCCCCTGGACGTTGAAGGTGACGGAGACGGTCAACTCGCGAAGCGTCGCCCGCTGCCACGAGACCGACTGCGAACGCCACGCGAAAGTGTGACGCCCCTCCTGGACGCTCCCTGAGCCCGCGGTGTTCCAACGCCCCGTGGCGATGATCTCGTTGAGGACACGATCCGCCACGCGCATCGCAACGAGCTGCCGATCGGCCACCTGGGCGGCGAGGTTGGCGATTCGCACCCCATGCACGGCGACAGGGATCACGACCGCCACGAAGGCGAGCGCGGCCAGGGTCTCGGCCAGGGTAAAACCCCGCCGGTCCGCCCCATCGCTAGCGAACCGGGATCGCAAGCTGGTTCGTCTGCACCTCATAGCGGGTACGGGCGTAGTTCTGCGACACGTAAACCTCGTCGCCAGGCCGGACTGCTTGGCGGGAGCTGGGGTCGCGGTCGCTCCGGAACCAAATCCCCCACGGCGACGTTTCGTCGATGGAACCATCCGGCGTGAACCGGAACGTGATGCGGCGTCCCTGCGCGAAGGCACCCTGTCCGGCGGCCCATCGGAACTGGAGGGCGAACGTGTTCCCCGACATGGAAGCCCAGGAACGCGGGTCGGCCTCCACCTGGACATCCGACGCCAGCGGGTACGCGATGGAACGGCCGCCGGAAGCGGGTTGCTGCTGGCCAGGGATCGGCGTGGTGGTGGACGTCGTGGCCTCGAGCGAAAACTCCGGGTCCATCCCATACATCCGCAGGTCCGGATCGACCCAGAGACGCATGGGCACGCCCTCGTGGGCGGCTCGCGACTGGGCGAGGTGCGTCAGGTTGATGAACCGGCGAACCTCGTACCCCAGCGACCGCCCCCGGAGGAACGGCCCCAGCGACGGCGACACGAGGGCCATGACGACGGTCAGGAGCGCCATGACGAGCAACAGCTCAATCAAGGTGAACGCCACGCCCGGGACGCTGGGGTTGCTGGAATGCGAGGCGTTCAAGCGGGGGATGCCGGGAATGGCGGCGGGCCATGGTGCTGACCGCACCGCGTCCTTCCGGCCTACTTCTTCGCCCAGTTGGTCACGTCGTCCTCCGACCCTGCACGGCCATCGGGCCCGACGGAGTAGAGGTCGTAGGAAGAGGGGTTGTGCTTCCCGGGGCACTCGTAAACGTAATCCTGGTCCCAAGGGTCCTGGGGGATGGCGTTCTTCATGTAGGGGCCCTTCCACTTCAACGAATCGCGCGGGGTGTCCACCAGCTCCTTGAGGCCGTTCCGCCCCTTTGGATAGTAGCCCATGTCCACCTCAAAGGCGTCCAGTGCCGTGCCGAAGGTCGCGATCTGCGACGCGGCGGCCGTGGTGCGGGCCTGCTCCGTGCGGCCGGAGAACTTGGGCACGACGATCGCGGCCAAGATGCCGAGGATGACCAGCACGAGGAGGAGCTCAATGAGGGTGAAGCCCGCGTGACGCGCGGCTCCAAGGCGGGAACGGGACGACAGGTGCATGACGTTCATGGGATCAGGATTGCCTACTTGATGTGGTCTTGAAGGGAAAAGATCGGGATGACCATGCCGATGAAGATGAAGCCGATGAAGCCGGCGATGAAGAACAGCATCAGCGGCTCGGCCAGGGCCACGGCCGTGCGTAGCTGACGGTCGAGGTCGCCCTCGGTCACGTTCGCGATGCGGACCAGCTCGGTGTCAAGGCGACCGGACTCCTCGGCGACGGAGATCATCTCAAGGGTGGAGCCGGAGAAGAGGTCACGGCAATCGCCGAGGCTCGGCCCCAGTTGCTTGCCTTCCTTCACGCGCTCGATGGAGTTGGCGACCGCATCGACGAGGATCTGGTTGCCAATGGAACGTCGGGCGACGTTGAGCGCGTTGACCAAGGGGACGCCGGCACCCAGCAGCGTCCCCAGCATCCGGCAAAAGCGCGACATCGAGAACTGGGCCACCAGCGGCCCCACCACGGGCGCCCTGAGGATGAAGCCCTCCCACACGCGCCGCCCCGCCTCCGATACCAGCCACGTTCGGAGGGAATACCCGCCGACGCCGAGCGCCACGAGGAGCAGGATCCCCCACGTGCGCAACACCTCGCTCGTGCCCACGATGACCTGCGTGATCAACGGCAATTCAGCGCCAAAGCCGGAGAAGATCCCCTGGAAACGGGGAATGAAGAACACGAGCAGGAACACCAGCACGCCGATCGCAAGGAACAGCAGGATCACCGGGTACAGGAGCGCCGTCATGACCTTGCCACGCATCTCCTTCTCCCGCGCCTGGAAGTCCGCGATCTGCCCCAGCACGACATCCAGGAACCCGCCCGTCTCCCCCGCCTCCACCATCGCCACGTACACCCGCGGGAACGTCTGGGGCGAACGACCCATCGCCTCCGCCAGCGACAGTCCGTCCACCACGGCGTCGTGCACCTGCTTCCATTGCGCCCCGGCCACCGGCGAGGCGGCCTCGCGCATCAGGATCACGAGCGCGCGGCTCAACGGGACGCCCGCCGCGAGCAGGCTCGAAAGCAGGCGCGTGAAGTTCTCCAGCACCCGCGGCGTGATCCGGTCGCCGCCCAACGACAGCTTCAGCCCGCCCCCTGGCGCGTCCGCCTTGGAAGCCGCCTTCGCCGCCTTGGGCGCAGGCGTCGGCCGCGCTACGGGCCTGGACGCAGGACGGCTGGCAACGCGGCCCGAACCGGCAACTACAGGACTCCGAACGGCGCCGGTGGGACTGGGCGCCCCGGTGGCCGTTGCGAGGCCCTTGGACGACGCAGGACCCGAACCCGAGGCCGCCCCAGCCTTCGGAGCCACGGCCCGCGCCGGAAGCACGGGCGCCGACGCGGAAGCACCCGCATCGGTGAGCCTTACTGGCCTCATCCCCTTCGCCGCGATCACGCGCAAAGCCTCGCGCCGGTCCGCCGCGTCCAGTTGCCCTTCCGCAACCGACCCGTCGGCCTGCAACGCGCGATAATGGAACGAGGCCATGCGACGTCAGGTTGCCCCGCCGGATGAGTGGGGTGCCCCGCCCGCCACCACCGCCTCGGTGGCCATGGCCTGCCCGGCCGTGCGTTCCTCCTCCTCCTCCGAGGACTGGTCCTTGGTGACGCGCAAGACCTCCTCCGGCGTCGTGATGCCCTCCGCCACGAGGCGCCAACCGTCCTCGGACAACGACCGCATGCCGGCGCGGCGGGCGGATTCACGAATCTCGCCGGACGAGGCGTTCTTGAGGATGAGGCGGCGGATTTCCGGGGTGGTGTCCATCCACTCGAAGATCGCGCGTCGGCCGTGATAGCCGGTTTGGCGGCATTCACGGCAGCCCACGGCCTTGTACAGCACTTGGCTCGCCGGCATCCGAAGCTCGGCACGCAGCGCGTCGGCGGCGGGCGAAGAGTCCGGCTGGCGGCAATGCGGGCACAGGACACGGACTAGACGCTGGGCAAGGACGGCCTCGAGCGACGAGGCCACGAGATAGGGCTCGACGCCCATGTCCACGAGCCGCGTCAGGGCTCCCGGGGCGTCGTTGGTGTGCAGGGTGGAGAAGACCAAGTGGCCGGTCAGCGAGGCCTGCACGGCGATCTGCGCCGTCTCCTGGTCCCGGATCTCGCCGATGAGCAGCACGTCGGGGTCGTGGCGCAGGATGGCGCGAAGGCCGCGGGCGAAGGTGAGGCCGGACTTCTCGGACACCTGGATTTGGTTCACGCCCTTGAGCTGGTACTCGATGGGGTCCTCGATCGTGATGATCTTGGTGTCGGCGTCGTTGATGGCGTTGAGCGCGGTGTACAGCGTCGAGGTCTTGCCGGAGCCCGTGGGTCCCGTGACGAGGATGATCCCGTGCGGCAGCGCGAGGACGCGGCGGAAGCTCTTGAGGTCCCGCGCGGACAAACCGAGCTCGCCCATCCCACGGAGGGTCGAGTTCTGGCGCAGCAAGCGCATGACCACGGCCTCGCCGTGGAGCATGGGGATGACGGAGACGCGGATGTCCACCTCGGCGTCGTCGATGCGGATCTTGATGCGGCCGTCCTGGGGGAGCCGCTTCTCGGCGATGTTGAGGTGGGAGAGGATCTTGACGCGCGAGACGATGGCGGGCTGGAAACGCTTGATCTGCGCCGGGACGGGCACCTCCTGCAACACGCCGTCGATGCGGTACCGGATGCGAAGCTCGGTCTCGAAGGGTTCCAGGTGGATGTCCGAGGCGCGAAGCTCGATCGCGTCACGCAACACCTGGTTCACGAACCGGATGATCGACGCGTCCTCGGCCGCGTTGTCGAGGTCGGTGTCGCCCACGCCCTCCTCGTCCACGACCTGAAGGCCCGACTCCTCCTCGAGCGTGCCCAGCGTGTCGGCGCCGATGCCGAGATGCTTCTTCATCTCCCGCTGGATGGCCTCGCGCGGCGCGAGGACGGGCTGGAGGCGAAGGCCGGTCAACGAACGCAGCGCATCAAGGCCCTGCGTGGCAAAGAGGCGGGCCGTGGCGACCTCGACGTGGCCGTTGGACTGCCGGAGGGGAAGCAATTCCTCGCGCAGGAGGATTCGAGCCGGGAAGTGGCCCAGTAGATCCTTCTCGGGGTCGATGGCGTCGAGCGTGTCGAAACCAACCGCGTACTCGGCGGCCAGCCAGCGAAGCACGTCGGGCTCGGCAGGGTCCGCGCCGGCCACGGAAGACGGCGAAGACCGGTACTGCTCGGCGTCGGCTGCCGACAACTGCCGTTCGGCGACCATGCGCCCGAGGAGTGCGTCGAGGGTGTTGTCGGCGGCCATGGGGTGAAGGAAAGGGGGGCGCCAAGGCGCCCCCAAGGATGGCGTCAGGATGGAGGCAACGACGACATCCTTACTTGAGCAGGCCCATCAGGACGGCCTGGGCCTCCTGCTTGGCGGAAAGAACCTCGCGCAACTCGTCCTGGGCCTTGGTCAGCTTGGCCTCCTTGGCCTTCAAGGCCTCGCGATACTTGCCCAGCTTGGACTTGATCTCGTCGGCCGAGGCGTTGGCCTCGATCGCCTTCTGGAGGGCCTCCTGCTCCGGCATGGCCTCTCCACCCCCCTGCCCGCCTGGGCCCCGGCCGCCGCGCCCGCCGCCAAACATCATGCCCATGCCGCGCATCATGGACTCGCGGCGGGCGTCATTGACCTTCTCGATGCGATCGGAGATCAGCTTCCACTCGGCGTCGTCCTTCACGGCAAATTGCTCGCGCATGCGTTCCATCATGCGTTGGCGCATCTGGGCGGGATCCCAGTTCCCACCACCGGGACCGCCAGGGCCGCCGCCCTGGCCGCCGCGGTTGCGACGACCGCCGCCGCCGCCGGCGTTGTCGGCGTTGCCGTCTTGGGCGAGGACATGGGACGACACCACCACTCCAAGGATGGCCATCGAAAGGATGCGTACGAGTGACTTCATAGGATTAGGGTCTTTCGTTGCGATGAAATGAACTGCTTGGTGGAGCAGACTTGCCGGAAGCCGCGCGGGTTACAGCGCATTTGGGCGACGCGAGGTCAGCCCAACTCCCGGATGCGGGCCTCGGCGCCGGACGGGAGCACGACCCCGTCACCGGTCTTGCGCCCCACCAAGAGCCTGCCCAGGGGCGAGGAGGGCGTGATGACGGTCACCTCGACGCCATCGCACTCCAACTCGGTGCCGCCGGCGCAGGGCGCCACGAGGTACCACGCCTTGGATCGTCCTTGCGCCAGGCAGGTCAAGGTTCCCTCCGCCACCACGGGGCCCGCCTCCGGCACGCGGGCCAACCACCCCCGAAACACGGCCACGGCGCGCTCCGCCTCCGCCGCCTGGCGCGATTGGCCGCGCGCGAGGTACGAGGCCTCGAGGCCGCGCGTGTCGTACTTGTTCTCGGCCTTGCTTTGCTCGTCCGTCGCCTCCGCCGCCGCCGTTCGTGCCGCGCGGAGGTACAAGGCGACGTCCGCCTCCAGTCGTGCCGTCACCCCCTCGATCACCCGCTTCTTGTCCAACATGCCTCCAACGACTGAACCCAATGCCATCAGAGGTTGGCAACCGGCGAAAAGCGGGGCGCGTTCGCCCCGGCGAGACCATCGCGTTGCATCGGTCCTGGCGATGGGCCCACGCCGGGACGGGTCCCCGCCCGTCACGACGCTCGTGAGCGCACGAGAAGGATGGGAGGCGCCAGACTAACCGCCGGCAACGATGCGGACGACCTCGAGCCGATCGCCGGACGCCAGCGAGCGGGAGGCAAACTCCCAATTCAGCACGGCGTCGCCGTTGTGCTCGACGACGACGTGTCGCGGCGCGAGGCCGCGCGAGACCAGGAAGGCCTCGATGGTGCAGGGAAGCCGGACCTCCTCCCTCTGGCCGTTGGCGATGATGAAGTCCATGAATCGCCGCGCGATGAACGGCCACGCCCGGGCCCTCAGGCCCTCAGCTTCACGAGCAGGTCCTTGCTCTCGACGGTCTCGCCCAAGGCGACGTGGACCGACTCCACGACGCCATCGACCGGGGACGTCACCGTGGTTTGCATCTTCATCGCCTCCATCATGAGCAGCTTGTCGCCCTTCGCGACCTTCTGGCCGACGGTGGCCGACAACGCCGCGACGAGGCCGGGGATGGGCGCGCCCACCTGCGTGGGGTCTGCAAGGTCCGCCTTGGGCCGGACCTTGGCCTGGGGGGCGACCCTCTTGTCCGTGATGTAGGCCTCGCGGGTGATGCCGTTGAGCTCGAAGGCGACGGTGCGGCGGCCGTCCTTGTCGGGTTCGCCCACGGTCACGAGCTTGATGATGAGGGTCTTGCCCTCCTGGATGTTGACGCTGATTTCCTCGCCCAGCCTCAGTCCGTACAGGAAGGCCGTGGTGGGCAGGACGGCGACGTCGCCGTGGTCGCGTTGGTGCCGCGCGAAGTCCGCGAAGACCTGCGGGTACATCAGGTGGGAGTAGAGGTCGTCGTCGGAGGCGGGCCGCCGCGTCTTGGAGGCCACCTCCTCGCGGATCTTGTCGAGGGCGGCGGGCACGGCGACGGAGCCCGGCACGACGCCGCGCTCGAAGTTTCGACGGGCCTCGGCATGGCGCTTCTCGCCCAGCACGACGCGGGACACGGTCTCCGGCCATCCGCCGGGGGGCCAGCCGAGGCCGCCCGACAACATGTCCACGACGGACTCCGGGAACGGGGTGACGCCGGGCTCGAGGTTGACGACGTCGGCCGGCCGGATGCCGCGGCTGAACAAGAACAAGGCCATGTCGCCCACGACCTTGGACGACGGCGTCACCTTGACGATGTCGCCGAACAGTTGGTTCACCTCGGCGTAGGTGCGCGCGATCTCGGGCCACCGATGGGACACGCCCATGCTGGCGGCCTGTTCCTTGAGGTTGGTGTACTGGCCGCCCGGCATCTCGTGCAGGTACACCTCCGCCGACCCGGTCTTGGGGGCGGTGTCGAAGGGCGCGTAGGTCTCGCGGACCTTTTCCCAGTAGTCCGAAAGCTCCCCGAGGACGCCCGGGTCCAGCTTGGTGTCGCGCGTCGTGTTCTCGAGGGCGCACACGATGGAGTTGAGGTTGGGCTGCGAGGTGCTGCCCGACATGGACGCGATGGCGAGGTCCACGACGTCCACGCCGGCGTCGCTGGCTTGCAGGACGGCCGCCGCCTGGACGCCGGAGGTGTCGTGCGTGTGGAAATGGACGGGGATGCCGACCTCGTCCTTGAGCGCCTTGACCAGCTTGCGCGCGGCCATGGGGCGGCACAGGCCCGCCATGTCCTTGATCGCGAGCATGTGCGCCCCCATGCGCTCCAGCTCCTTCGCCATCCCGACGTAGTACTTCAGCGGATACTTGTCGCGGGCCGGGTCGAGGATGTCGCCCGTGTAGCAGACCGCCGCCTCGCACAGGGACCGCGTCCCCTGCACCGCCTCCATCGCGACGCGCAGGTTGGGCAGGTAGTTGAGGGAGTCAAAGATCCGGAAGATGTCCATGCCGGACGCGGCCGCGTGGCGCACGAACCCGGCGACGACGTTGTCGGGGTAGTTGGAGTAGCCGACGGCGTTGGATCCACGGAACAACATCTGGAAGCAGATGTTGGGGATCCGCGCCCGCAGTTGCGCCAAGCGCTCCCATGGATCCTCCCAAAGGAACCGCATGGTCGTGTCAAACGTCGCGCCGCCCCACATCTCCAGCGAGAAGAGGCCCGTCTTCACGTCGCCCAGGCGGCGGGCGATGGCATCCGCGCACGCCAGCATGTCGTAGGTGCGCACGCGGGTGGCCATCAGGGACTGGTGCGCGTCGCGGAACGTCGTGTCCGTCACCAGCAAGCGCCGTTGCCGGGAGACCCATTCGGCGAACCCACGCGGCCCCAGCTCGTGCAGGAGGTCCCGCGTGCCCTTGGGGATGGGCGACGACAGGTCCGCCTTGGGCGCCACGGGCACGTCGAACGGACGCGCCGGCTTGAACCCCTTCGCATGCGGGTTGCCGTTGACGACGACGTTGCCCAGGAAACCCAGCAGCTTGCTCGCCCGGTCCTTCTTGGGCTTGAACGCAAACAACTCCGGCGTCGTGTCGATCAACGTCGTCGTCGCCTGCCCGTCCCGGAACGTCCCGTTCCCAATCACGTTCTCGAGGAACGGGATGTTCGTCTTCACGCCACGGATCCGGAACTCGGACAACGCCCGGTGCATCCGGTCGCAGGCCAGGTGGTACGTCTGGCCGCTCGCGATCACCTTCACGAGCATCGAGTCGTAGAACGGGGTGATCACCGCCCCGGAATGCCCCATCCCGCCGTCCAGTCGAATCCCAAACCCGCCCGGCGACCGATACGCCAGCAGACGGCCGTAGTCCGGCGTGAACTTGTTCTCCGGGTCCTCCGTGGTGACGCGGCACTGGATGGCAAACCCGTTTCGCGGCACGTCCTCCTGCCGCGGCATCCCCACCTCCGGCGAGTGCAACGAGTGCCCCTCGGCGATCCGGATCTGCGCCCGGACCAGGTCCAGCCCCGTGATCTCCTCGGTGACCGTGTGCTCCACCTGGATGCGCGGGTTCATCTCGATGAAGAACCACTCGTGCCGGTCCAGGTCGTACAGGAACTCGATCGTGCCCGCGTTGTCGTAGCGGATGTCCCCCGCGATCCGGGCCGCCGCCTCGCACAGCTCGCGGATCACCCCGGGCGGCAGGCCGTAGCTCGGCGCCACCTCCACCACCTTCTGGTGCCGCCGTTGCACCGAGCAGTCGCGCTCGTGCAAGTGGATGACGTTGCCGTGCTGGTCGCCCAGGATCTGCACCTCGATGTGCTTGGCGCGCGGGATGTACTTCTCCAGGAACACCGCCGGGTTGCCGAACGCCCTCCCCGCCTCCGCCTGCGCCTCGTCCAGCAAGCCGGACAACTCGGAGGCCTTGTGCACCACCCGCATGCCCCGCCCGCCGCCGCCGAAGGCCGCCTTGATGATCAGCGGGAACCCAATCGAGCGCGCCACCTTCAACGCCTCGTCGCGGTCCGTCACCGGCTCCTCCGTGCCCTCCAACACGGGCACGCCAATCCGCTTCGCCACCGCGCGCGCCGCCGTCTTGTCCCCCATCATCTCCAGCAGCTCCGGACGCGGGCCCACGAACGCAATCCCCGCCGCCGCGCACGCCCGCGCGAACGCCGGGTTCTCGGACAGGAAGCCGTACCCAGGGTGGATCGCGTCCACGCCGCGCGCCTTCGCCAGCGACACGATGCCGTCCATGTCCAGGTAGGCCGCCACGGGCCCCTTCCCCTGCCCCACCAGGTAGGCCTCGTCGGCCTTGAACCGATGCATGCAGAAGCGGTCCTCCTGCGCGAACACCGCCACCGTCGGGATGCCCAGCTCAGTGGCCGCGCGGAAGATGCGGATGGCGATCTCGGAACGGTTGGCCGCCATGAGCTTCCTGAACTCACGGCGCGGACGCGGGGCGGCAACTTCTGGACGAGGCGGCATAGATGCGTGAAGCCGTCTTGTAACCCGCAGGACGCCCGCGTGGAAAGAACGTTCCCGGATTTGCCGCTCGCACACGCCCGCGCCCCGGCCGAACCTCCGCCCATGACGTCGCACTTGTTGCTCGTGGACGCCCATCATTACGCCTTCCGTTCGTTCCATGCCATCCGTTCGCTCCATGCGCCCGACGGCACCCCCACGAACGCCATCTTCGGCTTCATCAAGACGCTCCAGAAAATCGTCGGCATCCTCTCCCCCACCCACGTGTGCGTCGTCTGGGATGGAGGGCTGGACGAGCAAAGGACGCGTGAATGGCCCGCCTACAAGGCCAACCGATCCGAGACGCCCCAGGACCTCGCCGCCCAAATCCCCCAGATCGTCGCCTGGCTCGACGCCGCCGGCTGGCCCCAGTTCGTCAGGCCCGGCACCGAGGCCGACGACTGGATCGGCACCCTCGCCCATCAAGCCTCGGCACGCGCCTGGGCCGTCACCATCGCCTCCGCCGACAAGGACTTCATGCAACTCGTCACGCCCGAGGTCCGTCTCCTCAACCCCAACGACAAATCCGAGCGCCCGTGGGGCCCCCCCGAGGTCGAGGCCAAGACCGGCGTGCCACCCACCCTGGTCGCCGACTGGCTCGCGTTGGTCGGGGATTCCGTGGACAACATCCCGGGCATCCCCGGCGTCGGCCCCAAGACCGCCGCAGACCTTCTTCGGCGATTTGGCTCCGCCCAAGGGGTCCTTGCAGCCGCCCCGTCCATCAAGGCCGAGAAACTCCGAGCGGAACTCCTGGGAGCCGCCGAAACCCTGCGTCGCAACGCCGTGATGGTCCGGCTCAAATGCGACCTGCCCGGCGGCCCGGCCCTCGACCAACTGACGCCGCGCCCCGGCGACCCCGCGCTCCTTCGCCCGATGTATCAACGTTGGAACTTCCGAAGCCTCCTGGCGGCCCTGGGCCCGGAGGGACCTGCCCTCCAGGGGGAGTTGTTGTAGCCAGGCTAAGCCGGGACGATTCAGTTGGGAGGGAAGTGATTGCGAAGCAGATGCTTGCGCAAGCCGAGGAGTGAGCGAGGCGCGGGCCGGTTCGAGGCCCGTAACGAGCGAACAACGAAGGATTTGCGCAAGCAGATCGAGCAAGCACGACCGATCCAACTGCATCGTCCCGGCTAAGGACCCAGCACGCCCCAACCTTCCGTCGCCCCTCAAAGGCCGAGGGCGGTGGGATGCCCCCTGCGCGACGGGATGGGTGCCGCTTCCCGTGCTTCCGATCAGAGGCCCCGGCCTGTCACCCCGCACGAGGCGTCAACGCCTCCACCGCAGGACGAGGCGCGGGAAGGCCGCCAGAGCCCGCGCCGCCGTCCCACAACCCCAGCGTCTTCAGGACGGCGCGCACGCGCGGCACCTCGTGGGTCCGGAACAAATCCGTCCGCCCCAGCGCCGCCAAGACCGCGAAGAAGGGCTCGGCGCAACGGACGTCGTCCTCGAAGCACTCGAACGCATGCGGCAACGCGTGGCACGTCGGGAAGCCCAGCCGTCGCAGGCGGAACGTGTTGAGGAACACCCGCATCTGGTGGCGAATACGCGTCGCGGAATCCGCCAGGTTGCGGTAGTAAAACCCCAACCCCGGATCGATCCACGCACGCCGCACGCCCTGCGACGTCGCCATTTCCAACTGCCGGGCAAAGTGCTCGTACAACATGGCCGCCGGATCCGCCCCGAAGTCGAAGTCGCCCACCTCGCGGACGTTGGCTCCCTGCACGTGGCACAAGATCACGGCCCCATCGTGGTCCGCCACCATCCGGAACATCTCGGGCGTCCGAGCATTGCCCGTGAGGTTCAACACGCGGGCGCCCGCCTCGAAGCACGCCCGCGTCACCTCGGGATGGTAGGTCTCCACGGAGACGACCACGCCTGCGCCGGCCAGTTCGCGGACCACGGGGAGCAAGCGGCTGTTTTGCCGCGCCTCCTCCACACGCTCCGCATGCTCCAAGGTGGATTCGGCCCCGATGTCCACGATCGCGGCCCCTTGCTCGACGAGGATTCGCCCGCGCCGGATGGCAGCCTCCGCCGAAAGGCTCACGCTCTCACGGTACCAGGAGTCCGACGAAAGATTGACGACCCCCATCAACTCGGGCCGTTCGTTGCCGTCGAAGCGCCGGCCACACACCTCGAACGAGGCCACGCGAGCCTTCAAGGCCTCGTCATGGGCCGCCGCCAACGCCGCCAAGTCATCCAGTCCAAGCACCTAGGCATCGTGCCCCCAGTCGCAAGAATGGCAAACTGCCGCGCTCGCGATGCGCCGGTTTCCCCCCCCGACCTCCTCAGTCTTCCCGTGGATGCCCTGCGCAACGGGAGGATCTCACCAAATCAAGGCAGCCCCGCCGTGGTCTTGATCCAAGCCGCGTAGGACGAGATCCGCGTGGCGAACCATGCCGCGCTCATGTCGGCCGCCTGGTCTGGCAAGAAGAACCTTTGGCTGACCGTCGCGCCGACGTACAAGCCGCCCGCGTCAAAGATGGCCGCCCTGAACGACGGGGCGGTTGCCGTCATGGCGAAGTCCGCCTGAACCCCGTAGTTGATGCCGGCCAACTTCCAGCCCGTGCCGTCGTTGATGAACACGGCCCCGCTGGAGTCCCCGGTCGCCAAGGTCGCCTCATTGACGCCTCCGGCCCGGTCGAAACCCGCCACCAAGTAGCTGGCACCACCCATCGTCGTGACGCTATGGACGGCGTTTTGACCCCAGCGAATCGTGCCTCCGCCGGGTCCGCCCCATTTCCAACCGCGAAGCGCCGAAGGCGACGCGTTGGTCACCGAGACCTCAGCCCCGCGGGCCGCGCTTCGACCAAACACCACCAGGGAACGGCCCGTCTCGTTCGAGGCCGTGTAAAGGGGTGAATAAGAGGGGAAAGCCCTAGAAACCTTCCAGAGCACCAAGTCCGCCGTGGGATGCGGCACCTTGGCCACCGTCGTGTAGGAGACCCCGTTCCAGCTGAAAACGTCACCAACCTTGCCCCCGACGTGCTTGGCGGCGATGAAGAAATTCGGCGCGACCGGCGTGCCGAGGAAGCTGCCCCAGCGGCCTTGGAACTGCCATCCGCTGCCAGCGAGGGAGCCCGAGGGCGCCGCCGTGTTGAAGGTGGTCGAACCGGACGAATAAAAAATCAGCGCCTCGACCCGTCCTGCCGGGATCGATGCCAAGCCAATGGAAATGGCCGCGACAGCCCGTAAACCCCGGTTCGCCAACCTCGTGCGCTTGCTCATGGGCTTGGGTTACGCAGATGAACTTGCGACGGCAACACCTAATTTCGGGGCGCGTCATCCACCGGCGCATCCCGAAGTTGGGGGTGATCCCGAAAACGTCTTGGGTCGCCCGACCCTGGGAGCGCGGCCGTCCTCGGCCGCCAACCCATGCTCTCGTCCAGATCCCGCCAACCGCTTCGGGATGCACGGGGCATCCGGAGCGAGGCGGGCCGGAGAGGTGCCACGTCGCGAGGCCCGGTGGGCATCGTCACCAAGGGGCCACCGGTCGTCATGTCCCCGTAACCCCAGGGCTTGCCAACGGTCTTGCTCGGTGGAGATGCTGCCGGAGTCGCTTCATGGATGAACCGGAGTTGGACGTCGAGGCCTGCGTCGCGCGGGTGCGCGAAGGGGACGAGGACGCCGCCCGGGACCTCTTGGGGCACCTGCATCCGCTGGTCGTCAAGATCGTGCGGTCGCACTTGCCGCGCCGCACCTCCGAGGAAGATCTCGTGCAAGCCGTCTTCACCAAGGTGTTCACCCGGATTGACCAGTTCCGGGGGGAGGTTCCCCTGGCCCATTGGGTCTCGCGCATCGCCGTGAACACGTGCTTCAACGAGCTGAGCCGCGAGCGCGTCCGCCCCGAGCTGCGCCACGCCGACCTTTCCGAGGCCGAGGTCGAGGTGATCCAGAACCTGGCCACGGCCACTGCGGAACTGCCAGACGACCACGCCTTCGAGGCCCGCGAGATTGTGGCCAAGCTCCTGGAGTCCTTGTCGCCGGCCGACCGCCTCGTCATCACCCTGCTGCACCTCGAGGGGCGCTCCGTGGAGGACATCCACAAGGTCACCGGCTGGAGCACCCCCCTCGTCAAGGTCCGTGCCTTTCGAGCCCGCCAAAAGATGAAGCAAGGCCTCAAGGCCCTGCTCCGCGAATCCAACCCATGAAACCGATCGACCAGCAACTCGACCGACTCCTGCGCGCCGCCGCGCGTGCGCCGCAGGCCGAGGCACCTCCTGTGTCCCTCGCCACCGAGATGCGCGCCTTGGCCGCCTACCGGCACCGCAGCCACGAGGCTGCCGCCATGGCGTTGCAACGCACGTGGCGCGTGGGCCTCGCCACCGCGTGCGCCACGGCCGTCGTCGCCATGGCCGCCGGTTGGTTTGCCTCCAGCCACATCGAGGACTCGGCCAACGACCCCTACGTCCTCAACGACCCGGGGCTGGCGGTTGCCATGACCACCGGATGGCTCCCATGAACGGCCTGAACCGCAACCAAGTCCTTGCGTCCCTGGCCGCCGTGTTCGTGGCCGGCGCGGCGGCCGGCGTCGCCGTGGGCTATCCCATGGGGCGGCAAGCCGCCATCCAACGCCCGCCACACCCGCCCCGGGACATGGCCTCCCACCTCTTGGAGAAATACAGCCGAGAGCTGGGCCTCTCCACCAACCAGGTCGCGCAGATCGAGCCCATGCTCCAGGAGGCCAGCCAACGGGTGCGGGCCCTCCACCGGGAAAACTTTCGCCAGACCGGCGCCATCATGCAGGACTGCAACCGCAGCATCCTCGGCCTCCTGGACCCCGGACAGCAGCAGAAGTTCAAGGAGATGGAGGAGCGCCGGGACAAGTGGTTCCGGGAGCGCCAAGCCGAACGCGAGCGCACCCGCAACGGCCCCCAAGGCAAGCCTCCCGGCCCGGCCGATTCCGCCCCACCCAAGGGAGGCGAGCCACCCCACCCTCGCTAGACCTGCACGACCCGCATGGAAGGGGGGGCCGCCACGGAAGGGCGTGCCAAGCTCCCCTGCTACACCGGCATCTGAAGTCCGATCTTCTGGGCGACCTGCATCACGTCCTTGTCGCCGCGCCCGGACAAGTTGACGACGATCAATTGGTCCCGCCCCATCGTGGGCGCCCGGCGGATGGCCTCGGCCACGGCATGGGCCGACTCCAGCGCAGGGATGATGCCCTCGGTGCGCGCCAACCGCATGAACGCCTCCAGGGCCTTGTCGTCCGTGGCGTAGGTGTATTCCACGCGTCCCGCGTCATGGAGCCATGCGTGCTCGGGACCCACGGCGGCGTAGTCGAGCCCGGCCGAAACCGAGTGCGTCAACTGAATCTGCCCGTGGTCGTCCTGGAGGATGTAGGACCGCGTCCCTTGCAACACGCCGAGGGATCCGCCGTGGAAACGCGCCGCATGTTGCTCCGGCTGGATTCCATGCCCGCCCGCCTCGACGCCCACCATCCGGACATGGGTGTCATTGAGGAACGGGTAGAACAAACCGATGGCGTTGGAACCGCCGCCGACGCAAGCCATCAGGCAATCCGGGAGACGCCCCTCCTTCTCCAAGATCTGCCGGCGTGCCTCGTCCCCGATGACCCGGTGAAAGTTGCGGACCATCAGCGGATACGGATGCGCCCCGTAGGCCGTGCCGAGGATGTAGTGGGTGGACCGGACGTGCGTCACCCAGTCGCGCATGGCCTCGTTGACGGCCTCCTTGAGGGTGCGTTGGCCGGCCTGAACGGGCACGACCTCCGCCCCCAACATCTTCATGCGGTATACGTTCAACGCCTGGCGCTCGCAATCCACCGCGCCCATGTAGATGACGCACTGGAGCCCGAACATCGCCGACACCGTGGCCGTGGCCACACCGTGCTGGCCGGCGCCCGTCTCCGCGATGATGCGGGTCTTGCCCATGCGCCGGGCGAGAAGGACCTGCCCGAGGGCGTTGTTGATCTTGTGCGCGCCCGTGTGCAGCAGGTCCTCGCGCTTGAGGTAGATCTTTGCACCGCCGAGCTCCCGGGTCAGGCGCTCCGCCAGGTACAGGGGCGTCGGACGCCCCACAAACTCCGACAGGTAGTACGACAACTCCTTCTGGAAGGCCGGATCATGCTGCGCGCGGAAGTACTCGTCCTCCAGTTGCTGCAACGGATGCACGAGCGTCTCCGGAACGTACCGCCCCCCAAACGGCCCGAAGTGCCCCTCGGCATCCGGCATGGACGGGCTCGCGTACATCACATCAGGCTTGGCGGTCATGGTTCCTCCTCGGGTGTCGTGCGTGGGGCCGCCGCTAGTACTTGGGCACCGACGCGTCGATCTGGTCCGACCACGCGCCGATGCCGCCCTTCACCGACTTGACGTACTTGTACCCGCGCTCGCGCAGGAATTGCAGGGCCTTCAAGGAGCGCACGCCGCCCTTGCAGTGCAGGTAGTACTGGGCGTTGGCGTCCAGCTCGGTGAAGCGTTGCGGCAGGAGGCTCAACGGCACCAACGTCGTGCCCGTCACCCGCGCGATCGCGAACTCGTCGGCCTCCCGCACGTCGATGACGCGGATCCCCAGCGCGGGGTTGTCGAGGGCCTTCTTCATGTCCTGCACCGTGACCTCGTCCGGGTTGCCACCCGTGGCCGCCGGCTCCGGCACGATCCCGCAGAACTGCTCGTAGTCGATCAACGCCTTGATCGTCGGCGCGTCGCCGCAGATCGGGCACCTCGGGTCGCGCCGCAGCTTCAGCTCGCGGAACTTCATGTCGAGCGCGTTGAAAAGCATCAACCGCCCCACCAGCGACGAGCCCTTGCCCAGGGCCAGCTTGAGGATCTCCGTGGCTTGGATGCAGCCGATGATGCCCGGCAACACGCCCAGCACGCCGCCCTCGGCGCAGCTCGGCACCATGCCCGGCGGCGGCGGCTCCGGGTACAGGCAACGGTAGCAAGGGCCGCCCTTCGACGGCGCGAACACGCTCGCCTGCCCCTCGAACCGGAAGATCGACCCATAGACGTTTGGCTTCCCCAGCAACACGCACGCGTCGTTCGTCAGGTAGCGCGTCGGGAAGTTGTCCGTGCCGTCCACCACGATGTCGTAGGGCCGGATCAGGTCGAGGGCGTTCTCCGAGCTGATGCGCGTCTTGTGCAACACCACCTCCACGTTCGGGTTCAGGCCCCGGATCGTCTCCTGCGCCGACTCCGCCTTGGATCGCCCCACGTCGGCGTCCGTGTGAAGGATCTGCCGCTGCAAGTTGGACACGTCCACCGTGTCGAAGTCCACGATCCCGATTCGCCCCACGCCGGCCGCCGCGAGGTACATCGCGATGGGGCTGCCAAGCCCGCCCGCCCCAATGCACAGCACCGACGTGTTCCGAATCCTGCGCTGCCCCGCCATCCCCACCTCCGGCAAGATGAGGTGGCGCGAATAGCGGCGGATCTCCTCGTTCGAAAGCTCGATCATATCCAAGGCCCCACGCTATGCACCCCGCCTCGCCCGGCCAAGCGCGAAGCTTGCAACTTGCCCGCCCTCGCTCATCGAACCGGCTCGATCCGGTAGAAGCGCGGCTGCCCATCCACCGTCGAATCGACGAACTCCGTCCGGGCCGTCACGGCGCGAATCCGCCGCACCTCGGTCCACTGGGCGTCCGAGAGCCGGTCCTTCCTCAGGACGCGATAGGTGACGCCCGCAACGCTGTTCCACTGGATCGAAGGGACTTGGCGCGCGGAGGATGCGAAGCCGTCCAGGGGATCCAGCGGATGGGACCCCGCCTTGAATTCATCCAGGTTGCTCGTCCCGTCCCCGTCGGGGTCGGCGTTCGCTTGGGAACGCGGGTCGGACCATGCGTTGACCCCGAAATACCGGATGCGCCAGTCCGCCGGGATCCCGTCGTCAAGCTGGGGAATGAGCCCGAACTCGCGACGAACCAGCGCCCCGACGGGCTGGCTGGACTCGAAGGCTTGCACGGCAAGTTGAACGGAGTTCGTGAGGAGCAGGACCGGCGGGAGGATCGGCGAGTTGGTGGAAGGCACCGTGCCGTTGGTGGAGTAACGGAGGACGAGGGCGGGATCCTGCTGGGCGACCACCTGGAGCGCACCCCGAAACGCGGTGGACTCGGGGCCGACACGGAATCGCTCGGTGGAACGTCTCACGAGCTGGAGGCCATTGAGGCTGGGATGGTACTGGGCATCCTTGTCCGCCAGGATGACGAGGGCCTCGGATCGCGTGACGAAGACGTTGGTGAACCGGACGAATTGCGCGCCCTCGATCCACTCGGGGAGGCGCCATGAGGCATTCGTGGTGGTCACGCGCGTGCCATAGGAAACGGGCCCGGAGAGGACGGTGAACGCGCTGTTGAAGGAGTCGGGAGGGCCTCCGTGGCCATAAAGGTAGGCATCGTAGGAACCGGTGGGCAGGTTCGTCACGGTGAGGGTGATGCGGGCAGGGCCGCCGAGGGGGTAGAGATACACTTGCAGCAGCGGGTGGGAGAGCCCGCTGCCCCATGCGCCCGCCGCGTTGTCGATGGACAGGGAGGCGGCGGAGGGTTGGCCGGAGGCATCGATCAGCGGCGACACGAGGCCGGATGTCTTGAAGCCCCCGGCGCCGTCGTCCCGCGAGTAATGGTTCCAGAAGTCGTTCGTGGATTCTCCGTAGGCTGCGGGACCACGCAGGATCGGTGAGTCAACCGTCCCGAAACGCACGTTGAAGAAGGCCAGCAGCGGCTCGGGAGGCCGGAATTCGGACAGCGGCGTAATGGCCATCTCATCGACATGCAACTCGTCGAGCTCGGTCACGTTGCCATCGATGACGGCCCGGATTCCCACGGCCGCAGACGTCGGCGTGAAGACTCCATGGACGAACTGCCATCCGGGCCGGGCGGGGATCGGCACCGCGATGTCGCCGGGGGCATCCCACAGGTCGAGGTACATCTGGGGGTTCTTGGGCGAGGGATTGGGGCGCCGAACCCAAGCGCTCAGCACGTGGGGCACACCCGCAGGAAGCCGCAGTGTGGTGCCAAGCGCCAGGCCGATGCCGGGGCCATCGAACACGCCCGGCCGGATGACGACGCCTTGGCTGCCGCGCGCGGCGGCAACGGGGTCCACGCTGGCGGAACCCGAGCTGCCGAGGGACCTGAGCACGAACCAAGAGCCGTCGAGGATATACGTCGCTGAAACGACCAGCGGTCCAGGGGGAATCTCGAAGCCTCCATCCTTGACCAACGTCCAGTTGCCGGTGCCAGGCCTAAACGGACCCTGCAATGCCTCCTGGGCCGTGGACTTGCCGACGAGGAATCCCAACAGCAACGCCCTGGACAGCCCGAGGAAAAAGCCTGATCGCATGCGCGCGAGCATTCCCCGCCGCAGCGTGCGCGTGCAAGAATCGATCGGGCTTCAGCACCCGTCGGACGACTCGACCACGGATTCGTTGGGCTGACGGGGACTCGGCGGCGCGATGATCTCGCCCCCGACCGGATGGCTCCGGCTGAGCCGGAACGATGAAGTTGGGAGGGGAGTGATGGCGCAGGAGATTCGTTCGCAAGACGGGGAGTGAGCGAGGTGCGGGCCGGTGTCCCACGGGCGCGGCACAGCGAGCGAACGACGAAGCTCTTGCGGAGGAAGATCCAGCAAGCAAGACCGACGCAACCGCATCGTTCCGCGTCAATCCACGACATCCACGTCCCGCTCGGACGGCGAGCCCGATGAAGCGGTCGGGGCGTGGGAGGACCGGCGGCCGAGCGGCCTGGGGTTGGCGTTGGGGGCGAGCATGCGCTTCTGGCGGTCGCGATCACCGGCGTTGCGAACCACGGGGATGGGCTGCTCGGAATTGATGTCCAGCCCGGTGACGTACATGGCGGCCGCACCGGTCATGGGCAGCGGGATGAAGTCCTGCACCTGCTGGAGGTTCCAGTTCTCCTTCCGCAGGAATTGCTCCACCGCCCCCATCTCCTTCTCGGAGCAACCCGGGAAGGACGAGATGAAGTAGGGGACGAGGTACTGCTCCTTGCCGGCGTCCTCGCTCAGCTCGAAGAACTTGTCCATGAAGGCGGGGAAATCCCCGGCCGGCTTGCGCATGCGGCGGAGGACATCGGGGTGCATGTGCTCGGGGGCGACCTTCATGTGGCCGGAGACGTGGCGCTGGACGAGCTGCTTGAGGTACTCGGGCGTGCGAAGCGCGACATCCATGCGGATGCCGGACTGGACGAAGACGTGCTTCACGCCGGGCTGGGAGCTCGCCTGGCGGAGGAGGTCGAGCTGGGGTTGCTCGTTGATCTCGAAGTGGGGACAGATGGACGGCCAAAGGCAGCTGGGCCGATGGCATTGCTTGCAGGCCTCGGTGTGGCCGTTGCGCGCGGCGTACAGGTTGGCGGTCGGGCCGCCCAGGTCGGAGATGGTTCCCCGGAAGGAACCGAGCTCGGTGATGCGCCGGATCTCCTTGAGGACGGACTCGATGCTGCGACTGGAGAGGAACTTGCTTTGGTGGAAGCCGAGGCCGCAGAAGGTGCAACCGCCGGCGCAACCGCGCGACACGATGACCGAGTCCTTGATCGTGGCGAACCCGGGAACGGGCTCCTTGTAGGAAGGATGCGCCGCCCGCTGGAACGGCAGCTCGTAGAGGGCGTCCAGCTCGGGCGTGTCCAGCGGCATGGCCGGCGGCTCCATCCAAACAAGCCGGCTCCCGTGCCATTGCACCAACCGCTTGCCGCTGTACGGCGTCTGCTGGGCCTCCACGACCTTCGTCAGCCGCATCAAGTGGCGCTTGTCCGCCTGCAACTCCTCCCAGGACGGCAGCACGATGCAGCCCGCCAGGTCCGCCGCCGCCGAAGCCTTGCCTCCCAGGAACAACGCCGTCCCCGGAATCCCGTTGAAGTCGCGGCGCCCCGCCGCCAAGCGCGCGGCGATCTCCTTCACGGCGCGTTCCGCCATCCCGTAAACGAGCACGTCGGCCTTCGCGTCCGCCATGATCGAGGGCCGCAGCTTGTCCTCCCAATAGTCGTAATGCGCGACCCGCCGCATGCTGGCCTCCATCCCGCCCAGGACCACCGGCACCCCCGGGAACGCACGCCGCGCCATCTGGCTGTACACCATGGACGCATGGTTCGGGCGCTTCCCCGGCACGCCGCCCTCGCTGTACACGTCCTCCTTCCGCTTGTGCCGCGCCGCCGTGTAGTTGGACAACATCGAGTCCAGGTTCCCGGCCGTCACGCCCACGAACAACCGCGGCGCCCCCATGCCTTGGATGGACTCCACCCGGGTCCAGTCCGGCTGGGCGATGATGCCGACGCGGTATCCCTCCGCCTCCAAGACGCGTCCCACCACCGACGCACCGAACGACGGGTGGTCCACGTAGGCGTCCCCCGTGATGATCAACACGTCCAACTGCTCCCACCCGCGCGCGTCCATCTCGACCCGCGTCATGGGAAAGAATCCCTCATGCCCCTTGCTCACCACGACTGGCTTTCCTGACATACGAACGCTCACGCTGCCCACGTCGGACCCCTGCCGCAACCCTGCATCTAGGCCGGGTTCGGGCCTTCCCATGCAACGGTGCATCCCGAGGTTGTTGGTGGTCACGAAGGCGTCGTGTGGGCTTCAACCTGGGAGCGCGGCCGTCCCCGGCCGCCTCTCCATGCCCCCGCCCAGCGGGACCGGTCAGGGCTCCGCTGCACATCCAGATCCCGCCGACCACTTCGGGATGCACGGCCCATGCAAGATCGCGGCACGAGCGGCTTCCCAACGACCCGGGCCCCGTGCAAGCCTTCCCGGCATTCCCATGTCCCCGTCCGACTGGAAGCTCGTGGGCCTGGCCATTGCGGCCATTGGCGCGTTGGTGGTCTTGGTGACCCGGCTCAAGGTAAACGCCTTCATTGCGTTGGCCTGCGCCGCGCTGGTGGTGGGGTCCGGGGCCGTGTTTTGGCTGGACGTGCCGGCGCGCGACGCGGGCGGGATGGTCCTCAAGGCCGCGACCGGCGGGGCAACGCCGCGTTACTCGATGCTGGGCGTCGTGAAGTCGTTCTCCGACGGCGTGGGCTCCGCGCTGGGCGGGGTGACGGCCATGGTGGCGCTGGGGACGATGCTGGGACGCTTGCTGGCGGAGTCCGGCGGGGCGGAGGTGCTGGCTCGCCGGTTCATCGACGTCTTCGGGCCGTCGCGCATCCAGCTTTGCCTGATGGCCTTGGCGCTGACGATCGGGCTGACGACGTGGTTTGCGGTGGGGTTGGTGTTGCTGGCCCCGATCCTCCTGACCCTGACGCACCAGACGAGGCAGCCCTTCCTCCTGCTGTTCCTGCCGTTGTTGGCGTGCTTGTCCGTGATGCACGGCGTGATGCCGCCGCACCCGGGGCCCGCGCTGGCCGCCGACAAGCTGGGCGTAAGCATGGGCTTGGTGCTGGCATGGGGCTTCGTGATTGGCCTGCCCACGGCCGCCGTGGCGGGGCCTCTCTACGCACGGTTCATCGTGGGGAAGGTGCACGCCGAAGCGCCCCCTGCCCCGGACCGAGCCAAGGCGCTGGAGGCGGGCCGTTCCCTGCCGGGCTTTGGCGTCACGCTGTTCACGCTCATCCTGCCGGTGTTGCTCATGCTGGTCGCGACGGCGGGGGAATTGATCTACCCGCCGGGACACCACCTCCGCGAGACGCTTTCGTTCGTCGGCAACCCCACGATCGCGCTCGTGGCGGCCGTGTTGCTGGGAGGGTGGACGCTCGGCATGCGCTGCGGCTATTCGTCGCCGCAGGTCCTGAAGTTCACGGAGGGCGCCGTCGCATCCATCGGCATGACCTTGGTGGTCATCGGCGGTGGCGGCGGGTTCGCCCGCGTCCTGCGGGACAGCGGCGTCGCGGAGGCCATCGGGCACTTCGGGGCGGCGTTCAAGATGTCGCCGCTCGTGTTTGGCTGGGTGATCTCCTGCTTCATCCGCGTCGCGACCGGCTCCGCGACGGTGGCCATCACGACCGCCGCGCTCCTGATTCCGGAATACCTTCGCACCCAGGGAATCACCCTGGATGCCAACCACATGGCGTTGGTCGTCGTGGCGATCGGATGCGGTTCGTTGTTCTTGTCACACCTCAACGACGCCGGCTTTTGGATGGTGAAGGAATGCCTCGGGCTCACCGTCGGCCAGACGCTGCGCACCTGGACGGTGTGCGAGACGCTCGTCGGCGTGGCCGGGTTCGCGTTTTCTTGGATCGCCTACTCATTGCTCTAGCCCCGTTCCCAAGCCCTTGAACCCATGAAGACCACACGTCGCTCGTTCCTAGCCTCCAGCATCGCCACGGTGCCCGTCGTGGCCGTCGCCACCGCAACGGGTCCCGTCGGCTCGGCCGCTACGTCAGGCGGTGCCCACGGCCAGGATGGCTTCGCCAAGGCAAGCCAGATGAAGCTGGGGCTCGTGACCTACAACCTGGCCAAGGACTGGGACGTTCCCACGATCATCGCCCACTGCAGCAAGGCCCGCTTCGAGGGCGTGGAGCTTCGGACAACGCACAAGCACGGCGTCGAGGTCTCCCTGCCCGCCGCCGAGCGGGCGGAGGTTCGCAAGCGCTTCGCCGATTCGCCCGTTGAGCTGTTCTCGCTGGGGTCCGCGTTCGACTACCACACGCCGGATGCCAGCAAGCTCCGTCGCGACATCGAGGCCACCAAGGCGTACCTGCAACTGGCCCATGACGTGGGGGCATCCGGGATCAAGGTTCGCCCCAACGACCTGCCCAAGGGCGTCCCCGAGGAGGTGACCTTGGCGCAGATCGGCCGATCCCTGCGCGAGCTGGGCGAGGCCGCCGCCGGCCTCGGGCTGGTCATCCGCCTCGAGGTCCATGGCCATCAAACCGCCTCCCTGCCCCGCATCCGCCGCATCCTCGACGAGGCCCACCACAAGGCGGTCGGCGCCTGCTGGAACTCCAACCAAACGGACCTCGATGGCGCCGGGTTCGACGCCAACTTCGACCTCGTCCAGGACCGGATCCTCGAGGTTCATCTCCGTGACTTGTCGCTGACGGAGTACCCGTTCCGCCGCCTGTTCCAGCGGCTCATCCAATCCGGCTACCGGGGCTACACCCTGGCCGAGATCCCCGAGAGCCCGGACCCGTTGCGGGTCATGCATTACTTCCGTGGCTTGTGGCTGGCCTACCAAGGCCTCTTGTAGCCCCATGAGGTTGCCTCGATGCGGTGGCCCGTGCGCCGATGGAATCCCCCCAATCCACAACATGAAGAAGCCATCCTATCTCCTGTCGCTCGCCGTCCTGCTGGTGTCCCTCGTCGCCTCGTCGGGAGCCTTCGGGCAATCCGACGCCCGACCCCCACGCACGCCTCTATGGGACGGGCCACCGCCCGATGGAGCCGGTGCATCCGACGCCAAGGGCCAGGCCTACATCACGGTCCATCCCGCGCCGAAGCCGACCGGGGCGACCGTCGTCATTTGCCCGGGAGGCGGCTACGCGATGCAGGTGACCGGGGCGGAAGGCCATGGGATTGCCGCTTGGCTGAATCGTCACGGCATCACGGGCGTGGTCCTCGAGTACCGACTGCCAGCCGGGCGTCCCGAGGTGCCTCTCCTCGACGCGCGGCGAGCCATCCAGGTGGCGCGTCACCGTGCCTCCACATGGGGAGGCCATCCCGCACAGGTGGGCATCATGGGGTTCTCCGCCGGCGGACACCTCGCGGCCACGGCGAGCACCTTGATCAGCCCCGGCGAGGCATCTTCCAACGACCCCGTCGCACGCGTCTCGGCGAGGCCGGACTTCGCCATCTTGATCTACCCGGTGATCGCCATGGACTCGCTCACGCATGAGGGCATCCGCAGGAACCTGTTCGGCGCGGGCGAGACTCCTTCGCTGGTGCAACGCTTTTCCTGCGACCGGCAAGTCACGAGCCAAACCCCTCCCACGTTCATCGCGCACGCCATCGACGACACCGGCGTGGTGATCGAGCACAGCCGCCGCCATCGGGCGGCATGCGAGGCGCATGGGGTCCCCGTGAAGCTGCTGGAACTCCCCAACGGCGGCCATGGCCTCAATGGCTACAAGGGCCCCTCCTGGGACGCATGGCAACGCGAGTCGTTGGACTGGATCGCCCAGCTCCCCAAGCAGGTTGCCCCGGCCAAGTAACCCGCTGGACGACCGCGGGACTCGCCGACCCCTCCCTCCCCTCCACAACGAGACCGGACGCCCGGATCAATCGATGAAGACAAACTCGTTGGAGGAGAGAAGGACCTGCGCGTAACGACCCCAGGCATCCAACGGGGCCGGGTCCGTCGCAGGACCCCTGAAGTCCCGCTGCGCCTCCCAGCTCCGAATCCCCATCCCGGCCCATGGGCCTCCCTGGCTCGCGGCAGAGCGGAGGGCCGGCGCCCAGTCGAACGTGTCCGAGTCGTCGGTCCCGCCGGGAGCGACCACGAAATCCACGACCTCGCCCCGCTGGACCGAGAAGGGGGGCGTGGTGGTGGAAACCTTGCCGTGGTGCACGCGCCACCTTCCCAGAACGCCCCGGCTGCCGGAGACCACGATGGCCTCGACGCCGTCGCCGGACTTGGACACGTGGGAGATCTCGCCGGAAACCTCAACCTCCAAGGCCGACGGGGCCGTCCATCGGCGGACCACCGAGACCTCCTTGCTGCGCCCCGGATGCCCCCGGCTCGCACCCAGGTACGCGAAGCCAATCTGGCCTTCGCCCGGGAACTCCTTGGACGCCTGCCACCGGGCCTCCTTGTCCTTGAAGATCGGGAACGCGGCGAACGCCTCCAATCGAAGGGTCGTGTCGTTCCAACGGCCCGTCCCATGCGTCCACGTCGCCGCCGGACGCGGCTCGGGCACCGCCTTCCCCTGGGCGGCCACGAACATCAGGGCGGTCCGGATTTCCTCGGCGTCCGGTTCGCGTTGAAAACAGGCGCGGTAAAGCCAGCGAACCCTTGCGACGTCGAGGGGGCCACCGCCGTCGCGAGCACCCGCCGAGGCGCGGGCGGCGGCGCGGGCGGCCTCGGCAACGAAACCGTTGTTGAGCATGAACAAGGCTTGCTGCGGCACCGTGGTCTGGAACCGACGCGCGACGGTTGCATCCGGGTTGGCGAAGTCGAACGACCGCAGGACGGCCGGGAGGTTCTGGCGATCGATGAAGCCGTACAATGTCCGGCGCGACGAACGCACGGACTCAAACATCTCGACGGGCTGCCCGCCGATGGACATGTCCAGCGTCCCGGACGCGCCCAGCAGCGAGTCGCGCAACCCCTCGAAGTCCATGCGCTTGCGATTCATGCGACCGTGCCAGGCGTTGGCGGGATCCGCCGAAACGTTGCGGCGAAACGCCGCGATGGCATCGGGATCCGGCCCGGGGTCGCTGGCCTGCCGGTACGTGGCGGACAGGACGATGTCTCGCATGAGTTCCTTGATGCCCCAGCCCTGGGCCATGAAGCGCGATGCGAGATGATCCAACAATGCCGGGTGCACGGGCGGTTCCGTGCGGACGCCAAAATCCGACACCGAGGCCACCAACGGGATCCCGATCAACTGCCCCCAAACCCGGTTGACGAACACCCGGGCGGTCAACGGGTTGTCCGCGCTGGCGATCCTGCGGGCCATCTCGAGGCGCCCGCTGCCATCCGTGAACGGCCGGGAGCCAGGCCCGGACAAGACCGAGAGGAACTGTCGCGGCACCCGCGGGCCATGGTTGCCCGGGTTGCCACGCTTGAAGACCACGGGCTCGGAAGGACTGGCCTTGTCCACCAAGGCCATCGCGCGAAGGGGAGCGCCTGGGTGGGTCGCGTCGAGTTCCTCCAGCTTGCGAACCAACGCCCGGCTCCGTTGGGCAACCGAGGTCTCGAAGTACCGATTGATGTCGCGCGTGCTGGTGACGATGGGGGAGTCCGGACCGTGCAGGATCACGCGCAGTGCCTCGGCGGCCGGATCATCCAGGCCCGAAGGATCGGGCTGGCTCGCCTTGGCGGAGGCTTCCTTGGCCGAGGCCCAGGCCTTGTCCGCCCGCCCAAAGGCCTTTGAAAACGCAACAGCCACCGCCGCCATGTTGGTGGGTGCGGCCTCGCGCAACGCTTCGAGCACCCAAGGGTTCACCTTGCCGTCACGAGCCTTGGACCATGCGTCCACCATGCCGGCCGCGCGGGGCGCGAAGTCTTGGCCCCCCAGCGACGCCAAGGCGTGCCACGGGCCGAGGACGGCGTTCGTCTGGCCGCGGGACTTGCCCAGGTAGTCCTTCCACGAGGAAATCAGCCCCGGGTCCAGGCTGCGGGTCCGGGCCAAGGCCTCGGTGGCCGCCCCGTCCATCGAACGCGCCTCCTCGGCGCACAGCAACTGGTCGCCGATCCGCTCGCGGAGCTTGCGGAGCACGACCTGCGTCTGCTCGGCGCGGTAATCCGACAGCTCCTTTTGGCGCTTGGCTCGCTCGGCCTCGTACAAGGCAGCCTGGTGGGGGTTCGGATTCGCCCCGAGCAACGGCTTCTCCGCAGGTTCCTCGCTGCTCGCGAACACCCCGTACAAGGAGTAGTAGTCAGCCGTGGGGATGGGGTCCGACTTGTGGTCGTGACACCGGGCACAACCCACGGTCAGGGCCTGCGTGCCCCGGAAGACCACGTCGATCCGGTCGTCGATGATGTCATTCGCGTTGTTAAGGAAACGACGCCCGAGCGTCAGGAAGCCCAGCGCCGCCTTCGGCCACGGATCCTCGGTCGTCGCCAACCGGTCCCCCGCCATCTGTTCCACCAGGAACCGATCGTAGGGAAGGTCCCGATTGAACGCCCGAACCACCCAGTCGCGATACGTGTGCGAGTAGGCGTAACGTCGTTCCTCCTCAAACACGTAGCCCTTGGAGTCCGCATACCGGGCCACGTCCAGCCACCAACGCCCCCAACGTTCCCCAAACCTTGGCGAGGCCAGCAAACGATCGACGGCCCGCTCGTGGGCACCCGCTTCGCCATCCCCGAGGAACGCCCCCACCTCCTCCATGGAGGGAGGCATGCCCGTGAGGTCATAGGTCACGCGACGTAGCCATGTGCGGCCGTCGGCCTCGGGAGCAGGCCGGAGGTCCTTGCGCTCCAGTCCTGCGAGCACGTGGAAGTCGAGTTCCCGTCGCGGCCACGAGGCATCCTTCACCTCCGGCCGGGGTGGATCGACCGGGCGCTGGAATGCCCAGTGTCCAGAAGGATCCACCTTCCTCACAACGGCCGCGCCCTCGCGTGGGTCGGGTGCGCCCATGGCGATCCAACTCTCGATCGCGCCGACCTCCTGCAACGTGAGCGGCCGTCGCCCCTCGCCGGCGGGCGGCATCGCCTCCACGCCTCCTTCACGACGCACGGCCTTGAACACCAGGCTCTCCGAGGGCTTGCCCGGGACGACGGCGGGACCGTGGCCACCGCCCGCCTGCCAGCCCGCCTTCGTGTCCAAACGCAGCCCGCCCTTGGGCGCGGCGGGGCCGGACCCATGGCAACCCAGGCAATGCTCGGCCAAGATCGGTCGTACGTTCCTCTCGAAGAACTCGATCCCGATGTCCTCCGCCCTCGCGTGGACGGAAACCACGACGGACATCCAAGCCATACCTGCCAAGCCCAGGATCCACCGGGCGCCGTAGAGGCCGTCAGGCCTGCCGGGTCCCGTGCTCGTCGCAAGGCCGACCGGAGACGACCCGGCATCCATGACCGTCCCCATCGAACCTTCCCCGACCAGATCGCTCATGCTCGTCATCGTCCCGTCCACGCGGGGGCCGACGTGGCCCTGTTCACCGGGCTTCAAAGCGTCACGTGCGGATCCACGTCCTTCTCGTAGTCCACGCCCGCAAGGCCAAACCCAAACAACTTGAGGAACTCCGCCCGATACCCGGCGATGTCCGAAAGCGCGGCTAGGTTCTCCGTCGTGACCTGCGGCCAGAGCTCTGCGACGGCCTGCTGGACGTCCGGGCGCATCTCCCAGTCATCCAGTCGAACGCGTCCCTCGGCATCAAGGGGCGTCGGGCGCTCACGATAGAGCCTCGCGAACAACCGGTTCATCTGCTCGATGCAACCCTCGTGCAGGCCTTGAGCCTTCATCACCTTGTAGAGAAGCGAGATGTAGAGGGGAACGACGGGGATGGCCGAGCTGGCCTGGGTCACGAGGGCCTTGTTGACGGAGACCAACGCCCGGCCGCCAGAACCCGCAAGGCGGTGGGCCAAGGAATGGGCCGTCGCCTCGAGATCCTCCTTCGCCTTGCCAATCGTGCCCGCCCGGTAGATCGGCCACGTCAGGTCGGGTCCAATGTACGAATACGCCACCGTGGAGAACCCCGGGGCCAACACGCCGCCCGCCTCCATCGCGTCCACCCACATCCGCCAATCCTCACCCCCCATCACGGCCACCGTGTCCGCGACGTCCTGCTCGGTTGCAGGCTGGATGGCCACCGGCCCCACGGTCCCCTTGTCCGTGTCCACCGTCTTGGACGCATATGCCTCGCCCAGCGGCTTGAGCGTGGACTTGTGGGTCACGCCCGTGCGCGGATGGGTCCGTCGCGGCGACGCCAGGCTGTACACGAGGAGGTCGATGGATCCCATGTCGGCCCGGATGGCCTCCACGGCCTGCTGCTTGATGGCATCGGAGAACGCGTCGCCGTTGATGCTTCGTGCCTTGAGGCCCGCCGCCCTCGCCGCGCGCTCGAAGGCCGCCGTGTTGTACCAACCCGCCGTGCCGAGCGCGCCCGGCTCGCTGGGCTTCTCAAAAAACACGCCGAGCGTGTCCGCGCCGGACCCGAAGGCCGCCGTCACCCGGGAAGCAAGGCCGTACCCCGTCGATGCCCCCACCACCAGCACGCGCTTGGGCCCGTCCACGAGCGGGGCCTGGGAACGCGTCCGGTCGATCCACTCCCGAACATGGGCCGCGCATCCGTCGGGATGGGCCGTCACGCAGATGAAGCCCCTCGTCTTCGGTCGAACAATCATCGTGGGCGAATCATGCCTGCGGGCCGGCTCGGCTGGCGAGCCCGGCGTTGCGTCGCTCAACCCTGGGAGCGCGGCCGTCCCCGGCCGCCACTCCATGCTCCTGCCCTGCGGGACCGGTCAGCTCCCCGCCGCACTTCCCGCCACGTTTCATGGTTGGCCGCCGATGGCCCGTCGGGCCAACCTTGGCCCATCATGTCCGTCATTGGATTCTCATTCCCCACGCCCACGCGCTTCGGCGCCGGTGCCCTCCGCGAATTGCCCTCTCACCTGGCCCGGCTCGGCGTGCGACGCCCCCTGGTCGTCACCGACGCCGGCCTGGCCCGCACGCCCGCCTTCGGGCTTCTGGAGTCGGTGCTTGGACCCTCGGGACGCGGTCGCGACTGGTTCGTGTTTGATGGCGTCCACCCAAACCCCATCGAGGAGGACGTTCGCATCCCCGCGTCGATCATGAGGGAGAAGGCCTGTGACGGCGTCATCGCCATCGGCGGCGGGAGCCCTCTCGATGCGGGCAAGGCGGCGCGGTTGCTGGCAAAGAATCCGTGGGCCGACCTGGCTCGCTTCTACGAGGTGCCGCACGACTGGACGGGCCTGGCCCCCCTGGTGGCCATCCCCACGACGGCAGGCACGGGGAGCGAGGTGGGCCGGAGCTCGGTGATCACGCTGGATGCCACGCGACGCAAGGCGGTGCTGTTCCATCCGGAACTCATGGCGAAGCTGGTGATCCTCGACCCGGAAATGACGGTGGGCCTGCCGCCGCACCTGACGGCCGCCACGGGCGCGGATGCCCTCACGCATTGCATCGAAAGCTACACGTGCCCGGCGTTTCACCCGATGTGCGACGGGATTGCCCTGGAGGGAATCTCGCTGGTGATCGAGGCGCTGCCGAGGGCCGTCCGGGACGGCAAGGACCTGGACGCTCGGGGGAGGATGCTCGTGGCGGCGGCAATGGGCGCGGTGGCCTTCCAAAAGGACCTGGGCGTCGTCCATTCCATGGCGCACCCATTATCCACGTTGTTCGGCATGCACCACGGGCTCGCCAACGCGCTGTGCCTGACGGCCGGCATGCGATTTTGCGCCGCACGCAAGCCGGGCTTGTACCGGAGGGTTGGAACGGCCTGTGGCCTTCCCGTTGCGACCATGCCCGACGCCGAGTCCGACGCGGCCACCATCCGGTTCATCGCCGACTTTCTCGCCGGGATTGGATTGAAGGGACGCCTCCGCGACCACGGTGCGGATCCGTCGCGGCTGGAAGACTTGGTCGGCCAGGCGCTGGAGGACCCGTGCCACAAGACCAATGCCGTGCCGGTCACGGAGTCGGATTTCCGGCAATTGTACCAGGAAACCCTCTAGTCCTGCGGGAGGGGTTGAAGCCTGAAGCAAGACGAGGAGTGAGCGAGGCGCGGGCCAGTACCGGGGCCGTTACGAGCGAAGGACGAAGCTCTTGCGGAAGAAGATCCAGCAAGCACGACCGATCCAACTGCATCGTCCCGGCCAAGAAAATCGAGCCAGCAGGGCCCATCTAGCCTCGGCGTGAGGGACTGCGGACTACAGCAGAGCCCGCAGCATTCGGCGCGACGGCAAGATTTCGCGATCCCGTGCCCTGTTCAGCCAGGATACCCAGGCGCGGGAAGCGCACCGTCGTCCGCAAACCCTGCCGGGGCCCGCTGTTTCGCTATCGCCCCCGTCTTTCCGCGCCACCACCCGGCCGCACAGTGGTCGGGACGTTGGTTCTCACGTTGAGGCGGTCCGAGGGCGGCACGACAGCGGAACTCCTGATCCCGACCGCGGGCTGGTTTGCCTTGGCGCGCGGCGAGGCGACATCCGCAACCTCCACCCTGGGCTTGGTGCTCTTCACGGTCCCGGGGGAGGGCTTGGGGGTGTTGGCCTTCGCCCCCTTGGAGGCGCCCTTGGATCCCAGGCTTCCCAGCCAACTGCGACGCAGCAAGGAGTCCCGTGCCGCAACCTCGCCGTTCCGGAGCTTGGTGACCTGGGCGACCATGGATTCCTTGGTCCGGTACCGGCTTTCCAACTCGCGCTTCTCGGCCTGCATCGATTCCAATGACGCGCGAAGGGCCACCCGCGCCTCCTCGGAGGTCGCCGCGCGGCGCTCGGTTTCCGCAATGCGAGCATCTTGGCGCGCGATGCGCTCGCCCAAGTCTCGCAATTGCTGGTTCAAGGCTCCCAGCTCTCGCTCCAGCGTCTCGATGCGCTTCGACCGGGCCAACAACTCGGCCTTGGCCTCCTCCAACGAGGCCGCAGCCTGCTTGCGAAAGGCCTCGGAGCTTTGGGTCACGGACGTCAGCAAATTCGACAAGCGCACGGCCTCCACCGAGAGGGCCTTGTGCCGTGACTGAAGGGCGTCCATGGAGGCCCCGAGGCTCTTCGCCAAGGCGTGGGCCTGCCTCAATTCGTCTTCGGCCGTCGCCCCACCCTGGGAGCTCTGGTTGGTCGGCGCCACCGCCGGCTGGACGGACAAGACCGGCGGGTTGTTCGTCGTGGGGGCCTTCTTGAAGAAACCCATCTGCCCGACGAACAGCACGCAGAAGACCAAGACCAGAAATGCCAGCACGTAGGGGCCGCGAAGGTACTTGGACCAGCCACCCTCTCCAGAATTGCGTCGCACGCCGGAGGAAATCCCAAGGACGGCGTCCTGTGCAAACCAAAATCAGCACGGAGGGCCGACGATATTTGGCTAGCCATTTGGCTTGGGGGGCTGGAGCCAGCTGTCGGGATTGAACCGACGACCCGCAGTTTACAAAACTGCCGCTCTACCGCTGAGCTAAGCTGGCGCGCTTCTTGGCAAAGGCTGCCAAAGCCCCACCGAGATTCAAGGTCGCGTTTCGGGCACCAGCGGGACCGAGCTCGGGCGGTGCCTCTGGAAATCAGGACGCCCGTCTGCGTCGGCATCCAACCGCGATAGGTCCAGGTGCACATACGGGCGCTGGTAGGCCTCATGGGATCCCCCGGCGTAGCTCACCCACAAACGCAGGCCCGTCGCGTCGAACACGGCGTTCATGACGTTGCCCCCCTTGATCGGAATGCTGTTGGCCAACGCGATCATGCGATCCCCGTCGAGCTTGCCCAGGCCCGCCTTCAAGCCCGGGAACACGCCACGGCCCTCGTCATGGTACACGGCGCACGACACGACAGCGGGCGCGAGCTCGTCCCGGGGGTCGTTGTCGCGCCACTCATCGACCTGCGGCGCCGCGAGCCCCGGCCCCGTATGCGCCCGGACCTTGACCGCGCGCCGCTCCGTCAGGCCGTCGCCGAACACGAAATGGTAACGCTTGGTCGGCCGGACACGGTGAAAGCCCGAAACTGCCTCCGAGAGCGTCGTGGCATCGAACAGCAAGGTCCTGAACCACGCCGTGAAATGCGGCGCGTGGATGTCATACGGCATCTCCTTCGCCGACGCGTCCCCGATCTCCGACAGCACGATGCCCGCCGCGTTCATCCCGCAGTGCGCCCCGATGAAGCCCGCGAACGAAGGCGTCACATGCGGCTGCCCCCACTCCGGCACGTACACGACCACCACCGGGAACTCGTGGGCCCCGGCACGCAACGACCAGTCCAGGTTGCGGGTCTGGTAAAGGTGGCCGTCCTGGGTCGCCTGCCCCCAGGCCGCGATGCTGCTGCACGAGTACGGCATCAGGAGCGGCAGGCAATGCACGTGCTGCAGCAACCGGACGTCGATGCCGCTGCCCTCGGCCAACCCCACGAGCTGATGCAGCAATCGGGCGTCCGTGTGGGCCGCCGTCGCGGCCCATGCATGGTCCAGCACCGCGTCGTCCACCTTGAGCTCAGCCTTGAAGCCCGCCACCGCGGCAGGCACCAGGCGCGCCATCTCGTCCTTCATCAGGCGCCCAAGATGCCAGCCCATTTGCCTCGAATTGCCGCGAACCACAACCAACGGAACCCGGACGTCCCCGTTGGTCAGCGTCAGGCGATGGCCCGCGCCCCCCGGGGATGCGTGGAAGCCCCTTGCCGCAACGCCGGGCCTCCCCTCACGCAGGACCGCATCCTTCTCGGGTTCCGCGCACCAACCCGCCACGGAGGCCAGCAAGGTTGCAACCGCCCCCATGACCCACGCCACGGTCCTCATGCCTTGTCTTCTCATGTTTGCTTCCGACTCCCCCAGCCCAGAATGATTCACCACGGCGGCCCGCACGCGACGGGAGCCCTCCTGTCGAACCGACGGTCTCCGGCGGGGCCTCATCGAACCCGCGCGGTCACCATCACCTGCACGGCCGCGCCCAACGGCATGTCCGCGATGCCCACGGCGAGGCGGGCATGGCGGCCGGCGTCGCCCAGCACGGCATTGAAGAGGTCGGAGGCGCCATTCAGCACCTGGGGATGCCCGCGGAAGCCCGGGGCGCAGTGGATGTAGCCCTCGACCCGGACCAACTGGACGACTCGGTCCAGCGAGCCCGCGGCCGCCTTGACCTGGGCCAACGCATTGAGGGCGCACAACCGGGCCGCCTGGTAGCCTTGATCCACGTCCAATTCCGCACCCAGCCGACCGGCATAGGCCATCACGCCGTCCCGCCAGGGCAATTGTCCCGACGTGAAGACCCACTCCCCTGCCCGGGTCCACGGCTCGTACGAGGCCACGGCCGGGGGCGGCGAGGGCAGCACCAGGCCGGCCTGCGCAAGTCGTTCTTCCACGGTCATGGCTCGGCGTGGATTGAAGGGCGGTGGGGGAGGCGGACGACCAGCGGCTACTTCTTGCCGGCTCGCTGCGCCTTGTCCCATGCGCGGAAGCCGCCCTGGAGGTTGTGCAGGTTGGTGAAACCCAGCGGCCTCATCATGTTGCACGCCTTCATGCTGCGGATGCCCGATGCGCAATGCACCAGGTACACCTTGGAACGATCGAGCTTCCCGACCTGCTGCTCGAAGTCGGGCCCGTTGACGTCCAGGTTGGTCGCCCCGGGGATGTGGGCGAGGTCGAACTCCGCCTTGGTGCGGACGTCGAGCACCACGTGGTTGGTGTCGGCACGCAGCTTCTCAAACTGCGGGACATCGAGGTTGGCGAACGCCGGCTTGCCATCCGACCGGACGTTTTCCTCCGCGCGCACCACGGGCATCAACGTCAGGACGAGCACCCAAGCCAGGGAAAGGAAACGAACCATGCGCATGACGCCACATCATGCGCGGATGCGCCCCGGTGAAAAGGAACAAGTTGGAACTGGGAAGCACCGCGACCCAACCGCATCCTGCCCCCGACGATGTCGAAGCTCATCAAGGCGGCAGGGGCGGCGGCGGCGGCGACGATGGCGAGCCGCGTGCTGGGATTCCTGCGTGAGACCGCCTACGCCGGTTTCTACGGCGACACGGCGGTGGCGAGCGCGTTCGTGGCCGCGTTCACCATCCCAAACCTTTTCCGGCGCCTGCTGGGCGAGGGTGCCCTGACGGCGGTGTTCGTGCCCGCGTTCGCGCGACGCGAGCGGGAGGCCGGGCGGGAGGCGGCCATGCGCGGCGGCGCGGCGGTGACCCTGGCCGTGGCCGGGTTGTGCACGGCGGGCGTCGTGCTGATCACGTTGTTGGCCACGGTCATGGTGGAATGGGTGCCCATGCCGTTGCAGCGCGAGCTGATGCTGAGGCTCCTGCGGTGGATGCTTCCCTACGCGGCCTTCATGTGCGTGGCGGCGGTGTTCATGGCCATGCTCAACGCGCGCGGCCATTACTTCGTGCCCGCGCTGGGCTCCGCCACGATGAGCCTCGTCATGATCGGCTCGGTGTACGGGCTCGCCCCGTTGTTTGGGACGACGTTGGAGCAACAAGTCATGGGCTTGGCCGTGGGCGTCATCATCGCGGGCATCGCCCAAGCCGCCTTCCAGTGGCCCGCCCTGCGACGTGAGGGGTTCCGATTCACATGGGGGAACCCCTGGAAGGACCCGACCGTGCGGGAGTCATTCCAGCGGTTGATGCCGGCGACGTTGGGGGTGGCCGCCTACCAGTTCAACGTCATGGCCACGCAGATCATCGGCATGTCGCAAGCCGACCACGTGCTGGCTTCGTACAATTACGCCGTGCGCCTACTGGAACTGCCCCAGGGTGTCATTGGCGTGTCGGTCGCCACCTACTTGCTCACCGAGCTGAGCCGCCACGCGGCGGACAAGAAGTACCCCGAGTTCCGTCGCATGGTCGGCGAGGGCATGCTGCACCTGTGCTTCCTGAATGGATTGGCCTCGGTCCTCCTCATCGTCCTGGCGGAGCCCATCGTGCGATTGCTGTTCGAGCACGGGCGCTTCACGCCGCTGGCCACGGCGCGGGCGGCGATGGCCCTCCGCTACCTGGCCCCCGGCCTGCTCGCCACGTCGCTGACCGGGATCGTCTCGCGCGCCTTCTACGCCCTCGACGACACCCGCACCCCGATGCGCGTGGGCATGTTCTGCCTCGGGACCAACGTGGTGCTCGCCTTCGTCCTCGCGTTTCCCTTCCAGCAGGCGGGCCTCGCCGCCGCCAACGCGGCCACCGCCATCATCAACGTCGCCCTGTTGCTCTACGCCTTCACGCGCAAGGTGCCGAAGTTCGACCTGCGGCACCTGTCGCCGTCGGTCGCCCGCATCGGCGCCCTCGCGGCCATGGCGGGGGTCGTGGGATGGGGCTGTCACGCGGCGTGGGAATCGGCCGTCGGCCATGAAGGCAAGGCACGGCAGGCCGGCGCCGTCTTCGTCCCGGCCGTGATCGCGTTGGCCGCCTACCTGGTCGCCAGCCTTCGGACCGGAGTCCCCCAAGCCCACGAGCTGGTCTCCGTGCTGCGCCGCAAGCTGGGCGCGGCGAACCCCTGAGCCGGAACGATTCACTTGGGTCGGTCGTGCTTGCTGGATCTTCTTTCGCAAGAGCTTCGTCCTTCGCTCGTTACGGGCCTGGCACTGGCCCGCGCCTCGCTCACTCCTCGTCTTGCGAAAGAATCTGCGGCGCCATCACTCCCCTCCCAACTGCATCGTCCCGGCTGAGGGATGCCCTCCGCCGGGGCGCCCATCGCAAGGGGCCCCGCTTCAACGACGACGACGCCCGCCGTCCTTGGCAGCCCGCTTGGCGGCAGCCGCCTGGCGCTCCATGCGTGCCATGGCCGGGTCCTTCACGTCGCCCCCGCCCGCCCGTGCCTTGAGCTCGCGAATCTGGTCCCGCAGCAGCGCCGCCTTCTCGAACTCGAGGGCCTCGGACGCCGCGATCATCTCCTGCTCCAGCTCCCGCAGCGTCTCGGTGTAGTCGAATTGGTCCACCGACTCGCGCAAGGCCGCCGCAGCTGCCTCCCGCCCCTGGGGCTGCGAGCTCAGCCCGGCGTCCACCGTCCTCTGCACCGACCGCGGGGTGATCCCGTGCTCCCGGTTGTACGCCACCTGCCGATCCCTCCTGTAACGCGACACCGCCAGGAACTTCTGGATGCTCTGGGTCATCGTGTCCGCATACAGCAACACGCGTCCGTTCAGGTGCCGGGCCGCCCGCCCCGCCGTCTGGATCAGGCTCGTGGCGCTTCGCAGGTAGCCCTCCTTGTCCGCGTCGAGGATGGCCACCAGCGAAACCTCCGGCAGGTCCAGCCCCTCGCGCAGCAGGTTGATCCCCACCAGCACGTCGCACTCGCCCCGGCGCAAGGCCTTCAGGATCTCCACGCGCTCGATCGCGTCGATCTCGCTGTGCAGGTAGCGCACCAGGATGCCGAGGTCGCGCAGGTAGTCCGTCAACTCCTCCGCCGTGCGCTTCGTCAACGTCGTCACCAGCACGCGTTCCTTTCGCTCCACCGTCGTGCGGATCTCCCCCAGCAGGTCGTCCACTTGCCCGCCCAGCGGCCGTACCTCCGCCGGCGGGTCCACCAGGCCCGTCGGGCGCACGATCTGCTCCGCGACGTGGTCCGGGCCCGCCCATCCCATCTCGATGGGCCCCGGCGTGGCGCTCACGTGGACCGCCTGCCCGATCAAGGACCTGAACTCGTCAAACTGGAGCGGGCGGTTGTCCAAGGCGCTGGGCAGCCGGAATCCATGCTCCACCAGGACCTTCTTCCGCGCCATGTCGCCCGCGTGCATGCCACCGACCTGCGGCAAGGTCACGTGCGACTCGTCCACCACCAGCAGGTAGTCCCTTGGAAAGAAGTCCAGGAGGACCCCGGGCCTCGACCCCGGCGGGCGCCCGGAGATGTGCCGCGAGTAGTTCTCGATCCCCGAGCAGAACCCCATCTCCTGCAACTGCTCGAGGTCGAACTCCGTCCGCATCTTGATCCGTTGCGCCTCCAGCAGCTTCCCCTGCGCCTCGAACTCCGCGATGCGCGTCCCCATCTCCTCGCGAATCGCCAGGATCGCTTGGTTCACCTTTTCCTGCGGCGTGGCGAATTGCTTGCTCGGGAAGATGTTCAACGCCTCCATCGACTCGATCGCCTCGCCCGTCAGCGGGTCAAATCGCGTGAATCGCTCGATCTCGTCCCCAAAGAACTCGATCCGCACCGCGTCCTCGGCGTAGGCCGGATGCAACTCCACCACGTCGCCCCGCGCCCGGAACTTGCCGCGCGTCATGTCCATGTCGTTGCGCGAGTACTGGAGCTCCACCAACCGGGACAGCAATTGCTCCCGCGTCACCGCCTGGCCCACCCGCAGGGGGATCACCATCGCCTCGTAGTCCTCGCGGCTGCCAATCCCGTAGATGCACGACACGCTGGCCACCACCAACACGTCGCGCCTCCCCAGCAGGCTGTTCATCGTGCTGAGCCGCAGCCGCTCGATCTCGTCGTTCACCGAGCTGTCCTTCTCGATGAACGTGTCCGTCCGCGGGATGTACGCCTCCGGTTGGTAGTAGTCGAAGTAGCTCACGAAGTACTCCACCGCGTTGTCCGGGAAGAAGTTCTTGAACTCCGAGTACAGCTGCGCGGCGAGCGTCTTGTTGTGCGACAACACCAGCGTGGGGCGGTTCACCTGCGCGATGACGTTGGCCATGGTGAACGTCTTGCCAGAGCCGGTGACCCCCAGCAGCACTTGGTCGCGCACGCCCCCCGAAAGGCCCTCCACCAGCTTCCGGATCGCCCCCGGTTGGTCGCCGGCCGGCGCATACGATGACTTCAGCTCGAACCTCCCTGACATGCTCGGCAAAGCCTACCCGCTTGACCGCCCCATGCCACCCGACAATCCGGGCAGCCCGCCCCCGTCGCTGACCCCCCAACCGCCATCCACCGCAATCACCTGCCCCGTCACAAACCGCGCCGCGTCCGACAGCAACCACGTGACCACGCCGTCCAAGTCCTCCGGTTGGCCCATGCGCCCCCCGTCCAAGGGCTGCTTGCCTCGGATGTACCCCTGGATCTCCTCGTCCGCCTGCGCCCTCGCCGACATCGGCGTCGCCACCAATCCAGGGGCCACCACGTTGAACCGAATCGAATCCGGCGCATACGTCGCCGCCGCCGCACGCGTCAGCCCAATGATGCCCGCCTTTGCGGCCGCATAGGCATGCGTGGAGAAGTGGCGTGGCGACGGCGACCAACCCAGCACCGACCCGCAGTTCACCACGGACCCGCCGTGGCCGGATTCGCGAAGCGCCCGCGCCGCCGCTCGATTGCTCAGGAACACCGAACCCAGGTTCCACTCCAGCGTCCGTGCCCAACCGTCATCCGTCAGCGCGTGCAACGGCCCGTCCCCATGCCGCCGCCCGCTGCCGCCCGCCACGTGATAAAGCCCGTCGAAGCGTCCCCACGCGGTCCGGCCCGCCTCGATCGCCGCCTCCGCCGCACCCGGCTCGCGCGCATCGCCCACAACGCCCCTTACGGCGTCACCCAAGGCCTGCTCCACCGACCTGACCTTGGCCGCATCCCGGCCCGTGACCACCACCCTCGCCCCCGCCGCCACGCACGCACCCGCCGCCGACAGGCCAAGGCCCGACGTGCCCCCGATGATCACCACCACCTTTCCGTCCATCATGCCGGCCATCCACGCCTCCTTTCCCACGCCCCGTCAGGTGTTCCCCGGCCTGGGCTCCTCGCCGTCGTCGCCCGCCAGCGAGGTCGCCTTCACGCGCATGACCTGCAACAGCAGCAACCCTCCCACCAACCCACCCAGGTGGGCAAAGTGCGCCACCCGGCCAAAGGGAAGCACCGTTCCCACCATCGAGATCACGCCGGCCAGCAGCAGCATCACCTTGGCCTTCACGCGAAACGGGATGACGAAGAACAACAACCCGCGAACCACGTCGTCCGCGTAGAGGTAGCCGAGCGCGCCCAGCAACCCGCACAACCCCGCCGACGCCCCCACCACGGCATGGCTGAAATGCGAGGGCCACGCGAAGGCCGCCCCGATCTGCACCAAACCGCCCAGCGCCCCAGAACCCATGTACAGCAACAGGTATCGACGACGCCCCAGGGACGTCTCCAGCACCGGGCCCATCGAATGCAACAACACCAGGTTGGTGCCCAGGTGCAGCCAGTTGCCGTGGAGGAACTGGAAGGTCACCAACTGCCACCAGTAGCCGGCCTTCAACCCCGAGACCGCCAACGAATACCGCGCTTCAAACCAACCCCGCGAGGCATCCCGCACCGCCGGCTCAATTAGGAACACGAACACGTTCAGCGCGATCAACGCCAACGTGACCTCCCGTTGCACCCCGTCCACGGGCCGCAATTCCCGGCTATCCCCCACCTTCCCTTGCCCCTCTCCCATGGCCATCCCCTACCCCAATCGTTCCAACTCCTCCTCCACCGCGCCCAGCAACGGCCGGAGCGTCTCCTTGCTGAAATCCCATCGGCAGCCCGCCGTCGCAAACAACTCCGGCAATGGCCGGGAGCCTCCCAGCGCCAGTGCCTGGCGATATCTCGCCAAGGCCCCGGCGGCGTCCTTCCCGGCATTGGCCCACACTTGCAACGCACCCAACTGCGCGATGCCGTACTCGACGTAGTAGAACGGGTGGATGAACACATGGAGCTGCCGATGCCAACGGCATCCGCGCACGGGCTCCAGCCCGGCCCAGTCCACGTCGCCGCCGAAGCGATCCATCAACGCCAGCCACGCCGCGCGCCTCTCCTCCCGCCCATGCGAGGGGTTCGTGTAGGCCCAATGCTGGAACGCGTCGATCGTCGCAATCCACGGGAACACCCCTACCACCCCCTCCAGATGCGTCCGCCGCGCCCGCCGCGCCTCCGCCTCGCCGTAGAACTCATCCAGCTTGTCGGCCGCCAGCAGCTCCATCGCCATGGACGCCACCTCGCAAAACTCAATCGGGCACTCCCGGTACGGCGCCAACGGCTCGTCCCGCGAGGCCAACGCATGAAAGGCGTGCCCGGCCTCGTGCAGCAACGTCTCCACGTCGCGTTGCAACCCCACCGCATTCATGAAGATGAAGGGAAGCCGGGCCTCGCTCAGCGTGTACTGGTACCCGCCGGGCGCCTTGCCCTTGCGGTTCGCCAAGTCCAGCAGCCGAAGCTCCCGCATCCTCCTGAACTCGCCGGACAGCACGGGGTCGAGTCGGTCGAAGATCCTCTGGCCACCTTCTTCAAGCTCCGCCGTCTCCGTGAACGGGTGCAGCGGCGGCCGACCCAGAGGGTCCACGCCAGTGTCCCATGGCCTCAAGGCATCCAGGCCCATCTGTGACCGACGCCGCCCCTGCAATCGACGCACCACCGGCATCACCACCTCCTCGATCGCATCATGAAACCGCAGGCAGTCGTCCGGCCCATAATCAAACCGGCCGCGCGCCTTGAACGCATACGCCCGGTAATCCCCGAAGCCCGCGTTCGCCGCCACCTTCTCACGCAGTCCCCGCAGCGTGTCGAACAACCCATCGCAGGCCTCCTCCTCCTTCAGCCATCGGTCCGCCACCGCCCGCCATGCCGCCTCACGCACCGTCCGGTCCGTCTCCTCCTGGTAACGCCCCATCTGCGCCACCGTGCGCTCGGCGCCGTCAAACCAAACCGTCAGCCCGCCGGTCAGCTTCTGGTATTGCTGCGCCACCCGGGCCTCCTCCGTCTCCAACGCCACGTTCTCCTCCCGGAACAACTCCACCTCCAAAAGCTTGGCTCGGTCCAGGACCCCATAGCGTGCCGGGTCCAGCAACCCACGCAGCGGATGCCCCGAGTACAACCTCGCCAATGCGAACATCCGGGGCTTCATCGGGGGCTCCACTTCCTCCACGAATTGCAGGTAGGCCCTCTCCGCCGCCGGATCCTCCGTGTGGCACGTCATCGCGATGTACCGCCTCGCACGCTCCTCATCGATGGCGGACGTCACCTCGCCCAGGTCCACCAGCCACCGCTCCAGCTCCCCGACGGTGCCACAGGCGCGACCCGCCGCCTCCAATCGGTCGAAATGCGGCTCCAAGGCCGCCCAGGTCCCCAGGTCCACCGAATTCGGGAGAAACCGGCGGGGCGTATGAGCAGGCAATTCACCCAATGGCAACAATGACATCGGAACGACCATGCCCGCCGCCTACATCGCCTCCAAGCTGGAACGTTGCCTCCCGAGGAAACGCATCGCGTCGCGAGGATGTGGGTGTTCTCGAAGGCGTCGTGTGCGCTCAATCCTGGGAGCGCGGCCGTCCCCGGCCGCCACTCCATGCTCCCGCACCGCGGGACCGGTCCGATCTCCGTTGCCCGCCCAACTCCCGCCCACAACCTCGGGATGCACCCGCCCTTGTTTTCGCGCGGAATTTCCCTTGCCAACCCGCCACCTCGCCCGGTTCCATGTCGGGCCTTCGGTGGCCGGGTAGCTCAGTTGGTAGAGCATGCGACTGAAAATCGCAGTGTCGGCGGTTCGATCCCGCCCCCGGCCACCATCTTCCTCCTCCTCTTTATCCTCGTCTTCCTCGGGTCCTTCCCCGAACACCCCGCATCAGAAAGCCAACATCAGCCCCGCGTAGAAGTTGCGACCGTAGGCGGGATCGATGCCGTCCGGACGCACCCGCGCAAAGTACCGCTCGTCGAGGAGGTTGTTGACGCCCCCCAACACGCTGAGCCGGTCCTGCCACACCTTCCATTCCAGGGTCAGGTCCCAGGTCATGTACGACGGCACGGCGTAGGCCGCCGCGTTGCTCTCGTTGGCGTTGTGCTCGCCGACGACCGTCCCCGTGAACGCCACCTTGCCCCGTCCCAGCCACCGGTACACGGCCCCCGCCCGCACGAGGTGGCCGGGTGCATACGCCGGCGTGTTGCCCACCAACGCCGGGTTCGCGGACGACTCGATCTCGGCATGGAGCCACATGACGTTCGCGTGCAGCGCGAATTCCTGCTCCCCACCCCGCCCTTCGCCGCCTTGCAGCCGATCCGTCAACCCCACCAACTCCAACTCCACCGACGCCTCCCACCCGCGATGCACCGTGCGCCCGATGTTCTGCACCGTGTTGCCCACCGTCCCCAACTGGTCGTCGAAGTTCATCCAGAACACGCTGGTGTCCCAGTGCACGAACGGCAGGGGCCGCCCACGAAGCCCCACGTCCGCCTGCCAGCTCTGGCCCGGCGCAAGGTCCTGGTTGGCCACCGCCCCGCCCGATGTCGGCACCGCCTCCGTGTAGAGCTTCGGGCGATACGCCTGCGACAAGTTGGCGTAGGCCGTGGATTCGCGGGGCAAGGTGTACTCCAACCCAAGGCCGCCCAGCGGGACGAAGTCATGGTCGCGCACGTCTCCCAAGGGCGTCCCGCGCGACGCCTTGTCCACGTTCACGTTCTCGCGTACGCCCTGCCAAATGTTCTCCAGCCGAACCCCCGGCGTGATCGAGAGGTCCCCCAACACGAACCGGTTCTCGGCAAAAACCGGCGTGTACAACACCGAGCGGTCCGTGTCCCGCAACAGCGTCCCCGACGTCGCCACCGGGCTCGCCCCGCGAAGGTCCACGCGCGGCGAGGCCGTGTGGTACGCCTGCGCGCCCGCAGCGAAGGCGTGCTGGTTCTCGTCCCACCCCCACCCATGCCGGACCCGACCCTCCAATCCCTGCGTGAAGAAGCGCTGGTCCTCGATCGTGTTGCCCTGGCCGGTCGCCAAGACCCCGAAGCCTCCCCCGGTCTGGCGTCGGCTGACCCGGGAGTAATACCCACCCCAACCCGTCACCGTCGCCCGCGAGTCCTCCGCGAAGTCCTTCTCCCAGGCGAGGGCGGCGAAGTGCCGGTCCAGAAGGAACCGATCGAAGGGACGCGTGGCCGCCGTTCGGTCCCGCGCATACTCCACCGCGCCCGGGCCCGGGGCCGCCGCAAGACCACCCGGCTCGCCGTGCTCCTCCCCATACCCGTCGTAGGTCAGGTGCCATCGACTGTCGGTCTTGGCATCCAACACCAGCCTCGCGCTCCCCGTGTAGAGGGCCACGTCGCTGTTCGCGGATCGAAACCCGTCGGTGCGCCGATGGTTGAAGTAGGCGTAATACCCCAGGCGCCCGGACGTCCCGTCCATCGAGGTGTACGTCGAGTAGAGGTTGTCCGACCCGAGGACATGCTGAGTTCGCGCGGAAAACGGACGGTCCAACCGCGGCCGGTGCGTGACGTAGTTCAGGGAACCACCCGGTTGCGGCCCGTACATCAACGAGGCTCCACCCCGCACGAACTCCAGTCGATCCACCGTGTCCAAGGGAGGCGTGTAGTACGCCTCGGGGTACCCGAACGGGTCCGCATGGATCGGGATGCCGTCCTTGAGCACCTGCGTGAACTGCATCCGATGCGGGTTCAACCCGCGGTAGCCCACGCTCACCAACGGGGTCGTTTCCTCGCTCAGCAAAAGGCCCGGGGCCTTCGTCAACGCCTGCCGATAATTGTTGTTCAGGACCGGCGGAAGGTCGTCGAGGTCCAGCACCGTCGTCTTCTTCCCCGAGTACACCTGGGTCCCGAAGACGGGGGGCATGTAGGGTGTCTGCACCAACTCCTCGAACTCCGCCTCTCCCACGATGACTTGCCGGGCCAGATCCACCGGGGCGTCCGCATGGGCCGTTGCATATCCCGCAATCACCAACCCCACCGCGAGCCGCCAATCCCTGCGGCGCGGGCATGGAGCCTTCCTGTTCAACTTCGACTTCATGTTGCGCCGGTCATCGTGCCACGACGACCGCCGCGCGGGCTCCCTGCCCCTTGCGAATCCTTGCCGGGCCCTTGTTGCCGTTGCCTTGCCCGGCGCTGGCGACGCATTGCGGCCGCCGCCTCTCCGATGCATTCCCGGCTGAATCGCACCCGCTAGGCCGTCCAGCCCTTGCGGTACGGGCGCTTGAGGTACTGCTTCGCCGCCGCCGCGCCGCTCGTCAGCCGGAACTTCGGGCCGTCCCACTTCAGCTCGGTCTGGGCGCGGATCGCGACGTTGCCCAGCAGGATGAACTCGGTGAGCAACCCGGCGTAGTCGAAGTTCGAGAAGGCCTTGGGCCCGCCGCGGATCGCCGCCACCCACTCGTCCTTCATCCCTTGGTCGCCCTTGCCATTGCGCGCCAGCGTCCGCGCCGGGGCCACGAAGTCCTTGAAACGGTCGCCCGGCAGGAGCTTCCAGCTCGAGCCGTAGTCCGACGGCGAGTACATCACGCCCTTGTCCCCAACGATGAGGCAGCCGGAGTCCGCCGGCTTCTCGCCATGGAACAGGTCCATGGGCGGAAGATTCTTGGTGCCGGACGGCAACTTGCCCTCGTACCACGTGACCCCAACGGCGGGGCGCTTGCCCTTCGCGGGGAAGTCGTACCGGACCGTCGCCCAGCCCGGGCAGGTCTCGGGGTTGGGCTTCTCCGATTCCGCGACGATGCGCGTGGGATGGTCCAGCTCCAACGCCATGAACGGGAGGTTCGCCGTGTGGCAGCCCATGTCGCCCAGCGCACCCGTGCCGAAGTCCCACCACCCGCGCCACTTGAAGGGGTGGTAGTCGGGGTGATACGGGCGCTCGGGCGCGGTGCCCAGGAATGCGTCCCAATGGATGTGCGGCGGGATGGCCGGCGTGCCCGCCGGACGCGCCACCACCGACGGCGACTGCGGCCACACGGGCCGGTTCGTCCAGACGTGGACGTGCTGCACGGTGCCCAGGACGCCAGCGCGGATGGCCTCGACCCCGGCGCGGAGCCCGTCCTCCGCCGTGCCTTGGTTCCCCATCTGCGTGGCCACCTTGTGCTTGCGGGCCAGGTCCCGCAGCCAGCGCGCCTCCCACACGTCGTGCGTCAACGGCTTCTGCACGTACACGTGGATCCCGTGCTCGATGGCGATGGCCGCCGCGAGCGCGTGGTTGTGGTCCGCCGTGCTGACCGTCAGGGCGTCGATCTTGCCCGACATCTTGTCGAAGAGCTGGCGGAAGTCATGGAACCCCGCCGCCGCGGGGAACTTCCTCAGCTTCGCCTGGAGCGACGTGTCGTCGCAGTCGCACAACGCCACCACGTCGCCATGGTTGGCAGCTTGATCGAGGTCGCCCGACCCCTTCCCTCCCACGCCGATGCCGGCGACGCGCAGCCGCTCGTTCGCGCCCCAAACCCGGGCGGGAACCAGGCTGAAGGCAAAGGCCGCGCTGGCGGCGGACTGGATGAATTGACGACGACCAAAGACACGCGTGTAGGTAGGTCTCATGACGACAAATGCTCGTGGGATGTCGCCGAGGCTATGGGCCCACGCCCACGCAGGGCAACGCCGAATCCACAGGGACCCCGTGCCGCGTGTGGCTTGGGACGGCCCTCGAAATGTTTCCCGCCCGGCAAGATTGGGGATGAATTGAGGCGCACCCTTGGACATCGTTTCCAGAATGCGCATGGGCACCACTTCCACTCGCTGGGCGCGGCTTGCATGGCTCCTGGGATGCCTTCATTGGGCGGCCACCGCCGCTCCCGTGGACTTCTCCCGCGAGATCCTGCCCATCCTGTCCGACCATTGCTTCCATTGCCACGGCCCGTCCGAGACGGGTCGCAAGGCCGGGCTTCGACTCGACCTCCGCGAGGAGGCCGTCCGTTCCAACAAGAAGGGCCGCGCCGCCGTCGTCCCCGGCAAGCCCGAGGCCAGCGAACTCGTCCGGCGCCTCGACCTCGACGATCCCGACGAGATCATGCCGCCTCCCGAGACGCACAAGCCGTTGTCCAAGGCCCGGAAGGACACCTTGAAGCGCTGGGTCGCCGAGGGTGCCCCCTGGGGCAAGCACTGGGCCTTTGAACCCGTTCGCCTGCCTCCCGTCCCCACGCCCCGCGCCACCGGACCCGCCCTCAACGACATCGACCGCTTCGTCCTCCAACGCCTCGAAGCCGAGGGCCTGAAGCCCTCCCAACCGGCCGCCCTCAACGACCTCGCGCGGCGCGTCGCCCTCGACCTCACCGGCCTCCCGCCCTCCGACGACGACCTTCGTCTCCTCGCGTCGGACCCGTCCCCGGCCGCCTACGAGGCCTACGTGGACCGCTTGCTTTCCTCCCCGCGCTTCGGCGAGCACCTCGCCCGCGAATGGCTCGACCTCGCCCGCTACGCCGACACCTACGGGTTCCAGTCGGACGTCGAGCGCGACATGTCGCCGTGGCGCGACTGGGTGGTGCGGGCGATCAACGGGAACCTTCCCTACGACCAGTTCCTCACGTGGCAACTGGCCGGGGACCTGCTCCCCAACCCCAGCGAGGAACAGGTCCTCGCCACCGCCTTCAACCGCCTCCATCGCCAAACCAACGAGGGCGGAAGCATCGAGGAGGAATGGCGCCAGGAATACGTCGCCGACCGCGTCCATACCGTGGGCACCGCCATGCTCGGCCTCACCATGGAGTGCAGCCGTTGCCACGATCACAAGTACGACCCCGTCTCCCAGCGCGACTACTACGCCATCGCCGCCTTCTTCAACAGCATCGACGAGTCCGGCCTCTACTCGCACTTCACCAGCGCCACGCCCACGCCCACGATGTTCCTCTACCGCGAGGGTGAACGACGGCGGCACGAGGATCTCAAGCAGGCCCTCGCCCTCGCCCACCAACGGCTCGCGGCCGCCCTCCAGGCCTCCGTCCTCCCCAACCCGCCGCCCGTCCCCGCGCTTCCCGCGCCCCTCGCGTCCTATGCCTTCGACACGGCCACCGCCGGCAAGTCCCCCAATGGCGTCTCCACCAACGGCGCCGCCGAGGGAGCCGTCCGCCTCGTCGAGGATCGCGGTGGCAAGGCCCTGGAGTTCAACGGCGACGACTCCGTCTCCCTCCCCGGTATCGGTCGCTTCGGCCGCAACGACCCCTTCACCATCAGCCTCTGGGTCAAGCCCGCCGAGGCCCGCCCGCGCGCCGTCGTCCTCCACCTCTCCCAGGCCTGGACCGATTCCGGCTCCCGCGGCTACGAGTTGGTCCTCGACGCCGGCCGCCCGTTCTTCGGGCTCATCCACTTCTGGCCCGGCAACGCCGTCGCCGTCCGCGCCTTGGAGAAGCTCCCCGTGGGCCAATGGTCCCATGTCGCCGTCACCTACGACGGCTCCAGCAAGGCCGCCGGCGTCGCCCTCTACGTCAACGGCCGACGCGCCGACGCCGAGGTGGTGCGCGACCACCTCTACAAGGACATCCGCCACCGTGGCGAATGGGGTGACTCGGGCGCCGGATCCCTCTCGCTCACCCTCGGCGCACGCTTTCGCGACAACGGCTTCAAGAACGGCCGCATCGACGACCTCGTCGTGCATGGCGCCGCCCTCACCCCATGGGAGGTCTCGCGCCTCGCCGGCGGCACGTCCGCCCCGTCGCCCTCCGACCTCCTCGCGTGGCATGCCCATCGCGCCGACCCCAACATCGCCGCCGCCCGCGAGGCCGCCGCCAAGGCACGCGCCGACGAGGACGCCTTCGTCACCGGCCTCAAGGAAATGATGGTGATGAGGGAGATGGAACGGCCGCGCCCCACCCACGTCCTCGCGCGCGGCGCCTACGACGCCCCCGGCGCCGCCGTCGAACGCGGGGTCCCCTCCCGCATCTTCCCCATGCCCGACGACCTGCCACGCAACCGGCTTGGCTTCGCCCGTTGGCTCACCCACCCGTCCCATCCCCTGACCTCCCGCGTCGCCGTCAACCGCGCATGGAAGCTCCACTTCGGCCGCGGCCTCGTCTCGACCGTCGAGGACTTCGGCAACCAAGGCCGCGCGCCCTCCCACCCCGAGCTCCTCGACTGGCTTTGCCACCGCTTCATCGAGTCCGGCTGGGACCGCAAGGGCCTGCACCGCCTCATCGTGACGTCCGCCACCTATCGGCAATCCTCCGCCGGCACACCCGAGTCGCGCGCCAAGGATCCGGAGAACACGTGGCTCTCGCGCGGCCCCCGGCATCGGTGGCCCGCCGAGGTGCTGCGCGACCGCGCGCTCGCGGCGAGCGGGTTGCTCGCGGGCAAGGTGGGCGGCCGCTCGGTCAAGCCCTATCAACCCGCCGGCGTCTGGGAGGATGCCGGCACCGGCAAGTCCTATTCCCAGGACCACGGCGAGGCCCTCTACCGCCGCAGCCTCTACACCTTCTGGCGACGCACCGCCCCGCCCCCGTCGATGCTCACGTTTGACGCGCCGTCGCGCGAGGTCTGCACGGCCAAGCGCGAGCCCACCACCACGCCCCTCCAGGCGCTCGTTCTCCTCAACGACCCGCAGTTCCTCGAAACCGCCCGAGTCCTGGCCCAGCAAGCATGGCGCGAGGCCGGCAGCCGCGACGACGCCGCGCGGCTCGCCCGCGTCTTCCGCCGCGTGATGGGCCGCGACGCCTCCCCCGCCGAGGCCGGCGTCCTCGCCCGCCTTCTCGAACAGCAACGCGCCGTCTTCAACAGCCACCCCGAGTCCGCCCAGCAATACCTCAAGGTCGGCGAGATGCCCGCCGACCCCGCCATCCCCGCCCCCGAGCTGGCCGCCGCCACGGTGGTCGTCTCCACCTTGATGAACCACGACGAGTTCGTGATGAAGCGATGAACCTCCCCATGAACGCCCACGACCCCCATTGCACCGGGCCCGCGCCCGCCCTCGGCCTGAGCAAGCGCCAGTTCCTGAACCGATTCGGCATGGGCCTCGGCGCCATGGCCCTCGCCGACCTCATGGGCCCTGGAGCCCACGCGGCCGGGACGCCTTCCGTCGTGGGCGAGGGCGCGTTCCTCAGGTCCACCCATCACGCGCCCCGCGCCAAGCGCGTCATCTACCTCTTCATGAGCGGCGGGCCATCCCACCTCGAGACGTGGGACTACAAGCCCGTCCTCAACGAGCGCCACGGGCAGGAACTCCCCGACTCCGTCCGACGCGGCCAGCGTCTCACCGGCATGTCTGGCAACCAGGCCACGCTCCCGCTCGCAGGGTCCGCCTTCAAGTTCGCGCGCCACGGCAAGGCCGGCACCTGGGTCAGCGAGCTGCTCCCCCACACCGCCAAGGTCGTGGACGACATCTGCGTCGTGCGCTCGTACTTCTCCGAGGCCATCAACCACGACCCCGCCATCACCTTCCTCCAGACGGGATCCCAGATCTCCGGTCGCCCCAGCCTGGGCGCTTGGGTCCATTACGGGCTCGGCTCCATGAACGCCAACCTCCCCGCGTTCGTGGTCCTCGTCACCCGCGGCAAGGTCGATCAACCGCTCTACTCCCGACTCTGGGGCCCCGGCTTCCTCCCGTCCGGCCATCAAGGCGTCCAGTTCCGCGCCGGGCGCGAGCCCGTGCTCTACCTCGCCAACCCCCCGGGCATCGACGACGCCTCCCGCCGCGCCATGCTCGACCGACTGCGCGACCTCCACGACCTGCAACGCCCGCAGTCCGGCGACGCCGAGATCGACGCGCGCATCGCCCAGTACGAGATGGCCTACCGCATGCAATCCTCCGTGCCCGAGGCCGTGGACCTCTCCAAGGAACCCCAGTCCGTCCTCGACCTCTACGGCCCCGACGTCAGCAAGCCCGGGACGTTCGCCGCCAACTGCCTCCTTGCCCGACGCCTTGCCGAGCGCGGCGTCCGCTTCATCCAGTTGTACCATCAAGGCTGGGACCAGCACGGCGGCCTCCCTGGCGGCATCCGCCAGCAATGCAAGGAGACCGACCAACCCTCCTTCGGCTTGCTCACCGACCTTCGCCAGCGCGGCCTCCTCGACGACACCCTCGTCGTCTGGGGCGGCGAGTTCGGCCGCACCAGCTACTCCCAGGGGAAGCTCGGCAAGGAGGACTACGGCCGCGACCATCACCCCCGCTGCTTCTCCGGTTGGATGGCCGGAGCCAAGGTCCGCGGCGGGCTCACCTACGGCCAAACCGATGACTTCGGCTACAACGTCGCCGAGAACCCCGTCCATGTTCACGACCTCAACGCCACCATCCTCCACACCCTGGGCATCGATCACGAGCGGCTGACCTACCGCTATCAAGGACGCGACTTCCGCCTCACCGACGTCCACGGAAACGTGGTGAAGGACCTGCTGGCTTAGCCGGAACGATTCAGTTGGATCGGTCGTGCTTGCTCGATCTGCTTCATCTCCCCGTCAGGGGAACCGAGCACCATGGACGGCCCGCGAAGACTCGAGTCCACGGACACGATCCGCGGGCACGAGAAGACCCTCTTTTTCGTGTATTTCGTGTATTTCGTGGTTCCAACCCTTCGCCGCGCTCAAGCACCTCGCATGGCTCCCATGCACCTACCCGAGGAAGCACGCCACCACGCGACCCTGCATGCAGGGGGTCCACAGCTCAGCGTTTGTGGAACCACGAAATACACGAAAT
>CAIRNV010000202.1 GCA_903880005.1 uncultured Verrucomicrobiota bacterium | reverse complement strand
GGCCGCCGACGTTCGCCGGGGCGACGAACGGGACGTTGCCCGAGATGGTCGGGTTCATCCGCGCACTGGGCGCAAATGACCCGGACCTGCCGACGCAGGCGTTGACCGTGAAGTTGGAGCAAGGGCCGTTGGGCATGGTTCTGACGAACGGCGTGCTCGCCTGGACGCCGACGGAGGCGCAGGGCCCGTCCACGAACACGTTGGTGGTGTCGGTCACCGACGGCGTCACGGGGACGACGAACGCCTTCACGTTGGTGGTGATGGAGGTCAACACGCTGCCCATCTTGCTGGGTGCGACCAACGCGACCATCAACGAGATGACGACCTATACGCAGGCGATGTCGGCACGGGACACCGACCTGCCGGCGCAGGCGGTGACGGTGGAGCTGTTGTCGGGTCCGTCCGGCATGGTGATGACCAACGGCGTCTTGGTGTGGACCCCGACGGAGGCGCAGGGGCCCTCGACGAACACGGTGGGGGTGATTGCCCGGGATGGGGCGGGCATCGTGACCAACACCTTCACGGTGTTCGTACGGGAGGTGAACCGTTTGCCGAGCCTTCCCGGCGCCACGAACGCCACCCTGCCCGAGATGGCCGCCTACGTTCAGCCGCTGCGGCCGCAGGACTTGGACATCCCGGCGCAGTCGTTGTGGGTTGAGTTGGTTTCCGGTCCCGCTGGCCTTGTGGTGACGAACGGGGTTTTGGCATGGACGCCGACGGAAGCGCAGGGGCCCTCGACGAACGGGGTGGTGGTGCGGGTTTCGGACGGGATGGCGAGCGTGACCAACTCCCTCACGTTGAGGGTGACCGAGGTGAACCTCCCGCCCTCCTTCTCGAACATCACGAACGTGACGATCCCGGAGGGCGTGGCCTTTGCACGGAACCTTGTCCCGGCCGACCCGGACCTGCCGGTGCAGTCGCTGACCCAGCGGCTTCTCCAAGGGCCTCGCGGGGCGGTGCTGACCCATGGCGTGTTCGCGTGGTCGCCCACGGAGGCGGACGGGCCTTCGACGAACGTCGTGCAGGTGGAGAACTTCGACGGGGCATTGCGGACGACGAACTCGTTCCTGGTCCGGGTCCAGGAGGTGAACGCACGGCCTGGTTTCACGAACATCGCGAACCTTGTGATTCCGGAGGGGGCGACGTTGGTGCGCAACCTGGGGGCCTTCGATACGGATGCGCCATCGCAGGCATTGCGGTTCCAGTTGGTGCAGGGGCCGCCGGGGGTGGTGTTCACGAACGGGGTGTTTGCCTGGGCGCCGACGGAGGCGCAGGGCCCCTCGACCAACACGGTCACGGTGTCCGTCGGCGACGGCGTGGCGACGGTCCAGGCGACGTTCCGGGTCGTGGTGACGGAGGTGAACCAGCTTCCGGTGGTGCAACCGATCCCGGACGTGACGCTCAACGAGGGCGGGCGCATGCAGGTGACGGTGGTTGCGAACGATGCCGACGTCCCGGCGCAGAGGTTGGGCATCGAGGCGTTCCTGGCGAGGGGCGCGACCCCCGGGAACATGGTTTCCACGGAGCTGGTGCCGCTGCCCGTGTCGAATGGCACGGTGACGTGGGACACGGGGGAGGAGGACGGCCCGGCGACGCATGGGGTTTGGGTGGTGGTGGGCGATGGCGTGGGATGGGTGACGAACCGTTTCAACGTGGTCGTGCGGGAGGTGAACCAACCGCCTTCCTTCGTGGGGCTTGCCGGGGCCAGCATCCTCGTGGGGGAACGCTATGTGCAGTCCTTGCGGACCACGGATCCCGACATCCCCGCGCAGGAAGTGCAGATCCGGCTCCTGTCCGCCCCGGCCGGGATGGTGTTGACGAACTCGACCTTGATCTGGACCCCGGAGTCCAATCAGGGCCCCTCCACCAATGTGTTGCGCATCGAGTGCAGCGATGGCGTGGCCCGCGTCACGAACGCCGTGCAGGTCCTCGTCCGAAGCAACCGTGTCCAAACGTTCCGCATCGCCATCGGCCAGGCCGTGGAGCCCGGCAAGGTGGGCGGGGTGGCGACGGCGGGCGCCGGCCAGGTTTCGGTGCCGGGCGACGTGGACGAGTACGTGTTCGACGGCGTGGCGGGCCAGTGGGTGTACGTGGACGAAACCCTCGGGGACAGCGCCGTCGTCCAGTGGGAATGCTCGCAGGCCGATGGCACGCCGTTGTGGGATCCGGTGGGGCTGGGAACCGTGAACGTGTCGGTCGAGCAACAGGATGTGGGGAGGCTGCGGCTGCCGGCGACGGCGGAGTATCGGATCCGGGTCCGGGGCGTTGGGCAGCATGGTTTTCGGATTGCGGCCATCCCGCAGCACGGGCCGTTGCGCATCGGGCTGACGGATCGGGTGACGCCCGGACGGGTCAACGGGACCAACGTCATGAACGGGGTGGCCGTGCCGTCCTGGGTGGGGCGCATCACCGAGCCCGGCGAGGTCGGGGAGTATGAGTTCGCCGCGCAAGCCGGCCAGGTGCTGCATTTTGAGTTCTTGCAGGCGGACCACGGGCAGCGGGTGTACTGGGGCATGGTGGGAGCCGACGGCATGGTGTTTTGGGAGACGCTCCTGGCCTTCTCCGGCGATGAGTTGCCCTGGATTGGGATACCGGATGACGGCCTCTACACGATCTCGGTCTATGGGGAGACGGATGAAACCGGGGGCTACGGCTTCCAGATGCGGGACGTCAGCACGGGGCTCGGGCCGGGGCGACTCCGTGCCCCGACGCTTGCCAGCGCGGGGACGGCCCTGCCGCCGGTCGCGATCGAGGAGGCGAGCCCTGGGACGGTGCGGGTCCGGGTCCTTTGGCGACTTCCTAGCGGTGCTCGGCTGGAGGCATCTGACGACCTGGTGACGTGGCGTCCCATGGCGGACGGACCCGTGGGATGGCAACCCACCGGGTCATCGTGGGAGGTTCGCACGGCGGGAGCCCCGATGTTCTACCGGGTGGCCGAGCCCAGCTTGAAGGCGCCTTGATTCCATGGGCCGCGCCGTTGGCGAGCGGCGCGGCCGATGCCGACACGCGCGGCCGGTCAAACCACCACGACGTCGTTCGACAATTGGCCGATGCCCGAGACGTGGAGGGTGATCCGGTCGCCGGCGGCCAAGGTGAAGTCGTTGGGCGGGACCACGCCCGTGCCTGTCAGGAGGATCGCCCCATCCGGGAAGTCCTGGCTGCGGGCGAGCCATCCCGCGAGTTCCCCGAAGGTCCGCTTGATCTGCCCCACGGACGTCTCGCCCGTGAACACCACGCTTCCCCCGCGCTCGATCCGGACCCCGATCGACCACGTCCGGGCCTCGGCTTCGTCCGCGAGCACGCGGATCGCCGGCCCCAGGGCGCACGATGCCCGGTACATCTTCGCCTGGGGCAGGTAGAGCAGGTTCTCGCCCTCGATGTCGCGCGACGACATGTCGTTGCCCACCGTGTAGCCCACGAGTTGCATGCGGGAGTTGAACACCAGCGCCAACTCCGGCTCCGGCACGTTCCAGGTCGCGTCCGACCGAATCCCCACGGGGCCGCCCGGGCCCGACACCTTGGCGGGCATGGACTTGAAGAAGATCTCGGGGCGCGGCGCGTCGTACACCCGGTCGTAGGCGGTGGCGCTGAAGTCGGACTCCTCCATGCGGGCCTTCTTGCTGCGCAGGTACGTGACGCCGGCGGCCCAGACCTCCTGGCGATCCACCGGGGCCAGCAACCGGACCTCCGCAAGCTCCAGCAGCGGCAGTGCCGCCCCCGCCAACCCCCTCAGCACCCCCGCCAAGTCGGGCGATTCCAGCAAGTCCGACAACGTCCCGATGCCTGCGGCGGACAGGTCGCGAACGGTGGATTCCTCCAGGATCCCGGGTCGTACCACGGCATCCCGGCCTACGACGAAACGGCAGAGCTTCATGGGCGGCAGGCTATCCAGCGACGTGATGAGGTGGGACCAAAAAACCGCATGCACGTTCGCCTGGTGGAGCGGGTGGATTCGGCGGCATGGCTGCGGGAGCCGCCGCGCCGGCGCAGAATTCGGTCGCGGCGGCGTGCTTGCCGTGAGATGCACAAGGCATGCGCTGGTTTCGAGGAACGAAGCGGCCCCCATTCATCGACGTGACGGAGGGCGCCGGCCCGGGGGCGGGCAAGAACTGGGTGCGTTACCTTCCGGGGCTGATCGTGGGGTGGTGGTTGCTCTCGGCGGCGTGGACGAGCATCTACGCCGTGCCGGCGGACTCGGAGGCCGTGGTGACGCGGTTTGGGAAGTTCAGCCACGTGGTGACGCCGGGCCTGCGATTCAAGCTTCCGTGGGGCATCGACGAGGTGACCAAGGTCCCCGTGAAACGCCAGTTGAAGGTGGAGTTTGGCTTCGGGACGCCGGGGTCCAGCAGCCCGTTTCAGTCCACCGATCCTTCCGAGCAAGAACGGGAGAAGAGAATGGTGACCGGCGACCTGAACGTCGCGGTGGTGGAGTGGGTGGTGCAGTACCGCGTCAATGACCCCCGAGCCTTCACCTTCAAGGTGCGCGACCCCGAGGTCACCCTGCGTGACCTGTCCGAATCCGTGATGCGACAGGTGGTCGGCGACCGGACGGTGGACGAGGTGATCACGGTGGGCCGACAGGAGATCGAGTTCGAGGCGCTGAAGGAGATGCAGCGGCTGGCGAACTTGTTCGAGACGGGCATCACGGTGGACCAGGTGCAGCTCAAGGACGTGAACCCGCCCGGCGAGGTGCAGGCCTCGTTCAACGAGGTCAACCAAGCCCAGCAGGAGCGGGAACGGGCCATCAACCAGGCGAAGGGCCAATTCAACAAGATCATCCCGCAGGCCCGCGGCATGGCCGACCAGAAGCTCAGCGAGGCCGAAGGCTACGCGACCCGACGGGTCAAGGAGGCCGAGGGCGACGTGGCACGGTTCAACTCGTTGCTGGCGGAGTACGTCAAGGCTCCCGAGGTCACCCGGCGGCGGCTGTATCTCGAGACCATGCAGGACGTCCTCCCGCGCCTGGGGCGCCGATATGTGGTCGATGCCGGCCTGCGCGGGGTGATCCCGATGCTCTCGATGGAGCCCGGCGACCATCCCGCCGCGCAGGCCGTCGCGCCGCGGGCTGCCGCCGGCTCGATGCCCGTCCCTTCCGTCCAACGTCCCACCGGGAGCCCAAGGCCATGAATCGCACCCTCATCCAGCTCGCCATCGCGGCCGCCGTGTTCCTCCTCGCCCTCTGGATCAACCCGTTCTACGTCGTCAACGAGACGGAGCAGGTGATCGTGACCCAGTTCGGCCGGCCCGTCGGGACCGCCGTCACCAACGCGGGACTTCACCTTCGGATCCCCCTCGCCCAGGAGGTTCACCGCATCGAGAGGCGCGCCCTGGAGTGGGATGGCGAGCCGCGCGAAATGCCCACCCGGGACAAGACCTACCTCGTCGTGGATGCCTTCGCGCGGTGGCGCATCAGCGACCCCGGGGCCTTCTTCCTGCGCCTGCGCGACGAACGCAGCGCCCGTTCCCGGCTCGACGACATCATCGGCGGCGAAATCCGGAGCGTGGTGGCCGCGCACGACCTCATCGAGATCGTCCGCAGCAGCCGCGAACGACAACCCGTCCGCGAGGAGGTGAAGTCGGACGGCATCGCGTTGCAGGTGCACTGGCCTGCGATCCAGTCCGGCCGGGCGGCCTTGGAGCGACTCGTGCAGGACGCCTCCGCGCCGAAGCTGGCGTCGTTCGGCATCGAGTTGCTCAACGTCCAGTTCACCCGGATCAACTACAACCGTGCCGTCGAGCAATCGATCTACCAACGCATGATCAGCGAGCGCCAGCAGATCGCCGAGCGCTTCCGCTCCGAGGGCCAGGGCGAGGCCGCCCGCATCCTGGGCAATCGCGAGAAGGAGCTGCAACTCATCGAGTCCGAGGCGTATCGCAAGGTGCAATCCGTCCGGGGCGACGCCGATGCACGGGCCTCGGAGATCTACGCGCAGGCCTACAACCGCGATGCCCAGGCCGCCGAGTTCTACGCCTTCATGAAGACCTTGGAGACGTGGCAGAAGGCCGCCGACGCCAACACCACACTGCTCCTCGGCACCGACAGCGACGTCTTCGGGATGCTCAAGGGCATGAACGGCCCCGCGACTGGGAAGTAGCCCCGCGACCCATGAAACTGAAGGTCGCCGGACAAGCGTGGCGTCTGATGCGCGACAGCCGTTTCCAGGCCGAAGGACCCCGGACACGTCACCCCACGACGCCCCGCGTCGTCAGGGTTGCAGGTGTTGGTCGAACCAGCGCGCGAAGTGCCGGATGTCCCACGGCATCGTGAGCCAACCGTGCTGGGCTCCGGGGTGCCACACCACCTCCACCCGCCGGCCCGCCGCATGCGCCCGGGCGGCGAACCGCTCCGTTTGCTCGGGCGGCGTCAACGTGTCCGCCAATCCATGGTGAATCAGCGTCGGCGGCAGCGTCGCATGATCGTGCCGGGCAGGGGACAACGCCGTCGCGATGTTCGTCCAGGCGGCGAGGTTGGTGACCGTCGGTCCAAACGCCTTCCTGAATGATTTTGGCGCCCCGCCATCATGCAGGTTTTCCGTCGAGGCCCCGAGGTCCAGCAGGTCCGTCACGGGATAGAAGATGGCGACCGCCTGGACCGTGCTGGGCTGCCGATCCACCGGGTCGGCGGCGTCCGGTCGGCCACCGTCCCCGCGGGTCGCCAGCAACAAGGACAGGTGTCCGCCGGCCGATCCGCCCGTCACGCCGATGCGGTCGGGTCGGACGCCGTGCTCGGCGGCATGGGCGCGGATGAAGCGGATGCCGCGCTGCATGTCATCGAAGATCTCCTGCACGGTCGCCTCGGGTTGCGACACGTGGCACACGGCGAAGACGGTGTAGCCACTCCGGAGCAGCGGGGCCGCCAGCCACGTGGGCGCCCCGCCCGGGCCCGAGGACTTCCAACCACCCGAGACCATGAGCGCCACGGCGAGCCCGTTCGGTCGCGCCGGCCTGATGACGTCCATCGTCAACGGCCGGCCATGGCGCTCCCCGTAGGCGATGCCATCGGTGCGGACGTGCGAGGGGTGGAGGTACCACCCGATGGCCCCCGCCGTGATGGCGGCCACCGCCACCAAACCTGCCAAGCCCAACGCCCCCCGAACGAGGATCCTCCGGAATTGCACGCGCCCATGGGGCGGCTTGGCTCATGGGAACGCAAGGCTCCCGACGTTCGAGGTGGGATCGCGACCGTCATCCGCCGCCCTCGCCCAGGGTTTCGTCGGGTTGCGGGAAAACTCGTCCACCAGGTTGAAGCTGGGACCCGAAGGCCGGGGGTTGTTCCTGGGCAAGGAAAGGGTGGCGCCGGGCACGTCGGCCCACGAGCGTCCATGCCATGAAGAAAAAATCCGCTGAAATGAATCCCTCACCCCTCGTCGTCGCGCCGCCGGCTCCCAACGTGGAATTGCCAGGAGGCGTCCCGCTTTGCGACCAACCGGTCCGCAACAAGTCGCAGTTGGCGCCCCGTGAACATCCCGGCGCACGGGACTCGCGAGGCAAGGCGGACCGGACGGAGGTGAGGCACGAGGTGCACCGTATTGCGGCCCCGCGGGAGTCGCTCCGGACGGCGGAGCGGGCCCGCCAACCCCGCAGCCACAAGGCCAAGTCGTAGCACCACGATGCCGGGACGACCGAAGCCAGTGAATCGTCCCGGCACGGGTGGGCATGGTTTTGCCCGGCTGACGGTGTTGTCCCCGCGTTCCTTGCCAACGGTTAGATGATCTCGGTGGCATGGAATCGAGTGGGATGGCCCGTCAGCCGGGCTTTTTCTTGATGGGATCCCTGCGGTGGGGGCGTCCCGTCCCCGGGGAAACGGCCGTTTGACACCCGGGGAGGGGTTTGAGATAGCCGATGCACGTCGAGGCTCGGTGAAACCAACCATCGGGCGCGGGGGAACCAAGTTCCGCGAGCCATCCTGGCCTGCGGAGGGGGCGAACGAAGCCGGGCAACCGGCCGTCGCGGGCACCGAACGGCCCGAGCCCGTCAGCTAACCTCGTAGGCGGCGTTTGGGCGTGCGAAGCCGTCGTGGGTAGGACGGGCTCCAGCAGCCTGGTTGGCATGACGGGATGAAGGGCAGATGAAAGACTCAGGAGGCTCGGCGGGTTTTACATGGCGGCACGCGGGCCTGGCGCTGGGGGCGCTGGGCGTCGTTTACGGGGACATCGGCACCAGCCCGCTCTACGCCATGCGGGAATGCTTCGGCGGGCATCACCCGCTGGCGGTCACCCGCGGCAACGTGCTGGGGGTGCTCTCGTTGTTCATCTGGTCGCTGATCCTCATCGTGTCCGTGAAGTACCTCGTGTTCGTCATGCGGGCGGACAACAAGGGCGAGGGCGGCATCCTGGCATTGATGTCCCTGGCGTTCCCCGAGCGGCGCGGGCTGGGCATCGCGATGTCGCGGACGGCGCGGGTCATGGTGGGGCTCGGGTTGTTTGGCGCGGCGTTGCTGTACGGGGACGGGATGATTACCCCGGCGATGTCCGTCCTGGGCGCGGTGGAGGGGTTGAACGTCCTGACGCCCAAGCTGGAGTCATGGGTGGTCCCCATCACGGTGGCGATCCTGGCGGCGTTGTTCATGGCCCAGAGCGCCGGAACGGCGGCGGTGGGTCGTGTGTTTGGTCCGGTGATGGTGGCTTGGTTTGGGGTGTTGGGCCTGCTGGGGTTGTCGGGCTTGGTCACCAACCCCGGCGTGCTGGCGGCGCTGAACCCGGCCTATGGCCTGATGTTCCTTGTCGAGGGCGGATGGAAGGTGTTCCCGGTGCTGGGCTCCGTGTTCCTGGCGGTGACGGGCGGCGAGGCGTTGTACGCGGACATGGGGCATTTTGGGCGGCGACCCATCCGCCAGGCGTGGTTCACCTTGGTCTTGCCGGCCCTCGTGCTGAACTACCTCGGGCAGGGCGCCTTGCTGTTGTCCGACCCGCTCGCGGCGTCGAACCCCTTCTACAACCTGGCGCCCAAGTGGGCGTTGATCCCGTTGGTGGTCCTGGCGACGGCGGCGGCGGTGATTGCGTCGCAGGCCCTGATCACGGGGGTGTTCTCGCTGACGATGCAGGGGATCCAGTTGGGATACATCCCGAGGCTGGTGGTCGAGCACACGTCGGAGCGGGAGCGCGGCCAGATCTACCTGCCCCAGGTGAACGCCGCGTTGGCGGTGGCGTGCCTCGGATTGGTGCTGGAGTTCCGGAGCACGACCAACCTCGCGGCGGCCTACGGCATCGGGGTCACCCTGACGATGGCCATCGACACGGTGTTGTTCTATTTCGCGGCCCGGCGGTTGTGGGGTTGGAAGTGGTGGATGGCGGCGTTGGTGTGCGTGCCCGCGTTGCTCATCGAGCAGGCCTTCTTCGGGGCCAATGCCTTGAAGATCACGCACGGCGGATGGGTGCCCTTGGTGGTGGGGGCAGGGTTGTTCACGCTGATGGTGACGTGGAAGCGCGGCCGTCAATTGCTGGGGCAACGGATGCGGTCGTCGGCCATCCCCGTGGAAAAGTTCATCGAGAGCGTGGAGCGCCGTCAGCCGCAGCGCGTGGAGGGGACGGCGGTGTACATGGCGGGCAACTCCGACGGCACGCCGTTGGCCCTGTTGCACAACCTGAAGCACAACAAGGTGCTGCATCGGCGGATCATCTTCCTGACGGTGGGCGTGGACGAGGATCCCCGGGTGCCGGACGCCGACAGGGTGGAGATCGAGAAGCTCACCCTGGGCTTCTGGAGGGTGAAGGCGCGGTTTGGATTCTTCGAGGAGCCGAACGTGCCGCTGGTGCTTGCGTTGTGCGAGGGCCAGGGCCTGGAGTTCAAGGAGACGGAGACAACGTTCTTCCTGAGCCGGGAGACGGTGCTTCCCTCCAAGAAGGGAGGCATGGCCCTGTGGCGGGAACGCGTGTTTGCATTGATGGCCCGCAACGCCCAAAGCGCCACCGCCTTCTTCCGCTTGCCCGCCAACCGCGTCGTGGAACTTGGGATGCAGGTGGAGATTTGAGCCGGGACGAAGCACGCGGCACGCCCCTGGGACCGCGCCCGTCCCCGGGCGCTGCTTCCTGCCCGAGCGGCCGGGGACGGCCGCGCTCCCAGGCAAGGATGCCCCACCTCCGTGCGCCGGCTGCAGAGAGTGGCAACGGCATCCTGCCGCGGGTCCATGCTGGGCAAGCGGATGGACGCCGCTTCCACCTTCAATTGGCCGGTGGATCAGGGCTTCTGGCGGAAAACCACGGATGACACCGATGACACGGATCGGTCCAAGCCGGGAGGTCTCATCCATGGCGAATGCGCCCAGGGCACACGACGTGCTTGAATCCGTGTGATCCGTGTCATCCGGGGTTCTTGGCCCTTCGCCGCTTTCGGCCGGCTTCCAGGCCCACGAGCGGCCGCCTGCGCCCCACCCAACCTCACCTGCAGGGTGAGGTCTAGAATTCATCCCAATGGGCCTCTTTGCCTTGATGGGACGGCCATTTCCTTGTCTTGAAGCCCCCTTCAACTGCCGTTTTTAGGTTCAGGGCAGCCGGACGGAAGCGCGCTCGGACATGTAGATCATGTCCGCGTTGCCGGCCGACGGCACGACCAGCGTCATGAGCTTCATGGTCACCGGCTTGATCGTTCGCGCATCCACCCACTTGTGCACCTCCGCGTGGCCGTCAGCGAAGCTGAGCCCGCCCGCGCGGTTATGGGTGCTGGCGGGGTAGTCGATGATGTGGATGGCCGACGCCGCCGCGCCGTCGTTCATCGCCACGGCGAAGTCGCCGAAGTTGAGGCTGTCCGGATGCTCGTCGATGAAGACATAGGCCATGGATGGGCTCATCAGGCTGAAGTCCCCCATCTTGCGGAAGACCACGTATTTTCGCTTGGTGATGAAGCTGAGCCAGTCGTCGCGGGAGTTCATGGCCTGGCTCATGGAAAGGCTGCGCACGCGGGGCAGGCGGCGGCCGCCCGACACCACGTAGGAGTTGTCGGCCGGGCATTTATAGACGCCGGCGGATTGCGTGTAGGGGGCGAGCTTGGCGTAGTTGCGATCGAGCAGGTTGGCGCGGTTGGTGTTGTGAGGGTTGCCGGGGTTGTAGTCGAGGACACCCCGCACCCACCCCGAGCCATCAGCGGTCAGGTCGTTCCACACGAGCTGGTCGCCATGGTCGCCCGCATAGAGGTTCCACGCGAGGCTCAGTTGGCGTTGGTTGCTCATGCATTGGATGCCCTGGGCCTTCGCTTTCGCCTTGCCCAACGCCGGCAGAAGCATGCCCGCCAAGATCGCGATGATCGCGATGACCACGAGCAACTCGATCAACGTGAACCCGCAGGGTGCGATGGCACCCGAAACCCGTGGAGATGAACCAGCTTTCATGGCGATGGCGCACCCAAGCCGCCCGCGTCACCCGGCGTCAAGGCCGTTTTGCCTCCCATGCGAGGCTCCCGGGTCGGCGTGTCCCAGGACTTGCCAACGAGACCGATGGGGGGCTCCCCTTCCCCGTCATGCCGGCGTTTCGTCATCCCCATCGCGTGGTGTACTCGGAGTGCACCTTGGGCAACCACATCTACTACGGGCGCTTCCTCGACTTGTTCGAGGAGGCCCGCGGAGAGTTCCTCAGGTCGATGGGACTCCCCTTCCTCGCCTTGCAAGAGCGCGGGTTGATCCTGCCGGTCCTCGAGGCCGACGTGCGCTACGCCGCGCCAGTGCGCTACGACGACCTCATTCACGTCGAGGTGACGCCGACAATCCTGGGGCGCCTGCGCCTGGAGTTCGCCTACCGGGTGATGGGCCCGGCCGACGACGTCCGGGTGACGGGCCGGACCCTGCACGTGGCCACCAACCTGGAGGATCGACCGCAGCGGCTTCCGCCAGACCTGGTGGCGGCCTTGGGCGCGATTGCGTAGCGGGAATGGCCCGCGAGGCACGGCCCGCGGATCCGCCCGCTGGAAAGCGTGGTTGAAGGATTCACGGGGAAGGCTTCAATGACGCCGCGCCGGGATCCGGCGCGTGCATGGAAACCAAGCCCGCCCTCGCCTTCACCGCCGCGCTCGCCATCGGGGCCGCCGCCGGCTACGTCGCCGGTCATCTCACCCACACAAGCGTCCCCGACGCCGGCTCGCGCCCCGGGACCCAGCTCGCACGTGCCGCCATCGGCACCAACCTGCCCGCAGGCGCCGGTGTAACCGGCGGGACGGGCGCGGCCGGCTCGCAGCGGCAGGATGCAGCCGGCGCACCTTCCAGTGGCGACTGGGCTGCCGACCTGGCCGCCGCCGTGGCGCTTCCATCCTCAACGGCCCGGGCGGATCGCCTCCGCGAGCTCGCCGACGTCGCCCCCATCGCCGACGTCGTGCGCATCTTGGAAGTGGCCGAGGCCGTCGTGCCAGGCGAGGCCCTTGGTCTGTTTGGGGAACGCCTGCTCGCGCGGCTCGCCCTGACCGACCCCGGCAAGGCACTGGCCATCGCAGAGCGCCAACGCGGCAAGGGCCGCGAATTCGAGTACTCGTGGCGCTCGGCCATCCTGGAGGCATGGATCGACCACGACGTCGCCGGGGCCGTGCGATGGTATCAGTCGCTCACGTCGGGCACGGCGCGGAACCGCTCCCAGAACCTGGTCGCCACGATCCTTGGCCGTCGCGCCCCCAGCCAGGGCCTCGCCTTGATCCGCTCCATGCCCCAGGTCGGCGAGCGCAGGGAGTTCGCCTCCCAGCTCTTTAGTGAATGGGCCGCGCTCGATCCTCGCACCGCCCTCCAAGCGGCCAACGAGTTCTTCAAGCTCCCCAAGGACAGCATCGAGATCGGACGCCTCATCGGCACATGGGCCCGACGCGATGCCGCCGGCGCCATCGCCCACCTGCGATCCTTGGGCGATGGCCCTTCCCAAGCCCGCCTGGCTCGCGTCTTCCTGTACAGCCTGGCCGAGACGTCGCCCTCCCTCGCCGCAGACCTGCTGCCGCGCTTACCCGGCGTCCTTCGGCATCGCGAGACCGTGGCGGCCATCGCCACACAATGGGCCGGCCAGGATCTTCAGGCCGCCTTGCGATGGGCCGAGGGCCTGGACAACCCCGACACGCGCCGCGTCGCCATTGGCGCCGCCTTGGAGTGGGCGGCCAACGAGGATCCCAAGGCCGCCTTGGAGATGTACCAACGGCATCAAGGCGAACCCTCGCTCGTCCAGGCCCTCGCCCGGTCCTTTGCCTCCGACCCCCAGGCCGGCCTCCGTTGGATTGCCGGCCTCCCCACGCAGGCGGCCCGCGACAACGCTTTCAACGGGTTGATCCAAGAGTGGGCCCAGCAAGATCCCAAGGCCGCCGCCCTGCACGTCGCAACCCTCCCGCCCGGCGAGATCCGCAACGCGGCGCTCAACGTCGTCGGCCTCCATCTCTCGCAAGCCCAGCCCGAGGCCGTCCTCGACTGGGTCCGTTCCCTCGCCAACCCTCAGGAACGCGTCACGGTCGCCACCCAGCTCGCGTTGCAACTCGCCCAACTAGATCCCGAGCAGAGCGTCGCACTCGTCGAATCCCTCCCGAAGGGCCCCGCCCGCGCCCAGGCCATGGCCCAGGTCGCCGGCAACTGGGCCGAGAACGACCTCGACGGGGCCGTCGCCTGGATGAAGTCCCAAAAGGACCCCGGCGCGCGCAAGGCCGTCCTGTCCAACGTCGTGGGGCCATGGGCGAACTCCGACCCCGCCGCCGCCGCGGCCTATCTCGCCTCCCTACCCGCCTCGGATGTGGACCCCGGCGCGTGGGCCAACGTGGCCTCGCAATGGGTCGGGAAGAATCCCAAGGACGCCCTCGCGTGGGTCCAGACCCTGCCGGAGGGCGAGGCCTCCCAACAGGCCATGCAGGCCGCCGTCACCGACTGGGCCGAGCGTTCCCCCGCCGAGGCCCTGGCCTTCGCCCAGTCCCTCTCACAACCCGAGCTTCGCCAACAAACCGTCGAGGCCACCTTCCAATCCTGGTCCACCTCCGACCCCGTCTCGGCCGCCGCCGCCCTCGACAAGATTCCCGACCCCGCCGCCCGCGCGTCCTCCGCCAACCAACTGGTCAGCCAATGGGCCGCCAAGGATCCCGCCGCCGCCGCCGCCTGGCTCGCCCAGCAACCCGAGGCCGTCCGCACCGACGAGGTCGTCCAGTCCCTGTCGTCGCAGCTCATCCAGTTCGAGCCCCAGACCGCCCTCCAATGGGCGGCCACCATCCAGAACGCCGACGCCCGCACCGCCGCCATCGAGCAGGCCGCACGGCAATGGTTCCAGACCGTTCCCGATGACGCCTCCAAGTGGCTCGACTCCTCCGGTCTCGCCCCCGAGGTCGTCGCCCGCATCAAGTCCGACGGGGACGCACCCTCCGACGGCATGCCCGGGGTCCGGGACTTCCGGGTTCACTACCAGTTCGACGGCGTCCGACGCCGCTACAATCTCCGCATCGGGGACTGAACCCGGGAATGGGATCCGAACCCCCGGCCCCGGAACCGCGCCAGGCACCAACGTGGCAGCGGCATGCTGCTGCGGGGCGTGACCCAACAGGAGCCGTGACACGCGTTCACCGAGAACTGCTTCAATCCCGCGCCGCGGGAACCGCGCGCCTTGGGCGGCTGACGAGGACCTCAACCCCAACGACACGCGCCACGGGTGTGGGAAGGCTCTTCGTTTTGCGCATTTTTTGAGGGATCCCGGCGCCGGCGCGACGCCTGTCTCAATCCCCGAATTGCAGGGCGTACACGTCCGCGTCCCGCAGCACGAATCGCAGGCGCACCGGCTGGCCCTCCTGCCGGAGCAACGCCGCCGCATCGCCCCATTTCACCTCGCGAGCCAGCTCATCCCCCGCGATCTCCCGGCAATCCGCCAAGCCCAGTCCTGGCAGGGGCGTGCCCCCGGCGTCCTGCACCTCCACCCACACGCTGCCCGCCGCCCCCGTGCTCAGGTTCAATCGCAGCCGTGAGCCCCGGAAACGCAGCGGATGCGTCACCATTTCCCCGCCCCGAAACGACGCATGAACTGAGGCCAGCCCGTCCAATCGCAACGCGTGGCGCACCAGGTGGCAACTCGCCTGCGCGTAGTGCGCCTGCTTGTACACGGACATCTCGCCCGGGCCCGTCTGGATGATCCCCAACGCCGTCAACCCCGCACGCGATGCCCAGTTGCCCGCGTCCATCCCCGGCCGGATGAACCCCTCCAGGAACGTCCTCTGGTACCGGGTCCCGCCCCGCGACGTCATCAGGACGGCCTCCGCCGCGTCCGACGCATACCCCTTCGAGACTCCCAACACCTTCTCCTGCTCCCCGGACAACACGCGCCTTCCCGGGACGAAACGCATGGGGGTTGCCACCATCAACCCCGGCGCGCGCGGATAGGGCTGCGTCTGGCTCGTGTACAAGTGCTCCGGGGGCGCGTCGCCAAAGGTCATCGGCTCCGGCTTGCTCCACGCCCGAAAGTCCGCCGACGTCGCCCGGCTGATCGACCGGAACCCCGCAAAGCCACCGCCCGTCCAGCTCCGCAGGTACACGACGTAGCATCCCTCCGACTCCGACCAGCAGCCCACGTTCTGCGAGTCGAACGCCCCCTCCTTCAAGAGCGGCCCGCCCTCCATGCGCCGCCAGCGCAACCCGTCCGCCGACACAAACCCGTGCAGCCCCGTCTCAACCGTGCCGGCGAGCGCCTTGTATCGTTCCCCGGGGGCCACGCCCGCCCTCGTGTCGAGGAACGGCGAGAAGTTGTGCGAAAACGGCGCTTGTCCGGCCAGCACCACGTTGTTGCTGCGCGTCCCCATCACCTCGAACAACCCCAAAGACGGCTTGGTCCACGTCACCCCGTCCCGGCTCTCCGCGTAGCAGGTCACCTCGTTCGTGCTCCCGTCCTGTCCCGGCACCGGGAGGCCGCGGTAATACATCCGCATCGCGTCCCCGTCCTGGATCACCGTCACGTAGCCCGAGAACGCACCCTCCCATGGCTTGTCGAACACCAGCGCCACGCCTCGCTCCACCGGCTTCTGCAACCGCAGCTCGCACCCTTCCATCCGATCCACCAGGTACCGGTCCACGAACAGCTCCCGCCGAGACCCGACGTCCCGCGCGTCCACGCCCAAGGACAGCCATTCGACGCCGGCTTCCCCCAGGCGAAATCGTCGCGCGCGAATCGCGCTGCCCGCCCCCTCCTCGTAGTACACCACCAACACCGTCCCGTCGTTCAGCTCCACCGTCGCCGGGTACGCTCCCCCCACCGCGTCGATCACCATCGCCTCGCCCCAGCTCGTGCCGTCATCCCGGCTCACGTGCATGGCCGTGGACGGAAGCCGATGCGACAGGATGATCGCCCCCGACCGCAGCCTCGTGAAATGCGGGCAATGCCCCGGGAAGCCCGCATCCACAACCCGGCCCCAGGTCCGGCCGCCGTCTCGGCTGCGCGCGAAGTGCAACGGCACCTTGTCCCCCCGCAAGGCCGCAAGAACCGTCCCGTCCCGCAGCTCCACCACGTCCGTCTCCGCGTCCAGTCGCACGCCGGAGTCCTGTCCGATGGAAATCGGCCCGCTCCACGTGCGTCCACCGTCCCCCGAACGCAAGACGCCGCCGTAGGCCGTCGCCCCTTCCTCGCGATACACCCCCAGCAGGAGGGTCCCATCCGACAACGTCCGCACCGGCGCCGACACCGCCCAGCCCGGTGCCAGGACCCGGTGCCTGGGCTCCCAGGACCAACCGCCGTCGCGCGACACCACGATGGCCGTCTCGAACTCCGCCTTCTCGCCGGCCCCCTGGCGGTAAGGGAAGAACGAGCAAACCACCGTCCCGTCGCGGAGTTGCGCCACGTGGGGGTCGCGGTCGTCATCCGGTCCATCAAACAGGACGCGTGGCTCGCTCCACGTCTGGCCGTCGTCCTCGGAACGCACGCAGCAAATGCGACCGCCCCGAGGCCAATCCGCACGTGGCAACGAGACATGGCCGTGGCCGGCGTAGAAGACGCAAAGGAGATCCCCGTTGGCCAGGCGGCAGACGTCTGGGAAGGCTTGGTAACTGCCGGCGGCCGGCCCTCGCGACAGAATCCTCGGGGCTGGGGCGACGCCCGAACGCGCCGGCTGCGCCAAGGACGGGAGGCTCAAGGCAAGCCAAGCCAGCAACAACACGGCCGTCAGCCCATGGAAACGCCAGGGGTTCATGGCCCCAAGCCGGGACGATTCAGTTGGGGGGAGTGATTGCGAAGCAGATGCTTGTGCAAGACGAGAAGTGAGCGAGGCGCGGGCCGGCACGAGGCCCGTAACGAGCGAAGGACGAAGCTCTTGCGAAAGAAGATCAAGCAAGCACAACCGATCCAACGGCATCGTTCCGGCTAAGCCGGGACGATTCAGTTGGGAGGGAAGTGATTGCGAAGCAGATGCTTGCGCAAGCCGAGGAGTGAGCGAGGCG
>CAIRNV010000201.1 GCA_903880005.1 uncultured Verrucomicrobiota bacterium | reverse complement strand
AGCCGGAACGATTCAGTTGGGAGGGAAGTGATTGCGACGCAGATGCTTGCGCAAGCCGAGGAGTGAGCGAGGCGCGGGCCGGTACCAGGCCCGTAACGAGCGAACAACGAAGGATTTGCGCAAGCAGATCGAGCAAGCACGACCGATCCAACTGAATCGTTCCGGCTTAGGCTCGCAGACTAGGAGTGCAGGGCGAAGATGGAGGCTACGAAAACAGATGGTGGGGTGGGCGTGGGAGGGAGTCCCATGTTCTCCGTGGTCTCGGTGACGCTGAATTGCAGGGAGGCATTGCGCAGGACTGCGGCGAGCGTTTGGGAGCAGGAGGGTGTGTCCTTGGAATACCTGGTGAAGGACGGGGGGTCGGTCGATGGGACGGTGGAGGTGCTCAAGGGATCGGGCGGTGATGCGCGCATTGTCGTCGAGCCGGACAAGGGCATTTATGCGGCGATGAACCAAGCCATCCAGCATTGCCGGGGGCGGTATGTCGTGTTCTTGAATGCCGGGGACTCGTTCAGGGTCGCCACGGCGCTCCGGCAGGTGCTTGCGGTGGTGGAGGCCCATGGAGAGCCCGAGATTGTGTACAGCTACAACTACAACGAGGCGAGGGGGAACGTCTCGAAGTATCCGAGCCGCCTGGGGCGGTACTTCCTGTACCGGAGGGTGCTGAACCACCAAGCGACGTATGTGCGCCGGGACTGCTTCGAGCGGCATGGTGGTTTCGACACCAGTTTCGTTGATTTGGCCGACTGTGAGTTGCTGGCAAGGCTGGTCCTTGCAAAGGGGTGCCGCAGCGCGCTGTGCCCTGTGGCGACGGTGAACTACCAGGATGGGGGCGTCTCGGCCCAGGAGAGGCATTTCCAGAGAAGAAAGGCGCAGATGAACGCGATTCGGCAGCGCCACTTCCCGCGTTGGGAGCGGATGGTTTATGGCACAATGTTCGCGTTGTCGCTTTATCCGGTCCGGCGGAGGCTGGTCACCAGGCACCCGCGGTCGGTGGTGGCCCGGGGGTATTTTCGGATTGCGAACCTTGTCAACCGGGCACTGGGTTGGTTCTAGGAGGTGTCGTCGTGGGGACGCGTGTCCCTAAGGGGCGGCCATGGACGGTCGGCCGCTTGCGTGTTGGCGGCAGGGTAGGGCATGGATGGCGTCGTCGTGAATGGGAGGATTTAGTGGAATGAAACAGATATTGCAGAGCTACCGATCCGGGGAGTTGTGGCTGGCGGAGGTGCCGGCGCCGGCTTGCCCGAGAAACGGGATCAAGGTGATGGTTCACGCGTCCTTGGTGTCAGCCGGGACGGAGAAGCGGATGATCGACTTGGCGAAGTCGAGCCTGCTCCAAAAGGCAATGAAGCGGCCCGACCAAGTTCGGCGGGTGATCCAAAAGATCAAGGCGGAGGGTTTTGCATCCACGTGGACGCAGGTCAATGCGAAGTTGGATTCTCCGGTCCCGCTTGGATATTCGGCCTCGGGGATGGTGGTGGAGGTGGGAAGCGAGGCCACCGAGTTCCGGGTGGGGCAGCGGGTGGCTTGTGCCGGGGTGGGCTACGCGTCGCATGCCGAGGTGATCGTGGTTCCGAGGACGCTTGCGGTGCCGTTGCCTGAGGGCTTGTCCTTCGAGGAGGGTAGTTTTGGCACGCTTGGGGCGATTGCGATGCAAGCGGTGCGGCAGGCCGACGTTCGGGTGGGCGAGTTGGTGGGCGTGATTGGACTTGGTTTGCTGGGGAACCTTGTGGCTCAGATCTTGGTGGCCAGCGGCGCGAGGGTGGCCGCGACGGACCTGGATCCGGCGAAGAGGGAGCTTGCCCTGCAACTGGGTGTGGAGGCGGTGGGTACCGACATCGGGGAGGTGGGGAGGCAGATTTCCTCGGGCATGGGCCTTGATGCGATCATCATCGCGGCCGGGTCGAGCGAATCGGGGATCATCCAAAGCTGTCCGGCGGCATTAAGGCATCGGGGGAGGGTGGTGGTGCTGGGATTCGTGGGCATGGATTGTCCGCACCAGGAGTTCTACAACAAGGAGCTGGAGCTGCGGATGTCGATGTCCTACGGGCCCGGGAGATACGATCCTAGCTACGAGGAGAAGGGCAGGGACTATCCGTATCCTTTCGTGCGATGGACGGAGCAGAGGAACATTGCGTCGTTCCTGGGCTTGGTGTCCGGGGGACGGGTTGGACTTGGCAAGTTGATCACGCACAGGTTCCCGTTCGACGACTCGCTGAAGGCGTATGAGTTAATGGAGTCACGCCAGCCCTACCTGGGAATCGTGCTGAACTATGCGGCGCGCGAGCAGGCGATGGGCCGTGTGGTGGAGGTGGGTGGCGTTCGGGGCGGCATGGCCGGGGCGAAGGGGATAGCCTTGATCGGGTCCGGCGGCTTTGCCGGCGGGATCTTGGGGCCGATCATCAAGGGACTAGGCATCCGGGTGCGGTCGGTGACGGCCCAGCGGGGCGGATCGGCCCTGAACGGAGCGAGGCGGCTCGATGCCGATGTGGCATCAACGGACTTCGAGGAGAGCATCCAGGACGACGGGGTGAGCCATGTCTTGATTGCGACGAGGCATTCGGCGCACGCGTACCAGGCGGAGGCGGCGCTTCGGGCGGGGAAGGTGGTCCATGTTGAGAAGCCGCTTTGCGTGAGCCGGGAGGAGTTGGCGAGGCTGGAGGGGGTCGTGGAGGAGCTTGGGTGCGAGGACCGGCTCATGGTGGGATTCAACCGGAGGCATTCGCCATTGTCCGGCATGCTTCGGGCGGACATCCTGCGGGACCGGCTGGCGCCGCTGACGATTTTGTATCGGGTCAACGCGGGTGTCCTTGATGATGGGCACTGGTTTTTTGACGACCCTGCGGGGAGGCTGACGGCGGAGGGTTGCCACTTTATCGACTACTGCCGGTATCTGACGGGGGCGAGGCACAGCCGGGTGGAGTGCGTGGCACAAGGTCGGCAGGGAAGGACCTTCGACAGCTTCACGGTGTTGATAGGATACGAGGATGGTTCTCAGGCTTCGATCCTCTACTCCGGGCAGGGGGACCGGTCATTAAGGAAGGAGCGCGTGGAGGTTTTCCAAGGGAAGAGGTGCTGGGTACTGGATGACTGGGCCTCGTTGGTGCGGTATGAGGGGGGCAAGGAGAAGAAGTTGTACGGGGGGAAGCAGGAGAAGGGCTGGAAGGAGGAGATGGAGCATTTCCTTGGGGTCAAGGTGAGTGCGGCCGCGCCTTCATGGTCCGAGGTTCACGAGGTGCATGAAGCGATGTTCCTGGCGGCGGAGTCGGCCATGGGCGCTGCTGTGACGACGGGGGAGCCTGCGGAGTGAAGATCCTTCTCTGCTACACAAGGTTCCCGTGGCCTCGGATTCGCGGGGACCAATTGACGGTGTTCAAGCTGCTCGAGTACCTGGCGGCGAGGCATGAGGTGGATTTTTTGTGCGTGCGGCCTGGTAGCGATGCAGATCTTGCGCGCCTTCCCGGGGGGATTCGCAGGGTGGAGTTGGTGTCCAACGGGATGGCCGGCAGGCTTGGGCGGATGGCGGTGGGTCTGGCCACGGGGGGGTGCTTGCAAGTGGACTCGTTCTTCCCCGGGGCATTTGCAGATGCGAGGGAGCGGATGCTTGGGGAGCGTGCGTACGACGTGGTGTACTCGCATTACATTCGGTCGTATGGCGCGCGGGATTTCAACGCGAGGGGAGCGCGCAAGGTGATCGGGCTCCAGTTGTCGCACCAAGCTCATTTTGCGAAGGCGGCGAAGCGGGCGTCGAATCCGGTCCTTAGGTTCCTTTATGGGCTTGAGACGAGGAGGTTGGAGGCCTGGGAGGGGCGTATTGCTGGATGGAACGACTTGGTGCACCTGATTTCGGAGCGTGACCTGAAGCAGGTGAAGGGCCACGAGGCATGGAAGGACCGTGTTTTCTACAATCCGCATGGCGTTGACGAGCAGGTGTTTGTTCCGAGTCCGGAGAAGCGGGTTCCTGGCCGTGTCGTGTTTACGGGCAACCTTGGATTCCAGGCCAACGAGGACGCCGTTTCGTGGTTTTGCTCTGAGATATGGCCCTTGATTGCTTCGAGGTCCCCGTCTGCGACGCTGTTGGTGGCTGGTGCCAATCCCACGTCAAAGGTCCAGGAGTCGGTTCGAAGGGCTGAAAGGGGATCGTTGATGCCGAATCCCAAGGACATGTGGGAGGTGATCCAGACCGCGGACGTGGCGGTGGATCCCTTGAGGATTGGGGCCGGATTGCAGAACAAGATCCTTGAGGCCCTTGCGTGCGGGGTGCCGATGGTGTCCACGACGCTTGGAAACGAGGGGATCGGGGCGAAGGCCGGCGCGGAGATTGTTTTGGCGGATGATGCGGAGGGGTTCGGCCAGGAAGTGGTCCGGTTGCTATCGGACCATGAAGCGCGCTCGCGGATGGGATTGGCCGCCCGGAGCTTCATCGAGAGGGCTTGGTCATGGGAACATCACTTTGACCAACTCTCGGAGCGGTGGATGCGACTGGTCGGGTCTGGGGGATAGGAGGCATGCGGGGCCTGGAGGGCATAGCAAGGCTGGGAAGGGTGTTGGGAAGGCTGCGTGCCGCCCAAGTGCGTGCCCGATTGGGGATGCGGTGGAAGCAGTGGAGGTTTGGGCGGAGGGGTTTTGGCGTCGTGGGGTCGGCGGGCCGGGCGGGGCTAGCCACGGATTGGAGGAAGCGCATCGCGGCACTCAGGGGCGGTCATCATGCCCGGGTTGGCTTCATGGAGGTCGCCGGGCATCGATTTGCGGGGAACGAGGCGTGGTGCCTGCTTGGCGCGGGCCGTTCACGCCGTCACGCGAGGGAGCTTCCACGGCTTGAGCTTTGGTATCATTCCTTTCTCCCTGGATGGGAGGAGGGGTGGGAATTTGTGCGCGGATACCTGGCGGACTTTCCCGCGCGAACTGGTGACAGGGTGCACGAGTGGCATCCGTATTCGGTGAGCAATCGGCTGGCTTACTGGCTGGAGTTTGTTGCGAGCGGGGCACCCGGTGGCACCCCGGAGATGGAGGACGAAGCATTGGGGTTTTGTCGGCGCCTCACGGATTTCATCGAATGGATTCCCGAGTTGGACATTGGTGCGAACCATTTGCTGAAGAACCGTTGGGCGATTGCCCTGAGCGACATGGTGTTGGAGCCGCTGGAGGGGCGGCGGGTTGCGTCGTTGCGAAGCTATCTCGGGGAGTTGGAGTCCCAGTTGTTGGGGGATGGCGCGCACTATGAGCTGTGCCCGATGTACCATGCCAAGGTGCTGGACGACGCCAGGCGGATGGCGGGCCTGATTCGGGCGGGGACCGAGGAGTCCAGTCGGATGGCCGCGATGCTGGCGCGGATGGAGGGTTGGCTGGAGCTGATGCGCTTGGGATCAAGGCGGTGGGCGAACTTCAACGACTCATGGGACATTCCATCGCTGGCGTCGAGTTTGTGGGGGCATGCCGGGGATGAGGAGGTGCATTCTCCGGCGTCAGGGGTGGTTCACTCCAGGGAGAGCGGGTTTGTTCGCGGCACGAGCCGGGGAGGGTGGCGGTGGCTGATGGACGTCGGGGGCGTGGGGCCATCGTTCAACCCGGGGCATTGTCACTCGGATGTGCTCTCCATGGTTTTGAGCTTGGGCGAGGATGAGGTGGTCGTGGACCCCGGCACCCTTCACTATTCGCCCAACGACGAGAGGGCGTTCCTAAAGTCATGCCAAGCCCACAATGGCCCGTGCATGGCCGACGAGGACCACACGGAGATGGTGGGCTCGTTTAGGGTTGGCCGAGCCGCGCGGGGAGAGGGGCAGGTTTTGGAACGGGGGGAGGAGTTGCAATGCGCCGAGGGCTGGCATCGCGGGTACCCGGGGTGCGAGGTGCGGCGCAAGGTGACCGTGGAACGGGGCCGTGCCACCGTCGAGGATTCATGGGAATGCGGCGGGGCACTGCGTCATCGGCCATGGAGTCGATGGCTGTGGCCGATCAGGCTTGAGGATGCGCGCGACATCGAGGTGGGGAAGACATCGATGGGCTTTGGATTTCCCTCCGGGCATCGCTTGTCCGGCCTCCGGGTCAGGGTCGAGGCGACGGGGTTTTCGAGTCCCCGGATGTGCCTTGGCGAGGGGTTTCGCTCGGCCGAGTTTGGAAGGTCCTTGCCGGCCGTCGAGGGGATTGTTGTCGGAGGCCGGGATGGCCGTCGCGCGGGGTTGAGAGTGACGATGGAGCTTTGACAGGGGCGAGAACGTTCCAGACTAGAAAACAAGACATGGCACGACAGGAGATGCGAATGCACATTGGAATATTTGGGCTTGGGTATGTTGGACTCACGACGGCTGCGTGCCTGTTGCGCCGCGGCTTTGACGTAACCGGGTACGAGGTGTCGGATGCGAAGAGGGCCGAGTTGTTGGCGGGAAGATGTCCGCTGACGGAGCCGGGGGTTGAGCCCATGCTTGTCGAGGGCTTGTCGAGCGGCCGGTTTGGGGTTTCCTCCGACATTTCGGCGGACAGGTTGCCGGACGTGGTGTTGGTGTGCGTGGGGACGCCGAGCTCGGAGGATGGCAGCACGGACTTGACTGCCGTGCGTAGCGTGTTCCGGCGACTTGAGCAACTGGCGGCCATGATGCCTGCGGGGCGGGACATGGACGTGGCGGTCCGCTCGACGCTTCCGCCTGGGACGATGGACCGGCTTGGCGAGGAGTTTGCGGCCGTTTTTGGGCGGTTGGGCGTGGTTTTCTACCCCGAGTTCCTAAGGGAAGGGACGGCGATGGCGGACTTTGACTCGCCGCCGCAGACGGTGGTGGGCGTCGGCAGCGGGGGGAGGAGACCGGAGAGGCTGCTGGGCCTGCTGACGGAGATGAAGCTGCCGTACCAAATCGTTGCGCCGATGTCTGCGGAGGCCCTGAAGATGGCTTGCAACGCGTATCATGCGATCAAGGTATGCTTTGCGAACGAGATCGGGCGCATCGTGAACACGCTGGGGGGCAACGGGACCGAGGTCATGAAGCTGTTTGTCCAGGACACCGTGCTGAATGTCTCTCACCGGTACTTGATGCCGGGCGCGCCTTATGGCGGGTCCTGCCTTCCCAAGGACGTGCGATCGATCTCGTCCGTGGCTAGCAGGTCGGGCGTGACGGCCGAGATCCTTGCGCAGTGCGAGGCCAGCAACGCGAGTCATCTCCAGTATGTGGTTGGGGAGGTTCTGAGGTCCCGGCCGAAGGCAGTCGGGCTCCTTGGGTTGGCATTCAAGCCGAATACGGACGACCTGCGGGAGAGCCCAAGCCTGAGCCTTGCCAGCGCGCTGTTGGCGGCTGGCATCAGGGTGGTAGCTCATGATCGCGCCATTGAGCCCAGCCGACTGTTGGGGGTCAATCGCACCGCCCTTGAGGGGTTGCTAAAGCGGCCCGGGATGAGCCTGTGCACCGACCTAGGCGACCTTGACAGGCAAGTTGATGCCTTTGTCCAAATGCATCGGGATCGTGTGTACGACGAACTGCGTGAGGCCCGGGGCGGACGGCCGTGGGCAAACGTGTCGGGCTGGCAGTTCCTTGGGCGGGAAGGGGATGCCACCTAGATCAGTGGAATCGTACCGGCCACGCCCTTGGTGAGGGGCCGTCATGCCTCTTGGACGGACGCCCCGCCATCTAGGACCATGCAGGGGACCTCGTCAGGCAGGGGCCAGGACTTTCAAATGGAACGTAAGCAGGGAGGGAGGGACTTGGGATCCATCGAGCCTGGGTGCACGGTGGCCAAAGTCGTGTACTTTGGCCTCGACTCGCAAAACTTTAACACCATCGCGCGGATCTCCGCGTTGCAGGACGCTGGCCTGGAGGTACTTGGGATGACGTTTCGCCGGCGGAGCTTCAACCAAGGCTTCGCTCCGACGTGGGAGAACGTGGCGCTTGGTGAGACGCGGATCGGGAGCTACCTGAGTCGGGCTTGGGTCATGGTGAAGGCCCTGGGGCCGATTTGGGCGAACCGCGAGAAGATGTCGGGGGCGTCGCTGTTTTTCGCGCGGAACCTCGACATGGCGGCGCTCGCGCTTGCCAGCAGGTTTTTGAGCGGGTCCCAGGCGCCGTTTGTGTACGAGGTAAGGGACATACGTTCGGCCGTCCTTGGCAATGGGCTCCGTGCACGTGCTTTCCGTTGGCTTGAGCGAAGGGTGCTGGCGCGGACCAAGATGCTTGAGGTGAGCTCGCCTGGCTTCATAGAGAACTACTTTGTGCCGTTGCAAGGATACCGTGGGCAATGGTTTCTCTCCGAGAACAAGTTGCATGGCCCGCAGTTGCGCAAGGTGGCTGGGAAGCCGAGTGGGGATGCGAAGGCCAAGGTCGATGCGATTCGGCGAGGGCGGCGGGTCATTGGAGTGTTCGGGGCGTTCCGGTGCGTCCGAAGCCTTGAGATGCTGGGAGACTTGTCGGACAGGTTGCCAGTGCTGGTGTACCTACGGGGTTATCCGACGGGCTTGGGGATCGAGGCGTTCCGAAACTTGTTGGGCCGGCATCCGAACATGGTGTACGACGGCGAGTTTTCGAGTCCGCGGGACCTTGGCGAGATTTACGGGGCGGTTGACATGGCATGGGGCTTTGATTTCTCAAGCGCCGGCGCGAACTCGGCGTGGCTTCTTCCCAACCGGCTGTATGACAGTGGATACTATGGCGTTCCGTTGCTGGTTGCCTCGGGAACGCAGACGGCGCGGAAGGTTGGGGAATTAGACATGGGCTGGACTTTTGACGAGCCCGTGGCGGAGGGGCTTGAGAGGTTCCTGAGGGAGGTCACGCCGGAGGAGATCGCGCTCAAGAAGGGGCATGTTGCGTCCTTGCCCCGCGATTTGTTCTGTGAGGAGGATGACACGGGGCAGATGCTGCGAGCCGTCTTGGGGCCTAGTTTCCGGGAAGGCTGGTCCGGGGAAATGTCCAAGATGTGACGGGGCTTGGGGAATTGTATGACACCACATTTGTCGAGGAAGCTTGGGAAGTTGTTGTTCGCGGTCTTGCATCCGAGTTGTTGGCGAGCGCTCGCGAGGCGTGTTGCCCCTGGGGTTGAGCATCGCGGGTTGTTGAGGTCCCTTGACTATGACGTCCTGCTCGACGTGGGGGCGAACCGTGGGCAGTTCTCGATGATAGCGAGGATTGAGCATCCGCGGCGTCGGGTCCATGCGTTCGAGCCGCAGCCTTGCGAGGCCTTGGTGTACCGGGAGATCCTAGGTGGGGATCCGCTGGTTACATTGCACGAGGTCGCGCTTGGGGAGGAAGCCGGGGAGGCCGACATGCACATCAGCCGGAAGCGGGATAGCTCGTCCCTGCTGCCGATAGGGGAATTGCAGGCTCGGATGTCGCCCGGGACGGACGAGGTGGGGACACACCGGGTTAAGGTTGTGACATTGGATAGCCTGAGGCAGGGGTGGGCGGACGCGAGGCGGGTGCTACTGAAGTTGGATGTCCAGGGCTTTGAGCTGAGCGTATTGCGAGGGGCCAAAGCGGTGCTGGGAGGATGCGCCTATGTGTATGTGGAATGCTCCCACATCGCCCTGTACAAAGGCCAAGCATTGTATCCGGAGGTCGAGTCCTTCCTAGCGTCGCATGGGTTCCGACCCGAGCGAAGGCTCAACGAGCACTTTTCGGAAGGGCAGCTGATTCAGGCCGACTACCTTTTCGGGCGACAGGCGTTGTGGACCTAAACCAGGAGGGTTCGGCGAGAGCATGACGATTGGACAGGCACTTAACAATTTGTCGCGCTCCGAGCTCAGCGGTTAAGATGCCGCTGGATCGGTCGCGCCGGCTCCGCAGGCTTCTTCCTCGAGGCTCGCCAGAGGTGCTGGTTGACCTTGCCACCATGGTAGCCTGACACCATTACGGCAACGTCTTCCTGACGCGATACAACGCGGTGACCATGGAATTGTTCCACACCTTGGGGTGCCAACCCTCCGCAACTTCTTGCTGTGTCCAGCGGACGTAGGTTTTTAGCAGCAAGCCCCCCAAGATGGGAACTCCTGTGAACACACTCAAGAGTAAGCTTCGGCGACCCCATCCAAATCCATCAACGCGCTCGAAGCAGCGCTCGAGGGCATCCACGGTGGATTGGCGAAACGGCCATTCCCATGCTGCGTCGGCCTGAAACGGCCGATACATGGAGCGGAGGAGTCGATAAATTGGATTGATGGCGCAGGGATCCACGAACAAGAGCAGGCCTCCTGGCTTGCAAAGCGCCGCCAACTTCCGGAAGAGGGGCTCTGGGTTTTCGAAGTGATGGAGGACGCCATGTGCATAGATGACGTCGAACTTGGTGTCCTCGGACATTGTTAGAATGTCGAGCGACTGGGCTGTGGCCTTGTGGCCTAGTCCCCGTTCGGCCAGCCTTTGGTTGAGCGACTTGGCAAGGAGCGGGCTCAAGTCCACCCCGAGGTACTTTGCCGACAGTTCGACCATTTGATAAGTGGAGGGACTGCCGCTGGCGCAGCCCAGTTCAAGGAAGCTGCCCCCTTTTCTTGAGGCAATCCATCGTGCGTGGGCGGCCTTCATCTCGGCCTCGACGCCAGCAAGCTTCACGGCCTTCTGTTGACGGACTCGCATGCTGGCCCAGAATCGAGTGACAAAGTTGGCCGACTTGTTGCCAACATGGCCGTTTTGTTTCGTCTCGTCCTCCGCCCGCTGGATCGAATCGTAGAACTTGGCCTGCGTCCGATTGAGCTCGATCATTTCGTCCACTGATTTCATGCAAACAATATCCTCGTGAGTCGGCAAGATTCTGCGGCGATAGGGCCGCCGGACCGCCGGACTGAGTTAGCAAAACTTCTGTGGTAGGCTAGCCAACGTCACACGACGTGACGGCTCACAATTCGGGGAATTGAATGCCCGTCCGTCGCCAACTTTGCAACCTTATTCCAGCGGATCCCCCGAACTCCTGTCGTTTCCCGCAGTCCGTTTTGGCGAGGGAGGGCGTTCGCACGTGGAGCGGCGGTCATCCGGGCGGCATCGCAATGGGACTGGGGAACGGAGCATGGGCCATGGGGATCTCGGTGAACCTAGGCATGCGGGGTGGGGCTTTGACCGGCCCACGCCGGGCTTGTTGACCGCTAGATGGTCAAGAACGGGGCTAGGCCGAAACGATTCAGTTAGATCGGTCGTGCTTGCTCGATCTGCTTGCGCAAATCCTTCGTCCTTCGCTCGTTACGGGCCTCGTACCGGCCCGCGCCTCGCTCACTCCTCGGCTTGCGCAAGCATCTGCTTCGCAATCACTTCCCTCCCAACTGAATCGTTCCGGCTAAGGGCCTTGTGGTGCACGGGAATGCGGCATCCACGGCAGATCGTTTAGGAAACAAGGACCAACGGGGCTGGCTAGGATCGTGTTGGCAAGGGCGGCGCGGGGATTTTTGATCCTCGCGCCGCCCTTTTTTGTTGCTTGAATCCGGGTCGCTGACTGAGGGCGATGGGAGGCGTGGGGTACATCGAGTTGCATGCGCGGAGCGCGTTTAGCTTTCTGCGGGCCTCGTCGTTGCCGGAGACGTTGGCCGCGGTGGCGGGTGAGGCGGGCCTGGCCGGCTTGGCGGTTTGTGATCGGATGGGCGTGTACGGGGCTCCCAGGCTGACATCGGCCGCCCGCGAGGCGGGGGTTCGTCCCATCCTGGGCTGCGAGTTGGTCATGGAGGACGAGTCCGTCCTGCCGGTGTTGGTGGCGGATCGGACCGGGTATCAGAACCTATGTCGGCTGTTGACGGCGGCGCACTTGAGGTCGGCCAAGGGGGCGGGGCGGGTCCGTTGGGATGAGCTTCCGGCGCATGGGGAGGGCTTGGTTGCGCTGACGGGCGACGAGGAGGGGCCGCTGGTTCGGGCCTTGACGCGCGGGGAGGATCCCATGCCGTTGATGGACACGTTGCGCCGGGTGTTTGGTCCTGGAGGCGTGCACGTGGAGGTGCAGCGGCATCGAAGGCGGGGTGAGGAACGCCGGGTGCAGGCGTTGGCTGGGGTGGCGCGCGCGTGTGGCGTCCCGTTGGTGGCGACGAACGGTGTATTGCATGCGCGTCCGGAGGAGAGGAAGGCGTTGGATGTGTTCACCTGCCTGAGGCATGGGACGCACCTGGACGCGGCGGGAGCGCTGCTTTCGGAGAACGATGGGAGGCATTTGGCGACGGGGGATTGGATGGGTTCCCTGTTTGCGGACATGCCGGAGGCAGTGAGCAACACGGAGAGGCTTGCGGATCGGCTGCGGTTCGATTTGGGGGACCTGGGGTATGAGTTCCCGAGGCCGACGGTTCCGGAGGGGGAGACGTTGGAGTCTGAGTTGTGGAAGCGAACGGAGGCGGGGGCGCGGCGGAGGTATCCGGGTGGTGTCCCGGAGAAGGTTCGGGCTTTGTTGGAGAAGGAGCTGGCGTTGATTGGGAAGCTGGGCTTCGCGGGGTATTTCCTGTTGGTGGAGGGCATTGCGCGGTACTGCCGGGAAAGCGGAATCCTGGCCCAGGGAAGGGGAAGCGCGGCGAACTCGGCGGTGTGCTATT
>CAIRNV010000200.1 GCA_903880005.1 uncultured Verrucomicrobiota bacterium | reverse complement strand
CCCCCGGGGGAGGGGAGGCAGGGGTGCAACCGAGCCCATTGGGCGCCCTGAATTTAGCCATGAGCCCATGCGCGTCGGGTAACACCCTTTTGGCGCAACGAATTACGGCGTCGGGTAACAGTTACTTCTGGCGCACGGCGCAGGACAGAAAACTTCATTTAGGCCGCCAGGTGGAGGGAGTCGTTGCGGGCGGCATGGGTGTCGAGTCGATGTTTCCAGAACTCTTCGAGGCGACGGCTGCTGTGGATGCAGCGCAGGGCGAGGATGTTTTCGGCCCCTGGTTTGGACCACCGCATGCCTGACTGTTTGCAGCGTCCGCCAATGAGAGTCTTGCACCCTGCCTCGACGACGCCGGAGCCGATGAAGTAGCCCGCCGCCCGGAAGGTCCCGTACTGCATCCGCTGGACGTTGCGCACGAAGTATCCCAGGCGTTCCTCGACGGTGGCCTCGGCCGGCGTACCCTTGGCTTCCCTCCGGGCCTGCTGGATGAGGCCCTCGACCTGGTCTTTGAGCAACCGCCGGGCCCACTTGTGGAGCCGGCCCTTGTATTCGGGGTGGTCCTTGCCGAGCAGGGCCTCGAGCACCGCCCCGCCATGTTCCATGGCGTGGTAGAAGTCCACGATCTGCACCGCGTCCTGGAAGCACCTCGTGCCCATGGCCTCGAGCCCTGCGGCCCCGTCGATGAGCAGCACGACCTGGCCGGCGCTTCCCATCCCCCGGCGCAAGGCCTCGCGTCGCAGGCAGGGCCCGAACTCGTCGATGGACTGGAAGCTGGAGACGTAGGTCGTCGAGTCCCAATCCCGGACCGGATGGCCCTTCTCATCCCGGCGATGCTGCGTGAAGACGCATCCGAGATAAACCTGCCGGGTCTTGGCTGAGCCGTCGGCCTGCTTGCCGCGCCGCCCCTTCAACTCCTCCCCGCGCATGGGTACACCGGTGCCGTCGGCGCTGACGTAGAGGATCGGGGCGTCGGTGCTTCCCGCCACGCCCTCGCGCTGCTGCCAGTCCTGCGCCGCCTTCCCGACCCGCTGCACCATCCGCTGGATCTGGCGGGCGGAGACCGGGATGCCGCCGGTCTCCGCCAGATGCCACTCGGCCTTGTCGAACCCGGGTTGGTCGGCGCCCTCCAGACAGACCAACCGTGCCAGGGCGGGGCTGTAGCCACCCTCCAGACCCAGTCCGGCATCCGCGGGAAAGTGCCCCTGCTGCTTGCCGGGATGATGGTAGTAGTCGCGCTCCAGTTGGAAGGTGCCGAAGAGGCACTGGACCTCCAGCCGGGCCCGCCGCTTGCGCTGCTCCCCGGGACGGGGCTGATAGGCAGCGTCCAACCGGTCGGCGGCCTGCTGGAGGAGCAGTCCGACGATGCCGGCCGCGGGCTTGAAGATGGCCCCCCCCCCAGCAGCACCTCCAATTGCTGCACCGCGGGGCCGGCGGGGGACTCGGCGGAGAAGCGGGCGATCAGTTCGGCGACTTCCGCCTCTTGAGACAGGAGACAGCGGGAGTCGTTTTTTTTTGAACGGAACCCGGCTGGCTGGCCCGGGTCAGTCGCACGGTCAGTTCGATGAACTCGTTGGCGAGGGCCTCGAACTTCTGCCGGTTGGCGATGGCGGCCTCCAGCCCCGGGGCTTCGTCGGAGGGTACCCGACGGCTGGTATTGGCGCCGTTCTCCCAGACCTGATGCTTGAAGTAAGGCCCCACGGGCTGGCCGGAGGGGCTTTGGCGGTACTCGGCCTTGAGGCTGCCCAGTTCCATGGTGTCGAGGGCAGCCATCTGGCGGATGAGTTCAGCGCGGCGAGCGAGGATTTCGTGGCTCATGAGCTATCCTGTCTAGCCGCTAGCCATGTTTCAAGCAAAAGACAGCTTCTTTCCTCTCCTCTCAGAAATCTGTCTTACGCCCGTTACGGATTTTAAGAGGGATGGAGGGCGGTCCGGATTGCTCTGAGTTCGATGGACATCGGTCTGGTAATCTGGCAGGTGATCGCCGAGAAGAGAGACCGTCAGCCGATGGACGGCCGGGCCCAATACCGGAACGGGGACCGGACCACGGCCCTCCCCGAGGCCCCTCCTGGAACGCCAACATTGCTCGGGCACTGAATCCCAACCGCAACCCCAACCGGCGCGACCGACTCTCCAATTCAAAATGCATCCGCCCTTGACAACCCCCTGCCTCAAAATCCACTCCGCGCGACAACGGAATTGTGTTGGACATAACTTCTTGGCCCGTAGAAAATGACGTTCAGTTATCGGTAGCGCCAAAGTCACGGCCCTGCGCAAGCTTTCCAGGACCAGTCGAAAGTAGGCCTGGGCGAGGAGCAGATGCAGCTCATGACGTTTTCGAAGGTGAGATCTCTGCCAATACTCCGGATTTGCCGGGGGGGGTTCTGACTTTAATCAGATCCGAAACGGGCAAATATGATGAAATCATCTTACATGTTGTTGATGGAGATTTGCGCAATCTTTAATAAGCCGGGATCAACGGCAGAGAAACACCAGTCATGTCGCCCGTTAATGCGAACACTGGCAAGTGATAACTCCTTCTTATTTGATATCCTAAAACAATGGATAGTTGCTCCACAATTTTTCAATACGAAGTCCACGAGTGTAGATGTCGATATTCCAGTATTGCTGGAACCCTCGTTCAGTCTTTTTATAAATTTCTTTAGCCCAAGCAAACGTATTACAGAAACGACATCTTACACGAGCATTCATCATCACGATGACTCTCTGCTAACGAGTGTCGGCGTGCGTGGTCAATATGAGTCGCTGCTCTTTGAGAGTGTTTGTGAACAACTCAAGAATCATAAAATGGAGCTATTGGCAGTCGAGCGGCAAATTCAGCAATCTGGGAACGTGATCCATGTGCCGCCGTATTCGCCGCACGTTGTGTTCTACCCTGATGATCTGACAGTAACACTCGCGCTTTGGTCTAAAGCCAATCCTGCTTGTTCTCGCCCGCTATTCCCAAAAGCGAGATTCTCGGATGAAGATATTCGGTCTTGGTGGTCTCCTTTTGTTAAAACCAATGAGCTTAAAATTGTAAGAGATAATTGTTTTGTGAATATTGACGGGGCACTTGTCTATTCTGATAGGTGCGCATTACCACCGGTTGGTAGGCATTTCGTACATAACTTCTTCGCGAAATTGCAGGCTATCGGATTTGATGACTATTCATTCTTGCTCCGTTGGAACAAATCATTGAAACCTCGCGAGGCTGCACTTATGAAACCCATTCTAAGGTCTCTTTTTAAGGGTGTGTCGATCGAAGCGATAGAAGACACATATACGAGGCGAAACCCTGTCATGCATCCAACGCTCTCCGAGCTTGAGGGGTTGGGCGTATTCCGAAGGCGGCCGAATTCCGACATCCGGTGCTTTTGAAAAACAGTGAATATGTGAGAGCGTCGGAAAGTTTCAAACCTAAAACGGGGGATAAATGTATGTATGACCCTTTGGAGACAGGCCACAGAGGTAGTTGGGGCAATTGAATGGGCTGGTCGCACATGTGCCCGGAATCCGATTCTTGAATCGTGTGCGTCACGCGAGAACGAATCAGATTCGCCTTCTCTCGCGCAGCCGTCGCCTGACCTCCTTCAAGCACCGAGCCTGAAAGTAGGCGCTTTTCAGAGGTCTCTATCTGTGTCGAGTTGTATCACGCTGTTGATTTTTGCGTTACCATGATTTCATCTACCCAGCGTTCCCTCGGTCACACCTTCGCGCGCGATTACGCTGAGACACAAGGATTCCAACTCGGGCGGCCGGTCTCACCAATTATCGCGCCTGATGGAAAAGCGGTGTATTTTCTGCGGGCGATCGGTCCGCGCAATTCGAGGCAAGGTATTTTTGAATTCAATTTGGCAGACCGCGTGACGCGCGAGGTAATCACCGTTGAGAACGTTTTAGGCAGCAGCGGGAATCGAATCCGGTCCGAGGAGACAAACAGAGACCAACACGAATTCTCTGGCGCAAGCGGCTTTTTATCGTTCCAACTTTCCAAAAGTGGCAAAACTCTCCTTGCTCAGTTGGGTGCCAGGTTACTTTTGATTGATTGCGCTTCTGCCGCATTCCGAGAACTACCTATTGCGGGAACTCCCGTGAACCCGCGCTTCTCTCCCGACGGAAGTCTGCTTGCATTCGTCAAGAACTTTGACCTGTGGATCTTTGATACTGCGACAAATCTAGAGCAACCCCTGACGCGCGATGGCTGTGAAGCCATTTCGCATGGCTCGGCGGAGTTTGTAGCCCGTGAAGAGATGGGGCGTCTCGACGGCTATTGGTGGGCACCTGATTCGAAGTCACTTCTTTACCAGGAAAGCGATGCTCGTGAGGTTGAGGTCTTACACATCGCTGATCCCTTTGTGCCACAACGCCCACCAGAAAGGCGATTCTATCCCCGCCCCGGTAAGGCTAACGTAAAGGTTCGTCTTGGTGTAATCTCCGTGAAGGGAGGTAGAACTCGCTGGCTTAAATGGGATTCCAGTAAGTATCCGTACGTTACCCACGTCGACTGGCACATTCGAGGCCGACTCACAATTTGCGTTCAGACTCGCGACCAGCGGGAGATCGTTTTGTTGTTGGCCGACCCTGAGTCCGGCTACACAGTGCCATTGCTTACGGAGAACGATCCAGCGTGGTTGAATCTGGATCAACGGTTCCCACAGTGGCTCAAGGACGGTTCGGGATTCCTCTGGAGCACCGAGCGCAACGGCGGATGGGAGCTTGAATTGCGCAATTCCAATGGCGAATTTCGTAATACACTAGTTGCTAAGCAGGTGGCGTGGCACAGTTTCGTTTATTTGAATGAGTCTGAGAATGTCATCTACTTTCTTGCCCAGCCCACCCCGGTCGAACGGCAATTGTGCCGACGTAATGCCGATGGTTCAATTATCGTACTGACTCGCGATCTCGGGGTTACAAGCGCCGTAATGGGAGGCAACCCTCTACTCGCGGTCATAACCAGGGAAACTCCTGCTTCGTTGGCCCGTAGTTGGGTGCAATTGATGAACGGTGCCATCGTCGGCGAATTGCCTTCGGTGGCTGATACACCGAAGCTGACATTGAACACGGAGCTGCTAGAGGTAAACGCGGGCGAAGTGTTCCATGTCCGCATTACAAGGCCGTCCGATTTCAATCCGGCAATGAAGTATCCGGTATTGATCGACGTTTATGGAGGTCCAAGAGCCCAGATCGTGCAGGCGGCGCAGCGCGGCTGGCTGCTGGCGCAATGGCTTGCAGACCAGGGCTTCATCGTGGTGGCCAGTGATAACCGCGGTACACCAGGCCGCGGTCGCCATTGGGAGCGATCGATTGCTGGGAGGTTGGGTAGATTACCCATAGAGGATCAGGTGGCGGCACTGCGGGGGGTTGGGGCCAGATTGTCCGAACTCGATCTTGATCGAGTCGGCATTATGGGTTGGTCGTTCGGTGGTTACGTGAGTGCGCTTGCAACACTTATTCGGCCCGACATATTCAAGGCGGGTGTAGCTGGAGCGCCGGTGGTGGATTGGCTCGATTACGATTCGCATTACACGGAGCGTTACCTTGGTATGCCGAGAGATAAGGCGCCGGTGTATGCAGCGAACTCGTTAATAAACCATGCCAATAGATTGTCACGGCCGCTTTTGCTCCTCCACGGCACGGCGGATGACAACGTCTTATTCTCTCACGCTTTAAAACTGGCTGATGCGTTGACACGGGCCGGGAATAATTACGAATTTGTGCCGCTTTGCGGCTTCTCTCACATGGTTCCTGAACCAGCAGCGTCTGAGCAAGCCGCGGAATTCTTCCGACGCCACTTAGGCGGACCGTGCTTAGTTGGTAAGGCTCGACTCGTTCAGGCGTCGCCTGCAATGCAATGAGGCGTTCAGGTTTCACGTTGCCAAGCAACGCCAATACTCGGTCACACGATTACCCGTGACGCGGTTGAGCCTGCACAGATCCAGCAGATACCGTACAGAGGACAAGAGAAGCGAATTATTCCCATGCGAAATGAACAGTGCGATCACAGAGGCCGAAACGTTAGTCAAGACGCTGAACTGACACGGCCATTCCAATACGCCTGGTCGCACCAGCACCCTCACGGGTGGATTGCCTGGGGTTGCCAGGCACCGGATGGGATATCCTGTATCGCCACCGTAATCCCTCTGCCAGCATTCCGTCGTCAATGCCCCGGTTGACTCGAAAGCCTAGCTTTTCCTTCGTGGATTCTCTAATGGCAGCCTTCCTCGTAGCTGATCTAGGACGGCGTCCGTATCAGATGGTCTGTGGACCTTTTCCGATGTTCATTTGTATTACAGCCCGCTCGCTCACCGCATAACGGGCCTTTGTCACCAAGTTGCTTGAAGCACGTCATCACTTCCATGCGCCCGCTCGGCTGCCACCGGCCAGGACGAAAGTTGCCGGGTGGGCATTTTTAATATGCCCTCACAAGGGTACCCAGCCTTTGCATGGCGCACCCAGACGGGAACTAAGGCAGCGAGCGGTCACAGTATTCACTCGTAACTGCTCTTCAAGTGTAACTGATTCTATCCAAGGTAATGTGGATTATAGGAGGTCACCGGCTTGTGGAAGCAGGAGTTGTTCCCGGCGAATGGAGTTTGGAGAAATCGGCAATTGAACTGAAAAGCTCTCGCGTCTCCATTAGTAATCGGACTCGGTTCCCGCGCACGTTTTGATCCTCAGCCATCACCAGCACCCCGTTGAAAAAGGCGTCCACTGGCTCCCGCAAGCTGGCAGCCGTGTTGAGCGCAGTGGCAAAATCATCGGCCAATAGCGCGTTGTGAATGTCGACCTTTAGTTTGGTAATCTCAAGATGGAGGGCTTTCTCCTCGCGATCGGTGAGAAGCGTGGGGTTCACCGGCGCCGGTGCCACGTCACCGGCCTGCTTGGCGACGATATTTGCGACGCGCTTAAAGGTCTCGATGACGAGGGCGAAATCAGGACGCTGAACCTCGGCGGCAAGTGCCCGAAGCCGCAGACTCGCAGAGACTAGGTCATCGCAACCAGCCGAAAGTACGGCATCGACCACATCCGGCCGATTATCCTCGCGCCATAGTGACTCTAAGCGACCGCGGAAGAACTCTAGCAGGCTTTCTTTCACAGCGGCCGGAAGCGGGCGCTTGGCGTTATCGCTCAACTTCGGTTCGAGCAGCGCCATCGAGTGGTCGATGGCTGTTGCGAGCGAGAATCGGTAGCTGCGGTCGATTACAATCCGGATAAAGGAAATTGCGGCGCGGCGCAGGGCAAAATCGTCCTTGTTTCCATGCGGCTTTTTGCCGATTGCAAAAAGGCCACATAGGGAGTCAAGCCTGTCGGCAAGCCCAACGAGGGCCCCGGGGTCTTGCGTTGGGAGAGTGTCGCCTGCGCTGCGCGGCAAATAATGCTCGAACACAGCGAGCGCCACCTCCGCACTCTCGCCAGAGTGAAGTGCATATTCTCGTCCCATCACACCTTGCAACTCCGGAAACTCTCCGACCATGCCGGTCTCCAAGTCGGCCTTGCAAAGACTGGCCGCCCGCTCGACGGCAGATCTGCACTCGGATTGGCCAACGCTTTCGGCGAGCCATCCGCCAAGCATTCGGATTCGATCGCTTTTCTCGGCCATCGTGCCCAGCGCCGCGACCCACGTCCGGCGCTGGAGCCGAGTGATCCATTCCGTAAGGGGAAGGCGACGATCTTCGTCGAAAAAAAAGCGTCCATCCGTTAGTCGGGCACGCAGCACTCGCTCATAACCTCTTATCGATAGATTTCGGTTGCGAACAGGAGTGTTCGATACTGCAATAAACTTGGGCGCAAGCGCACCGTTCTGATCATACAGTGGGAAATAGCGCTGATGCACCTTCATTTCCTGAATGAGAATCTCCGGAGGAAGTTCGAGGTGCCTCGCGTCGAAGGTGCCAGTGACCGGGCTCGGCAGTTCGACGAGATTGACGACTTGATCGATCAATTCGTCATCTGATCTGAGCTCGCAGCCGGCTTCGCGGGCCGCTTCTGATATTCTTTCGACCAAGAGTTGCCTGCGTTTTTGTATATTGGGAATGACGTGCGCTTTCTCCAGTGTCGCCTCGTACTCGGTGGCCGAGCAAAGTACGATCTGCTTTGGATCGAGAAAGCGATGACCATACGTGTTTCTCCCGCTTTGCACGTCAGCAAAGATAACGGGTAGTATCTCCTCTCCGAACAGCGCGACGATCCAGTGCAGCGGTCTCGCGTAGACCGCCTTCACATCGGACCACCGCATTGATTTTGGAAACACCAGCCCGCGAAGGCAACTGGTAAGAATCGCGGGCAGCAGTGATATGGTCGACTGACCCGGCTCCTCGATCGTCACGCTAAGATAAGTGCCGCGGGGCGTAGTGATACGCTCCAGCCGCTCTATAGGCACGCGATGTGCCTCCGCAAATTTCAAGGCCGGTATCTTTGGAGTGCCATCGGCATCAAACGCCGCCGTTAGCGAAGGCCCCTGTACGGTTCGGCTAATTTCCGGAGTATTGGCAGCCACGTCGCGCACCAGAAGGGCGAGTCGACGCGGAGTACCAAACCGACATACGGATCCGTGCTCAATTCCCTGAGAGATGCAAGATTCGCGAAAGAGGCGCTCGAGCTGATCCAAGGCCGGAACGACAAAGCCGGCCGGCAGCTCTTCAGAGCCGAGCTCAAAGAGGAGATCACGCACAGGAGACCTCCTTTTCATCCTGGAAGGAGACGGTACTCCAGTACTCGGAGGCGGGAGCGCCCTCGAGAAGTGCAAGTTGTTCGCCTACGGTCCACTTCGTGTTACACAGCGGAAAGCCCAGCTTTTCTCTCATTTTCAGATAACCCTTGGCACACAGCCGCGCATTGTCTCTCACTCGACGGATGTATTGCGCCCGCTCGGTAACAGAGATGGCTCCGCGCGCATTAAGAAGGTTGAAGGTATGGCTGCATTTGAGCGCATTGTCATACGCTGGTAGAGGCAATTCCATTTCTAAAAGACGTTTGCACTCGGCGTCGTAGGCATTGAAGAGGTCGAAAAGCATACGGGCATCGGAAGCGTGCAGGGCGTACTTCGACATCTCCACTTCGTTGGCGTGAAAGATTTCACGATACTTCACGCCTTTGACCCACTCGATATCGTAAACGCTATCAACTCCCTGAAGATACATTGCGATCCGTTCCAGCCCATAGGTAAGTTCGGCAGAGACAGGTTTGCAGTCGTATCCGCCGCATTGTTGGAAATAGGTAAATTGCGTAATCTCCATTCCATCGCACCAGACTTCCCAGCCCAGCCCCCACGCGCCCAAGGTGGGCGATTCCCAATCGTCTTCCACGAACCGGATATCGTGATCAAGCGGGTCAATCCCGATCAGCTTGAGGGATTCCAGATACAACTTTTGCGTATCTTTGGGAGCCGGTTTGAGTATGACCTGAAACTGGTGATGCTGGAACAGTCGATTGGGGTTCTCACCAAGGCGGCCGTCCGAGGGGCGCCGTGAAGGCTGCACGTAGGCCACATTCCAAGGCTCCGGGCCGAGGGCGCGCAGGAAAGTCGCCGGAGCCATCGTTCCAGCGCCCACTTCGACATCGTAGGGCTGCGCGATGATGCAACCGAGGCCAGCCCAGTGGTTCTGCAAGGTGAGAATCAAGTTCTGAAAAGTCATCAGGCAAATAATGTTTTAATGCGTGGACAAAACTACAGGCGGAGGTCAATAATTGAAAGGTAAACTGCATTGCCGCCGTCCCCACGGCTGGGCGTATTCGGTTGTACAAGTTGAGTTTCCATTCGCTTGGAGCGCTTTTGAGTCCTCGTTGGACGGGGTGTCAAGCGTTTTCGCGACGGTTTGCAGGGCAGACCCCTCAAAATTCCCCTTAGAATTCTCGCCAAATCTCAAGAACTCGGAATTCTGCTCGGTCGGGAACTCAAGTTTCCCCCACCGTTGCTTCAGCAGTGGCTTCCACTGGTACAGATGAGTTCCGGTTCAAGTCCAGCTTAGCGATCAGATCCTGTTGTCGTTGCCCCAATTCAGCGAGGCGGACCCCATACTCGAACGGCTGATCGACCTGCCCCCGCAGGTCGGCGAGACGCTTCCGGGATTGGGCGAGGAACTCCTCGGCCTGCCCGACGGCCTCGTCGAGATGATTGACGACGTGTTCGAGCGCACGGGTCGTGCCGTGCGCCGTGGCCTGAAGCCGAACGGAATGTTGCGCCGCCCCGCGCAGGACCAACTGAATCTCGTTATCCAGCATGGGGGAAAGCAGGAGGTCGAATCCGGCAAAGCGACCGGCCAGTTTGTCTGCCACCAGGCCGCGGGCGCGTTCTCCGAGTCGGTTCAGCAGTTCCCCGGCGATGCCCCGGTCCGTGAGGGACTGATTCCCAAGCTGAAGGCTGAACTGGTCCCCGCGTGTGTCCTCCCGGCGGGCGAGATCCTGCCGCAATGCTTCGAGCCGTCGTTCCAAGCGGGGAAGTTCATCCGTCAGGTGACGCACCTGCGAACGGAGCCGGTAGTTCGCTTCGACGTGTTGGGAACGTAGGCGCGTGAGGCGTGCCAGTTCGGCATCCACGTTCGCCTTCTCGATGACCATGGGATTTCCCGACGCGATGGCCTTCACCTCGGCGTAGGTCAGCGCCGCGCCGTCCACGTCCTCCAAGCGGCGGAGGGACGTGTCACCCGACATCACCTGGGCGATGAACTTGGCCTTGGTCTCCAGGCACTGCCACATGTAGGCGTCGAAGCTTTCGGCGGTGACGTAGCGGTAGATCTGCACCTCGGGGTTCTGGTTGCCCTGCCGGAGGATGCGGCCCTCGCGCTGCTCGACGTCAGCCGGACGCCACGGGGCGTCGAGGTGATGGAGGGCGATGAGGGGGCGCTGGACGTTGGTGCCTGAACCCATCTTGGCGGTGCTGCCGAAGAGGATACGGACCCGCCCCTCGCGCACGTCCCGGAAGAGGGCGGCCTTGGCGGCGTCGGAGTCGTAATCCTGGATGAAGGCGATTTCGACGGGCGGGACTCCCCGGGCGACGAGCTTGTCCCGCATGTCGGTATAGACCGAGAAGCCGGGACCCGGGATGGACAGATCGCAGAAGATGAGCTGGGCGGAACGCCGGTCGGCGGTCTCGCGCCAGATGCGTTCCACCTCGGCGACGGCCCGGTTGACCTTGGACTCCGGCAGGTCGGGAAGCAGGGGATCAATGAGCCGGAGATCCAGGGCGGCCTTCCGGCCGTCGCTGGTGACCAGCAGCATGTTGTCTTCGTTCGGCTTCACCCGGCCCGTGCGCAGCCGGTCAGCGCGCTGGACGAGGCCTTCCACAATCTGCTTCAGCTCCGGCGAGCACGGGGCGCTGATGATGGTGGGCTTCCCGCCCCGCAGGGCTGGCACGGGCAACTGGAGCATGGCGGCCGTCCGGATGTCGGCGACCTGCCGGAACTGGGCCATGAGCTCCGGAACGTTGATGAAGCGGGCGAAACGGGTGTTGAGCCGGTAACCCGCACCGTCCGGGGACAGTTCCATGGCCGTGACCGGTTCCCCGAAGGTGCCTGCCCAGGCGTCGAAGTGATCGAGCTTCAGCTCCCGGAGCGCGGTGAGCTGGAGGTAGCGCTGCATGGTGAACATCTCGGCCACGCTGTTGGCGATGGGCGTGCCGGTCGCGAAGACCACGCCGCCGCCCGGGATGCGTTGGACGTGCCGCACCTTGAGGAACATGTCCAAGGCACGCTGCGAGGCGGTCTGGGGCAATCCGGCCACGCGGGTCATCTTGGAGACGTAGAACAGGTTCTTGAAGTGATGGGCCTCGTCCACGAACAGGCGGTCCACACCCAGCTGCTCGAAGGTGAGGCCGTCGTCCTTGCGTCCCTCGGCGAGGAGTTCCTTGAGCTTCGTCTCCAGCCGCTTCTTGGATTTCTCCAGTTCCTTCACGATCCGGGAACCCCGATCCTCGCGTTGCTGCTCGGTGATGGCGTTCTCCAGGGCCTCGATCTGTTCGGTGAAGAAGGCCTCCTGCGTGGCCTGGCTGAGCGGAATCCGCTCGAACCCGGAGTGGGTGACGATGACGGCATCCCAATTGCCGGTGGCGATGCGGCTCATGAGTGTCTGGCGGCGCTCCTTCTCGAAGTCTTCCTTGGAGGCGACGAGGATGTTCGCCGCCGGGTAGAGCGTGAGGAGTTCGGAGGAGAACTGTTCCAGCATGTGGTTGGGCACCACGAAGAGCGGTTTGCGGGCGAGCCCGAGCCGCTTCAGTTCCATCGCGGCGGCGACCATGGTGTAGGTCTTGCCGGCCCCGACGACGTGGGCGAGGAGCGTGTTGGGCGTCTGGAGGATGCGCCAGACGGCAGCCTTCTGATGCGGCCGCAACACGACGGCATGGCTGGCTCCCGGCAGTTGCAGGTGATCGCCGTTGAAGGTGCGGAGACGGATGGCGTTGAAGCGGTCGTTGTAGAGCCGGCAGAGGCGTTCCCGCCGGGCGTCATCCTCCCAGAGCCAGGACTGGAACCGGTCCTTGAGTTTCTGCTGCTTGTCGCGAGCCGCCTCCGTGGCGGGACCATTGACCACGGCTTTGTCACCGACGGGATCGTGGTCATAGACGGTGGGGGTGCGGAGGTTGAGCGCGTCTTCCAGGAGTTCGAGGGCGGAACGGCGGTCGGTGCCCCATTCGGTGGTGTTGGCGACGGCGATCCGCACGTTCCACGAACCTTTCACTGCCCAACTGCCGATGAGGTCGGCGTGGGTGACCTCGACGCCCCGTTCACCCAGCAGTGCTTCGGCGAAGGCGGCGACATCCGCGACCGGAATCCAGGCACTGCCGAGACGGGCATCGATGTCGGTCGGGGACAGGTCCTCGGGCTGGACGGAGCGCAAGGCCTCGACGTTGGAACGGAAGCGGGGATCGTTTCCGGCGGCGGCTTCGGCGTGCTGGAGCTTCTCCCGGACGTTGCCGGAGAGATATTCGTCGTCGGTTTCCCAAGCTTGGGTGGACGGATTGAGGAAGACGAGGCCCTGGAGTTCCCGGACGGCGGCGGCCTCGTCGAGGTGCAGCAGGCGGGAGAGACGAGCGAGCTCGACCCGGCCCCGCTCGGCGAGGGTGACCAGCAGGGCGGAACGGGCGTCGCGGATCTCCGGCGGCGGTGGCCGCGGGGCGATGGTGCGCTCCCGGAAGATCGCGGCCTTGGTGGCGGTGCCGGACTCGCGGTCGAAGTGTTCGAGGGACAGGAGCAGCGGCAGATCGGGATCGCCGCGGAAGGCCGAGACATTCGCCCGCCCGGAGATCGCCCCGTGCCGGGCAACGAAGGCGTCGTAGGCCTGGTTGAGGGCGGCACGGGCGCGCTGTTGCTCGTCCTCGGGATGATCCTGCCATTGGGTCGCGAGGCAGTGTCGCAGGGCATCACGCACGCGGATCAGGCCCCGGAGCCGTTGGGCGGCGGTCTCGGACAGATTGGACAGGAGGACCAACGCGTCCCCTTCGCGGCGGGCGAGCCGTCCTTGGACGAGGGTGAAGGCGTGCGGTTTGACTGTCTCCGGAGCCGGAGGGGGTGCCATCGAGGGAACGGGGTCTGAATCCGCCGGTCGATAGCAGGCCGAGGGGAGTTGCCGGATGACTTCGGCCAACTGTTCGGACAGATCCCGGCCGTGGGGCACCAGGGTGGGCTCCTGCGGCCGATACCTCCGGCCGGCCAGCCGCAGCTCGCCGAGCATCCGGTCGGGATGGGCGGCATAGTATTCGTTCACCGGGATCGATTCCCCGACGGAGTTACGGACGGGCGCCAGCTCCCGCCACGGGGAACCCGCGGGGGCCTCCCCGGGCAGGCGCTTCCGCAGAAACACGATGTCGGTGGTGACCTCGGTGTTGGCGTTCTCCTTGAAGGCGGTGTTCGGGAGCCGGATGGCGCCCAGCAGGTCGGCCTGGGCGGCGACGAGGTCGCGCAGGGTGGCGTCCTGCTTGTCGAGGGTGCCGCGCGAGGTGATGAAGGCGATCAGCCCGCCGGGACGAACCCACGCCAGGGCGGCGGCGAAGAAGTAGTCGTGGATGCGGAGCCGGGGGAACCGGGGATCGAAGGGCCGGTAGTCGCCGAACGGGACGTTGGAGACTGCCAGATCGAAGGAATCCGGCTGCAGCCGGGCGTCCTCGAACGGCGAGTGCCGCAGGTCCGCCTCCGGATATAGCGCCCGGGCGAGCCGGGTGGTGAGACCGTCGAGCTCGATGCCGGTGAACGTGGACCGTGCCCGCATCGCTTCGGGCATCAGGCCGAGGAAGTGGCCGAGACCGCAGGCGGGTTCGAGCACCCGTCCGCCCTGGAAACCGAACCGGTCGAGGGCGGCGTAGATGGCACGGACGACTGGGACGGCGGTGTAGTGGGCGTTAAGGGTGGACGCACGGGCGGAACGGAGTTCCTCGTCGGAGAGGAGACGGCGGAGTTCCGTGCGTTCACGGGTCCAGTTCGGGTTCCGTTCGTCGAAGACCTGGGGCAACCCGCCCCAGCCGACATAACGCACGAGCACGGCGCGTTCGTCGTGGGTGGCCGGGCGGCCTTCGGACTCCAAGCACTTGAGGAGCGTCAGCGCGGCCAGGTTGTCGCGGCACTTCTGGGCGAGGGAGCCTTCGCCGACTTTGTGCCGGTCGAGAATCCGGAACGGGCCGGACTCCGGGACAGCGAGGATCGGAGTTGGGTCAATCGGCCTTGGCTCCGGTGGGATGGAGCGCTCCGGAAATGGCAGGACGACCGGTGCTTCCTCGGGCGCGGGTTGCCGCCGGGGCAGGACCGGCGGGATAGACGAGAACAAATCCAGTTGCCGCGAACTGTCGGCGCGGCGCAGCGAAGTACGATTCATGGCACAACTCCTTGGGAACCCGTGAAGCGGTCCCGGAGGGAGTTATGCGGGGCTAGGGCAAAAGCGTGCGGTGCTCCTTTCGCCCAGGCGGGCGCATCGCTCAGGTATCGCGGCGTAGCTCGGCACGGAGCTCCATGAGCAGGCGTCCGAGTTGGTTCTCACCGTTCCCCGATGAACCGATTCCCCAGAACGCATCGTAGGGCGAAGCCTCCTCCAGGGTGGCATCGCCGGTGGCGATGAGTGCCTGTGTCAGCAGGGCGGACTGGCCGAACTTGGCGCGAAGCGCCCCCTGCATGACAGCCACCTTCACCCGGTCCCAATCGGGACGCCACGCCGCCCGGTGCTCACGGGCAAAGCCCTTGGCGGCATCCGGGTCGGCATGGCGGCAGATGGCCGTAAACCGCACCGGGTCATGGACGAACTTCGCCGCCTGGTAGCAGTGCTCCACGTTCTCCCAGCGACGGCATTCCAAGACGAAAGGCCAGCGGAAGTAGTTCGAGAGGAACCCCGAAGGACCCTCGGGTTTGAAGAATTGGATGATCACGCCCGGATCTGCACCGAGTGTGCGGACGAAGGCCTCGATGACCAGTGCGCTCCTGTCCGATTATCCGTCCGACCGTCGGCGGTTCGGGGAAGGTGTCGAAGACGGCTTGTCCGGGAGCTTCCCCTGGCCGAAGTCCGGACTCAGGTGCGCGGTGGCACCCGACTGGGTCATCCACGAATGCGCCTGGTCGGCGAGCTTGGCGACCTTCAGCAGGTCATCGCGACCGAAGGACGTCGAGGTCTTCCACGTCTCGCCGTCCTTGTAACTCCTCTCGAAGGTGACGTTGAAGATCACGCCCTCGCGGGTGCGATTGGCCCAGATGGCGGCCTTGACCCGCCCGAGGCGGATCTCCTGGACGGGGCGGGTGGACTTGGGGGTGTTCTCGAGGTTGGGCATGGCTTCTTCTCCTTCTTCTTCGTTCATGACATCCCCTGATCGGCAGGGACGACGCCATGCTCCACGTTGCCGCACCGAGCCGAATGGGGCTTCTAACGGATTTGGAACCGTTCTAGCCAGATTTAGCGGAATTTGAACCGGGCTCGTACTTCGAACGACTATTCTCATCGAAGTTCACCGGATCCCAGCACCAGCCAGTGACGTAATGACTTGCCCAATGAATCGGGGATGCAAACGGCGGGTCGTGAGGATGCTCCGCCGCCATTTGGGCGAGCATCCTCCGACAATCCTCCAAGTGATCGGCATGGACGCGAGCCCATTCCTCTGGAACACGTCTCAAAACAGCCTCCCCAGCCGCCTGTAGTTCCGTCCCGTTACGGATCTTCTTCCGCAACCACTGGCTGGCCCTTCGAAGCGCACTTGCCGGTGTCGATCCACCCTTTGCTAACTCGGAATGATACCGATCCATGAGCAAAGCTGCCGAGACGTCGAACACCGTCCAAAGCGTGCTCACTACCGAACGGGCGCCCGCGAAGAGAAAGCCCATCGGCAAACCATCAAAATCCGCCAGATCCTCCACTGCCAACTCCTCGGTGTCTCCTGCTATCCTTCTTCGCCGCACGGGATTCAGCAAGCCGCTCTCACACCCATTGAGCGTCACGTGCGGCTTCAACCGCAGTCGCAGTTCGCGGTATATCCGTTCCAGATGGAGCACCTCCCCATCCCCCAGCACAATACCCGCCTTCATCGGGTCATCCGAGGCGCTCATGTGCGCCCAAATCTCACCCCAGCCCATCCCAATCCCCCTCTGCATCAACTGCTCCACACTCACTGCCCTCCCGTGGACCACCTCCGCCTCGGGATGGTCCCGCCGATACGCCTCGGTCGCAGCCCCGATGAATCGCAGATCCTCCGATGGGTTTCCAAAGAGGATCTTGCGACCGTTTCCCGGCTGCCGACCGGCGCACCACTTCATGACGGAGAGACTGGGCACATAACTGATCTCATACCGATCCACCAGCAGGTCGCCTCCATGCCCTTCCATCGGCATGGCGTGGATCGGGAGCAGGTTTAGAAATTGATGCGGACAGAGTACCAATCGCGTGGCTTGAAACTGGTGGCGTTGCCCAAACTTCTTCAACGCCCGCAGCACGGGCCAAAGGACCGTGGGGGCGAACTCCAGAAGCTTGGCCTCTATTCCGTCCCCCCATCGAGTCAGCACCGCGACTCTCTTCTCCGGGTCGCAGGCGGGCTTGGGGTATCCCTTTACCCACCGCCTTGCAAGGGTGAGCACCCCCCCCACCGACAATTCCGGCAAGCGGACGGCGTGCAGGTGCTCTCCCCAAACCAATAGGGCATATCCGTTACTCTGGCACACCACGTACTCGACCAGCACGGTCCCGGGAATCGCCGCCAACAACCGATGGGCCTCCCCGTGGCTGGTTAGGGGAAACGGCCGATAGGGATCGAAGCCGGGGTGGGTATCATGGACCGCCTTCAAGGCACGCTCATGTTGGCGGCACGCTTCGTCTCGCCGTCGCTCCAGTCTGACGCGCATGGCCTCAAAATTGAGTCGTACAGGCGACTTCTTCCGGCGGGACCACGGATCGTCGGCCGTTGGGGATGCCCGCCCGGTTGCCAATCCCGGCAGATTCCTGCTGAGGGATCTCAAGGCCAAGGTCGCTAGGGCGCTCTCACTTGCTTCGAGTTCCTCGAAACAGCGGCGCCATTCCTGCCGAACGGCCTCAGGAGCATCCGGTTCGAGCACCTCGGCACGTAGCCGTTCGAGCAGTTGACGTTGTCGAATGCCCTCGGCGGCGTGGAGCGCATCACGCAGGGGTTTCACATCCCGCCGGATGCTCCAGAGGTCAACCGCGGTTCGCACCAGCAGTTCGTAAGAGTCAATGGCCTCGGCGAGGACACGCCGACGCTGACCATCGACGCGGAAGCTGCCCCGGTGCCTTTCGACGTACTGAATCGACTGGCGCAGGGCATCCAAAGCCTGGGTTAGATCCCGGGATTTCGGTGGGCGAGGAATCAGGCAGATCCTAGCGACGGTGCGATAGGCCTTGTTCCCCAACTCGGCGAAGGCGCTTCGGATGGCCTCAGGAAGTTCGCGATAGAAGCTTACGGCCTCCTCCGCCCGTTCCATCGCCTCCTCTCGTCGACCCAACTCGCACAACATGGCGGCCAAGTTATTAAGGGACACCGCCAGCCCAGGAAGGAACACCACTGGATTCTTCCGAGCCAGCTCCCGGTAGGCCGTGACAGCCTCCCCCGCCCGTTCAAGTGCCTCCTCTTGCCGGTTCAACTCGCTCAACCAGCTTGCCAGGTTGTTCAAGGACATTGCCAGATCCGGAAGGAACGCCGCTCGACTCATGCCTGTCAGTTCCCGGTAGGCCGTGACAGCTTCTTCCGCCCGTACCAGAGCCTCATCGTGGCGGTCCAACTCGCCCAACCGGTTGGCTAGGTTGTTCAAGGAAGCGGCGAGGCTTGGCAGGAACGCCTCTCGACTCTTCCGTACAAGTATCCGATAGGCCGCAACCGCTTCCTCAGCCCGCGCCCGCGCCTCCTCTCGTCGACCCAACTCGCTCAACCGATTGGCCAAGTTCTTCACACAAGCGGCCAGATTTGGCAGGAACGCCTCTCGATTCCTCCCCGCCAGCTCCCGGTAGGCCGAGACAGCCTCCTCTGCACGCGCCAGTGCCTCTGAGGTGGACCCCATTTTTAGGACCACCTGCTAAGTTATGGTTTTGGGGGTCTGGAGAGCGAAGAAACGATCAGACCCATGAAGACGAAGGCGAAGCGAAAAAGGCACAGTGCGGCGTTCAAGGCGACGGTGGACATGGAGGCCATGCTCGGAGTCAAGACGGTGGCGCAGATCGCCCGGGAGCACTCGGTGCACCCGGTG
>CAIRNV010000199.1 GCA_903880005.1 uncultured Verrucomicrobiota bacterium | reverse complement strand
GTCATTCGACCCCGCCAAGGTCTCGCAAACCAACCCCTAGCCATGCCGCGCACCCCATCCTCCAATGCTCGCAAGGTCGTCGGACTCGGCTTTCTCCCGGACGAGGCTCGCCACGGGTTCCTCATCGACATCCCCCACGGCGGCCATGGCGGCGACCTCATCCGCATCACCGAGCATCGCGGCAGCGACCTCGACCACCTCGCCGACCGCCCCTTCGCCCCCACGTCACCCGCCGACCCCGCCCTCCGTGTCATCATCGACCGAACCCGTTGGACCGCCCTTGCACCCGCCTTTTGGGATGAGGCCAACCGCCGCCTCCGCGCGAACGGCCTTCCCACCAGCAAGTTGACCAAGGCCCCATCGGCTCCCATCCCGGTCCACCCCTCCCTCGGCAAGGAACTCTGCATCCTCTGCTGGGCCGTCGAGGAGGCTTCCCCCGACGACATCCCCAACGCCCTCCGCAACTGGGAGGCCCTCGCGCCTGAGGAACGCTGGTGGCTCTACACCATGACCGTCGCCACCACGGGCCAAGCCATGCAAAAGGGCATCGGCTGGCGCAAGGCACTCCGCGCCGCCATCGCCGACAACCCCTTTATCAAGGGCGAGGGCCTCTCCCCCAAGGCCCGCCGCGAACTGCTTGGACACAGCCAACTCAGTCTCTCACTCTGACCTCATACCGGTATGAGCCTCTCATCAAAAATCGAATGGACGGACTCCACTTGGAACCCCGTGCGCGGCTGCACCAAAATCAGCCCCGGCTGCGCCAACTGCTATGCCAAAACCTTCGCCGAGCGATTCAGGGGCGTCCCCGGCCATCCCTTTGCGCAGGGTTTCGACCTTCGCCTCGTCCCACAGAAGCTTGCGGAGCCGTTCCAATGGCAGTCAAGGCGCCGCATTTTTGTCAATTCCATGAGCGATCTCTTCCATGAAGGCGTTCCGGACGCCTTCATCTCCAAGGTCGCCGCCGTCATGCGGTTGGCGGATTGGCATACGTATCAAGTCCTAACCAAACGCCCCGAACGTATGCATCGGCTACTACGTGGCCCGTTGCGCGATGCCGCACAATCCCAGCACATCTGGTGGGGGGTGAGCGTCGAGAACCGCCACCATGGCCTGCCTCGAATCCGTGTCCTGCGAGACTCCGGCGCCGCCGTGAAATTTCTTTCCGTCGAACCCCTCCTCGAAGACCTCGGTGATTTCGACCTTTCAGGAATCGATTGGGTCATCGTCGGTGGCGAAAGCGGGCCGGGTGCGCGTCCGCTGAAGCGGGAATGGGTGATCCGGATTCGCGACCTGTGCGCCGCTGCACGTGTCCCGTTCTTCTTCAAGCAATGGGGCGGAGTCAGAAAGTCCCTTCACGGTCGCAAATTGGACAATCAAACCCACGAGGAGTTTCCAGCCGAATGCCACCGCGCGGCTCCAGGAAAGCTCCAAAGGGACCGGATGGCGAAGGAACTGCTCGCACCCATTTGAGACCTGCCAACCCATGCCCAATCAGGAAATCGACGAAAAGCCGTACTCGGAGTCCACCCGAACCAAGCTGGATCTCTTCGAGCGGTACGCCCGCGAGTGGCTCCCCGTGTTTCTCGGCAGTCGCATCCGCTATCCCGAGATCAACATTTGCGACTTCTTCAGCGGCAGCGGCGCCGACAGCGCGGGGTCATGGGGCAGCCCTCTGCTGATCCTGAAGGTGGTTCGCGAGTACCAACAACTCATCAACGCCAAGCCCGTCAAGGTCCGCGTCTATCTCTCAGACAAGAGCGCGGCGAAAATCTCAAGGCTCACCGAGCGCATCAAGGCGGAGGGACTCAACTCCATCCCCGCTGAAATCGAATGCGTGTCAGCCTCTTTCGAGGATCGCTTCCAGCAATTGCAGCCAACTCTCCTCCGGCGTGAGGCAGCAAACCTCCTCATCGTGGACCAATATGGAGTCAAGCACCTCGACAACACCTTCGATGCCATCACACGGTGTCCCACCACGGATTTCTTGGCCTTTGTCTCATCCTCGTGGTTCCAGCGCTTCCACTCGTTGCCCGTGGTGAAAAGATACCGCGTGGAACAACCCGAGGCCTACCACCTCGCGCACCTTGCAGCCATGGATGCCTACCGCCAAAGGCTATCAAGGGATCAGAAGTACTACCTCGGTGGTTTTTCCCTCAAGTCAGGCTCCAACATCTATGGCGTCGTATTTGGATCAGCGCATCCCCTCGGAATGGCCAAGTTCCTCATCTCGGCATGGAAACTCGACCAGACCAACGGGAGCGCCAATTTTGACGTCGCTCGCGAGGGCATCTTCGGGAACCAAAACCAACCCTTCTTGTTTGAGAGCACGCCAAAGAAGGTCGAGGTGTTCGAGGATGAACTGGAGCGGTCCATCCGCGAGGGCCAGTGCCGCGACGAAATGGCCATCATAGAGCTGTGCTTCAAACACGGCGTCACTCCGCAACACGCATCCCCCATCCTGAAAAAGCTCAAGAAAGAAGGGGTGCACCATGCGGCGTGGTGGGTGCCGGATGCTGGCAATCACGATCAACCCCGCCCTCTTCACCCCGAGCTGTAGGTTCAGACAATGCCCTCCTTCATCGAAACCCAGTTCCCCATCGCGCGCCTCTCCGCCGAGGCCTACAAGGAACGCAAGGCCAACAACAGCCAGACCCTCACGCGCCTCGGCAAATGGTGGGGCCGCAAACCCCTCATCCTCATCCGCGCCTCCATCCTCGGCATGCTCATGCCCGCCTCGGCCGATCCCAGGCGCGACCGCGAGATCTTCCTCAAGATCCTCACCATGGACGACGACGGCGCATGGCAACGCTGCAAGGGCGATATCCCCGTGGAGGCATGGCGCGATGCCGCCCCTCCCGAAATCCAAAAGGAGCACTTCACCACCCGTGGCTGGCTACGCGGCCTGACCGACGAGGAGAAGGAGGCCGTCTGCACTCGCATTTGGGAATCACTCGACCCCACCCAGCGCAAGGCCCTCGACGACCGCCGCCGCCGCCCCGTCCCCGATCGGGCCGCCTTTGACGCCCTGACCTATGCGGAGCGCATCACCCACTGCGACCGCCCGGAAAACATCGGCGGACCCACGCCCGCCGCATGGGCCGAAATCAACGCCCACCTCGGCACCACGGCCTCCAGCCTGCCCGAACTCGTCGAGCAACTCGGCCAACGCACCTTCAGCCACGTCCCCCGCGTCGGCGACGCCTTCTGCGGCGGCGGTTCCATCCCCTTCGAGGCCGCACGCATCGGTTGCGAGGCCTTCGGGTCCGACCTCAACCCCGTCGCGGGCCTCCTCACATGGGCCAGCCTTCACCTCCTCGGTGGCGGGCGCGCCGTCCAGGAGGAGGTCATGCGCGTCCAGGCCGACGCCTTGGCCACCGCCGACCGACAGGTCACCGAATGGGGCATCGAACACAATGAACACGGCGAGCGCGCCGACGCCTTCCTCTATTGCGTCGAGGTCAAGCCCGAGGGCTGCGACTACTTCATCCCGCTCGCCCCCAGTTGGCTCGTCGGCGAGAAAACCAAGGCCATCTGTACATGGCACCGTGTCCCCGGCTCCGACCGGCTCCAGCCCGAGATCTCCCTCGTC
>CAIRNV010000198.1 GCA_903880005.1 uncultured Verrucomicrobiota bacterium | reverse complement strand
GCGCCGCAAGCCGGACAGCCGAAGGCTCGTGGTGAGCGCGTGGAATCCGTCGGAGGTCGCGGGCATGGCGTTGCCGCCGTGCCACACGTTGTTCCAGTTCTACGTCCTCGACGGCGAGCTGAGCTGCCAGTTGTACCAACGGAGCGCGGACTTGTTCCTGGGCGTCCCCTTCAACATCGCCAGCTACGCGTTGCTGACGTTGATGGTGGCGCAGGTGACGGGGCTACGGCCGGGCGACTTCGTGCACACGATGGGCGACGTGCACTTGTACGCGAACCACCTCGGGCAGGCGCGCCTGCAATTGTCACGCGAGCCGCGTCCCTTGCCGCGCATGCTTCTCAACCCGGCCCGGCGCGAGCTGTCGGAGTTCGTGTACGAGGACTTCACGCTGGAGGGGTACGACCCGCACCCGGCGATCAAGGCGGACGTGGCGGTGTGAGGGGCGTGCCCGGGGCGGCCGTTCGCGCGTGGGCCGAACGGCCAGCCTAGTCATCGTCGGGCGCAGGGCATCGTCTCCTCGGCAACCCCCTTTCTTCATCTCGAAGGATCCGGGTCCACAAGGATGCCCAAGGGGTGGGGATGCGTCGTGCGGTTATGGGATCGGGTTGGCTCGCCAGTACCGGCTGCCGATGTCGCGCGTGGGCACGATCACCGAGATTTCAGCCCCGGTTCCGACCCATGGGTCGCCGTGGTTCCTCCATGCGACGAGGTCGGCCGACCACTGGAGCTGATAACGTTGTCCGGGGAGGCCTTGGAAGGTGATCTCAACGGCGGGGGAGACCGACAGCTCGTCATGGACGTTCTTGAGTCCCGCCACCTCGGCGGGGGCCAGCGCCCGGTCAAACACCAAGACCTCGTCCAGGACGCCTTGGAAGGCATAGGGGGCGAAGGTCTGAGCGCCGATGAAGTATCCCACGTTCATGCCGAACGCGAACTGACGCAGGCTCGCGCGGGCGTCCGACACCCGCAGGTAGTGCATCGTGCCCGCCTTGACCGGCTCGCCATCGATGTAGATCTGGCACGTCCCGGAGTTCGCCCCCGGGGCCACGTCCAACGTCACCGCCACATGCGTCCAGGTTCCCGTCTTGAAGACGGGGTCCGTTTCGAGGATCGCCCAGCCGGACGGCACCAGCTCGTTCCATAGGCCGACGGCCACCCGTCCCTTGCTCACCGAGACGTGCCCCGAAAGACCATTGTTTCCCTCCGAGTACAGGTTCCCGGGCTCGTTCATCGACAGGTCGTCGGGCCGTGCCCACGCCGCCCAAGTCCATGACCTGCGGTTCTTGAAGAAGTCCATGGATCGCGACCCGACAAAGCCGCTGCCGGTGGCGAGGAGGGCCTGCCGGGCATTGCCAAGGCGATCCTCGGCGAACCGGGGCGTCTTGGCCTCCAGTCCGGGAGTGGTACGGGCCGCATTGTGGACGTAGCCCGAGAACCGGAAGTTGCCGACCAAGCCGGGGGGCATCTGGGCGCGAAGGGTGACCACGTGGGCGACGGCGGCCATCCATGCGAAGGTTGCGAGCCAAGGCGAACGAATCTCCATGTGGGGTTGCTATGGATCGTCTCGCAGGACGTCAACCGGGATGTCCTCACCCCATCTCGGCGACGGCGGCGGCGAAGGTGAAGCCGCCGCCAAAGGCGGCCATGCCCACGCGGCCGCGACGTCCCTGGGCCAGCATCTCGGCCAGGGCG
>CAIRNV010000197.1 GCA_903880005.1 uncultured Verrucomicrobiota bacterium | reverse complement strand
TGTCATCCGTGGTTCTTGGCCCTTTGCCGCTTTCGGCCGGCTTCCAAGCCCAACAGCGGCCGCCTGCGCCCCACCCCAACCTCGCATGCAGGGTGAGGTCTAGAATTCATCCAAAAGGGCCTCTTTGCCTTGATGGGACGGCCATTTCCTCGCCCTGAAGCCCTCTTCAACCGCCGCTTGCAGGCTGAATCGCCCCGGCCAAGGCGAGGGACAGCTCGTCCTGGGTGAGGGCGATGGGGTTCGCTGCCATGCTGCTGGATCGTTGGGCGGCGGCGACGACCTCGGGGACCTGTTCCCGTACCAGCCCTGCCTCCGCCAAGGACGGGACTCCTGCGCGGCGCGCCAGGTCCGCAAGCCATGGGACCAGGTCGTGCCGGGTGGCGTCTGCGTGGCCGACAAGCCACGCGGCGGCTTGGTCGTAGCGGGCCAGCGCCGGCGACATGGGCTGCCGTTGCTCCAGCGCGCGAAGGTTGGCGGCGACGCCGGGGGCCGCCATGGCCGCGCACAATGCCCCATGGGGCATGGCCAGCAGGCCGCCCAGGGGCGCGGCGAAGCCGTGGATGACGCCCAGCCCGGCATTGGCCAAGGCCAACCCGCCCGCGAGCGCGCACCACGACATCGTCTCGCGGGCCTGCGGGGTCGGCGACGTCATCACGGTCCGCAACGCCGGGCCGATCCGCCGCAGGGCCGCCTCGCACAGGGCATCGCTCATGGTATGGGCGCGCCGGCTCACCCACGGCTCAAGCACCTGCGTCAGGGCGTCGATGCCGGAGAACGCCGTCACGGACGGCGGGAGGCCATGCGTGAGTTCCGGGTCCACCAACGCGCCGCGCGGGACGAGGCCCGGGTGACGCAGGCTGACCTTCAGCCGGTGCCGCGGTGAGCAGAGCACGGCGTTGCGCGTCGCCTCGGCGCCCGCCCCGGCCGTCGTGGGCACCGCCACCACCGGCAACGGTTCACGGGCCAGCGGCCGGCCATGCCCGATGACCTCCAAATGGTCGAAGGGATCCCCTGGGTTTGCGGCAAGGGCGGCGATCGCCTTGGCGGCGTCGATCACGGCGCCGCCGCCCACGGCCACGACCACGTCGGCGCGTCCGGCCCGGCAAGCGTCCGCCCCATGGGTGGCGTCCTCCACGGTGGGCTCGCGTTGAACAACGGTTGAGCCCGCGACCTCGCAGGCCTGGGCCACGGCCTCACGAAGGCCCGACCACCGCGCCTGTTGCGACCCCGTCACCCACCATGCGCGCAGCCCGAGCGACGCGACCATGGATGGGAGTTCCGCAGCCGTCCCCGGGCCGAACCGGATGCGTGAGGGGGCGTGCCAGTCGAAGGAGGTCACGGTCAGGCGGGAAGATGGACGGGGACGAACCACGTGCCCACGCGGGGCTCGGCCATCATGGGGGCGACCGCATCGCGCCAGCGCGCGTAGTGAGCCGTCGCCTTGTGGGCGGCCGGGGCGTCCTCGGTGCGATAAACCTCCACGAGCACGAACCGCGTGGGGTCGTCGGCCTGCTGCACGACGTCGAAGCGGGCGATGCCGGGCTCCAGCAGGGAGGCCCGGGCGTTTTCCAGCGTGGCTTGGACAAACGCCTCGACGTGTTGGGGGAGGACGCGGACGGAGACATGGACGGCCTTCATGCGAGCTGGGTGGGGAGGGGGGTGACGTGTGGAGTGGAGTGGGTGGGATGGAGATCGAGTTCGTTGGGCGCTGCGAGGGGTCAGGCGTCGCGGCCCGGCCCGGCGGCCTTAGCCGTAACGATTCAGTTGGGTCGGTCGTGCTTGCTGGATCTTCTTTCGCAAGAGCTTCGTCCTTCACTCGTTGCGGGCCTAGAACTGGCCCGCGCCTCGCTCACTCCTTGTCTCGCGAAAGAATCTGCTTCGCAATCACTTCCCTCCCAACTGAATCGTTACGGCTTAGGGCCATGCGTGGAGCCGCGTTGCCAGCGGTCCTTCTCGCGGCGGTTGTGCGTGCGCAGGTCCTGGTGCATGCCGCCCGCCGCGGCCTCCACCTCGGAGATGAAGGCCTCGCAGCATTGGGTGTGCGCACCGCTGGCGGACACGGTCTCGCGCTCGGCGATGTCATTGGTCACGACGAGGACCTCGCCGTAGGCCTGCATGCGGTAGGCGACGCGCTCGATGAGGTCGTCGGCCGTCTTTCCAGGCGGCGAGTAGAGGACCTCCACGCCGCGCGACGACGCGGCCTTGGGCGTGCCTTGCGGAGCCCCTTGGCCGTCGAAGAAGACGGTCAGGGGCGTGCCGGTGACGTCGTGGTACAACGTGAGCCGGGCCAGCAAGGCGTCCCGCGCCTTCGCGGAGTGCGGCGCGTGCCCCCGATGCAGGTCCGGCCATGCGTGGATCAGGCTGTAGCCATCGACCAGGATGCGAGCGATTGCCATGGGTGGGGTGGGGCGGGGTTTGCGGCAGGCATCAAGGGGCGTCGCCCCGGCGAAGGCGGAAGTAACGCACCCCCGAGGAGGCCCCGTGGGACTGGCGCCACGTTTCCCTGCCGCGCACGGCGAACGTCTCGCAAGGGTTCCAGGGTCCTTCCACCGGGTTCGCCGTCGTCTCCAGCACGTAGCCGGTCGCGCGGCTGGGCCAGGTGAATTCCAGCAAGTCCCCGGGCTGCGCGCTCAAGGTGGGCGGCACCAACGGCGTCACGAGCCGCGCCGTGGCGTCGGCGGCCACGACCACCCGGGTGGCGACGCGGGATCCGCCAAGATCGACCGACACCTCGTGCTCGCCCCGGAAGACGCGCGCCGACGCGATCCCGGAGAGCGAGGCGCGCGCGTCGATGCGGGTGAACCATGCGCCGCCCACGAGGTTGCTCCATGCCGCCCCTGTCGCGGAGAGGCCGCCGTCCTTGCCCAGCAAGGGATGTCCCTCGGCGGCACGGAGGGTGACGCCGGTGACGGCCGGGTGTCCGTAGGCCAAGAGGAGGAAGTCCGACAATCGGCGCGCCGCGTCGCCCTCGCTTGCGCCTGCCATGGGCTGGACCGTGAGATGCCATGTCAGCGGCGCGGCCCCGGTTGCGGCGTTGGCTCCCTCGTCGAGGCGGGCTTGCCACTCCGCCGGGGTCGGGGCTTCGGGGCCCAGGCGCACGACTGTTGCGAGGCCATCGACGCCCTGATCCTGCGCGGCCAGGCGCGAGGCCAACTGGCGCAGGGCACCGACCGGCTGCCGCGTCGGCGCTCCGAGGAGGTCGGGGCCTGACAGGAAGATTCGGCCGAAGGGAGCCTCATGACGGAGCCGGTGCACGGCCTTCGCGAGGTCCGCTGGGGCAAGGTCCGACGGGAGATCCCATTCGACGGATTCGGTTCCTGGGACGGGGGAAACGCCTTGCGGGCCCGAGCCCGTCCACGCGGCGCGGAGGCCGAGGCCGTGGCGTGTGGTCGAGGATGCGAGGGCCGTCCATGCGTCGGCCCGGGCGAGGGCCGATGGCGGCGCGGACACGGCGTTGAACAGGTTCGAGGCCAGGCCGGGTGGCGCGGTGTCGTGGGTGGAATCCGAGGAGGCGATGGCCCAGTTGAAGCCGGAGCGGACCTGCCGGATGGAGACGACGGCCCCCGGCAAGGGAAAGCCCTGCGCATCCACGACCTCGACGTTCAGCGTGGCCATGCGATGGCTCTCGACGGTGGCAAGCGCCCGGGCTTTCCAATCGGTGGGGACGGACGCCGTGGCACTGGCCTCGGCGGCGCGGGAGGTGCCTGTCGTGAGGAAGAGCAAGAGCCAGGGGACGGCCGACGCCATCCGCCGTGGAGGGTGGGGTGAGTGCAGGATGGGTAGGGCGGGCATGGCTGGCATCAGGCGAGGATGGGCCGGATGACCTCACCCTCGACGTTGGTGAGGCGGCGTTGGACGCCGTTGTGCTCGAAGGTGAGGCGCTCGTGGTCCAGGCCCAGGAGGTGGAGGATGGTGGCGTTGAAGTCGTAGAGGGTGGCGACGTCGCGGACGGCCCGGCGTCCGAGGTCGTCGGTGGCGCCGTGGCTGACACCGGGCCTCACCCCGGCGCCGGCGAGCCAGCAGGTAAACCCGTCCGGGTTGTGGTCCCGCCCCTGCGACCCCTTCTGGAACATGGGCATGCGGCCGAACTCGGTGCACCACACGACGAGCGTGTCCTCCAGGAGCCCGCGCTGGCGCAGGTCGCGGAGGAGCGCGGCGGCGGGTTGGTCGAGGATGCGCCCGTGGCGGTCGTATTGTTCCTTGAGCTTGTTGTGGCCGTCCCAGTTGAGCTCGCCGCCGCTGGCATAGGCGCCGTTGAACACCTGCACGAAGCGCACGCCGCGCTCAAGCAGGCGACGGGCGAGGATGCAATTGCGCGCGAACGCAGCCTTGAGCGGGTCGCGTGGGTCGTCGGCCCCGTACATCCGAAGGACGTGCGCGGGCTCGCTCGAAAGGTCCATGATGCCGGGCACGGAGAGCTGCATGCGGGCGGCGAGCTCGTAGCTGGCGATGCGCGCGGCGAGCCGGTCGTCGTCCGGGTGGGCGGCGAGGTGGCGCTCGTTCATGCCGCGCAGGAGGCGGCGCGCGGCGTCGTCGGCCCCGCGCGTGACGCCCTCCGGGATCGCCAGGTTTCGGGGGGGCGCGCCGGCGCTCATGGGGGTGCCCTGGAAGACGGCGGGCAGGAAGCCGGGCCCCCAGTTGTTGGAACCCGCCTGGGGAACGCCGCGCGGGTCGGGGATGGCGACGTACGCGGGCAAGTCCTGGGACTCGGTCCCCAACGCATGGGTCACCCACGACCCCAGCGAGGGGAAGCCGTCCAGGACGGACCCCGTCGAGAGGAAGTTCTCGGCGGGGCCGTGGGTGTTCGACTTGCTGGTGAGCGAATGGACGAAGGCGATGTCGTCGGTGAGCTGCGCCAGGTGCGGGAGGAGGTCGGAGACCCACTTGCCGGTCTGGCCCCGCGGCCGGAAGGCATACTGGGGACGGGCGATTTCTCCGGCCGGGCCCTGGAAGGTGACGGGCGGGCCGCCCTCCAGCGGCTTGCCGTCCTGGGCGATCAAGGCGGGCTTGTAGTCCCACGTCTCGAGCTGCGACACCGCGCCGGCGCAGAACAAGACCAACACGTTCCGCGCTCGGGGTGGCACGTGGGGCGGGCGGGGGTTGAAGGGTCCCGGCGACGACGCGCCGCCGGAGGCCAGCAATCCTTGCTGCCGAAGCAGGCTTGCGAACGCCACGGACCCCAGTGCGTGGGAGGCGGTGGAAAGGAACCGGCGCCGGTCCAGCAGGCGGCGGCCGTGCCTCGAAAGAATGGGGCTTCCGGCGTTCCAGTTCATGGCAGGAAGACGAACTCGCTCGAATTGAGCAACGCGCGGCACACTGGCTGCAAGCCATGTTCCCGGGCGACCGCGATGGCCTCGGCCGCCTCGTCGGGAGCGGGCTCGCGGGACAGCGCCAGCCGCCATGCGTGCCGGACCTGCGCCGCGGGGTCCGGCCCAGCTTCCTTCCGCAGGCGCGTCACCATCGCGTGGGCCTCCTCCGACGTGAAGCGGCTGTTGAACAGGTTCAGCGCCTGGATGGCCGTCACCGACTCGCGCCGGCGCTCCGTGCTCTGGCCGGCGTCGGGGCAGTCGAAGGCCCCGAACACCGCGTCGCGCTCACGGCGCACCTTGTGGGCATAGACCATGCGGCGGCGACCCTGCGGCCCGAACGACTCCACCGGCTTGAAGCCGGAAAGCCCGCCACGCAGGTCGAAGAGGTCGAAGCCGGGGCCGTGCCGCTCCCGGTTGAGGCGTCCGCTGACGTGCAGCAACGAGTCGCGAATTGCCTCCGCCTCGAGGCGTCGCGAGGGAAACCGGGCGAGCCAATGCGCGGGTGGCGGCTTGGCCCCGGGCTGCCCGGCATCCCCGCCCGTCGCCGACTGCGCATAGGTCGCCGACAACACGATCAGGCGGTGCAGGTGCCGGACGGACCATCCGGAACGCACCAATTCGGACGCGAGCCAGTCGAGCAGCTCGGGGTGAGTGGGGCGCGCCCCCTGGGTTCCCAGGTCGCTCGGCGTGGCGACCAAGCCGGCGCCGAAGTGGCCTTGCCACACCCGATTGGCCATGACGCGCGCCGTCAGGGGGTTGTCCGGGCTGGCCAGCCATTGGGCCAGGGCCAGCCGCCTCGCGGCGTCGGTCGCATCCGTCGGCAGATGCAACGAGCCCAACACCGCCGGGATCCCGGGCCCCACGTCCTCGCGGGGTTGCTCGGGGTCGCCACGACGCAGGAGCCGGATCCGGTCCGGCTTCCGGAACCATCCCACGAAGGCCCGTTGCCCCGACTGGGCCGCGCGGAGGCGAGCGTCCAGCGCGGCCTTCTCGGCGGCCAGCCCCATGGCGATTCGCGCATCGTCCGGCCCGAGTCCCCGGGAGGAAAAGGGGTCCGAGGCATTCGTCCCGGCGAGGTATCGATCGCGGTCGTCGGAGGACGCCACGACGCGCCACGCCCCGGCGTCGTCGGCCACCTCCACCACGTACGACGTCGCAAGCCGGTCGTCGTACTGGCCCTCGCGGTCCCGGCCCCAGACGACGCGGTCGATGGTGGCCTCGCGCGGGAACGTGATGACGACCCGGCCGCGGCCCTTCTGGCCGGACATCCAGCTCCGGGCGTTGCCGTAACGGCCGTCGTGGAGATGAGCCAACTCGTGGCGGCCGGGGTCCACGGTGTCCCCGTCGGATGCCGCGGTCGCGCCCAGGCTGGCGGCGGCGACGTTCACGTCGTCCGGCGTCCACGCCTCCAGTTCATCGACACAGGGCTCGAGGCTGTTGGTCTCGCGGATGGTGAACCGCACCCGTCGCGCCCGGACGGGCGTGAACCGCTCGATGTTGAGCCGGCCGTTGACCGCGACCCGTGGCGTCCCGGACCCGACGGCCGGGACGAGGCGGGTGCGTTGAACCAGCAATTGCGCAAGGCGTTGCCGGATCGCGTCCGCGTCCGCACGTCGTGCGTCGGCCTCGGGACCGCGCACGTCGCGCTCCTCGTATTCGACGCCCGCGACCAGGGCCTGCATCGCGTAGTAGTCCGCCTGCGTGACGGGATCGAACTTGTGGTCATGGCAGCGCGCGCACCCGATGGACAGGCCCAGGAAAGCCTGGCTCACGTTCACCACGACCTCGTCGATGGCGTCCTGGCGGGCGAGGCGGATGGAGGGCTCGTCCTTGCCGACCTGGCCGGGCAACAGCACGGAGGCCGTCACGAGGAACCCGGTGGCCGCGTCCTCGCCCAGCAGGTCACCGCAGACTTGCTCGCGCATGAAGCGGTCGTAGGGCACGTCGTCGTGGATCGCCCGCACGACGTAGTCGCGGTAGGGCCACGCGGAGGGACGCTCGGTGTTGACCTCGAAGCCGTGCGTGTCGGCGTAGCGCACGACATCGAGCCAATGCTGCGCCCAGCGCTCACCGTGCGCCGGCGATGCCAGCAGCGCCTCCACGGCCCGTGCCTCGCGGCCGGGCGCCGCGTCGCGGAGGAAGGCCGCCATGGACTCGGGCGTCGGCGGCAGGCCGGTCAGGTCCAAGGTCACGCGGCGAAGCCACGTGGCGGGGTCGGCCGGGGGAGCGGGACGCAGGCCCTCGCGCTCAAGCCGCGCGAGGACGAAGGCGTCGATGGGCGAGCGGCACCATGTCCGGCCCTGGACCGGTGGCGTCGGGGGGCGTTGGACAGGCTGGAAGGACCAATGACCCCGGGTGGGCTCGGCGGCGTGGCTGCCGGGGCCCAGGTGCAGCACGAGGCCAAGCCATGCCGCGAGCAACGCCTGGATGGCCCGATTCCAGCGGGGGCTTCGAGGGCGTGTGGGGGGGCGCGGAGGGTTCACGGGAAGACCTCACGTCGCGAGGCGCACATCGGCCACGCACTCGACATGCTGGGTTTGGGGGAACATGTCCACCGGCTGGACGGCGTTGAGGACGAAGCGGCCGTCGGCGCAGAGGATCTTGAGGTCGCGGGCCAGCGTGGCCGGGTGGCAGCTCACGTAGAGCACCTGCCGCGGCCGGACGCTCCGCAGGAGATCGAGCACGGGCGGCCGGCACCCCACCCGGGGCGGATCGACGAGGACGGTGGTCAGGGCGGCGTCGAGGCGTTCGAGCACGCCGGGCAGGAGCCTCTCGGTGTCGCCCGACACGAACTCGCCATTCCGGGCGCCGTGGGCCTCGGCGTTGCGTCGGGCGGCGCGGATGGCCGGGGCATCCAGCTCGATGCCGACGAACGACTCCACGGCTTCGGCCAGCTCGATGCCGAAGTATCCGACCCCGCAATAGGCATCCACGAGGTGCCGCGAGCCGGCTTCGGAGAGGAAGCCGCGGGTGGCGTCGAGCAGGGCGGGCAGCGCGTGGAAGTTGTTCTGGAAGAACGAGTGCTCTGGGATCTCCCATCCCTCGGCCGCGATGCGGAGCGTCGTCTTGAGGCCGCCCTTGGGCGGCGGGTTTCTGCGCCATGCCTCCAGGGCCTCGTTGAGCGCGGGCTCGGCGATCTCGCAACGCTCGATGTCGCAGACCAGCCCGCAGTCGTCCCGCATGTAGCCGAGGTCCAGCTTGCGCGCCGGGCGGTTCCACTGGCTCCGCACGAGGATCCGGTTGCGGTAATGGTAGGGGGCGGGGCAGGGCAGCACGGGGCGCACCACGGACCCTTGAAACCCGCCGATGCGCTCGAACAAGTCGGACACTTGCTTGTGCTTCCACCGGACCTGCGCGTCGTAGGCCAGGTGTTGGTATTGGCACCCGCCGCATTCCCCGTAGTACGTGCAGCGCGGGTCCACGCGTTCCGGCGCTGCCCGAACGACCCTCGCCAGGAGGGCGCGGGCGAAGCGCTTCTGCACCGAGACCACCTTCGCCTCGACGCGTTCGCCGGGGCAGGTGTAGGGGACGAAGACGACCAGGTCCCCGAGCCGCCCGACGCCCTCGCCTCCGAAGGCGAGGTCGTGGATGTCGAGGGTGATGCGCTCGCCCGCGAGCAGCGTCGGGGCGGGTGTCGAGGCGGCGGCGGCCGCAGGGGGGACGATGGGCTCGTTCACGGCTGGAAGGGCTGCGGCGACGTTGCGGGCCGGGATGGGGAGGGACGCCGGGCCACGGTTCGAGGGCCAGTCCACCGGGTGTTGAAGCGCTCGTGGAGGGCGTCCGAGGCGAAGGCCGGCCGCCGCTCGATCCCGTTCAACTGGTCGTCCATGCCGGTCCATGGCAGCGGCTCGACCGTGTCGCCCCGCGCGACGTGGTAGTCGGCGTCCTTGTCCCAGCCGACGGTCCACAGGAAGAAGGTTCGTTGCATCCCGGGCTTGGGCGCGGGCAAGGAGGAGTCGTCGAAGGCCAGGGTGAGCTCGTCGCCGCCCGCGAGGATCGCCAGCCCTTGGTCGCGGGCCGAGACCAGCTCCCGCACGTCGCCGGGGCGCGTGACCCACCCCGAAGGCGTCGAGCGCCAGTTGGGGCGGGGCAGGAGGCGGTCGTACACCGGGGTCAGGGGCTCCGTCCAGGGCAGGTCCGCGAACGCGCTGTATCCACGGGGGTGAAGGTCCGCCTGGGCGGGAAGGAGTTCGTGGCGCTCGACGGATTCTTGCGGGGCGGGGCGCAGCAGGGCGATGCGGTCCCAGTGGATCTCGAATTCCTGGGTGAGGCGGATCCGCCGCGCGCCCGCCGCCTGCATGTCGAGCGGGACGACGATTGACTTCGTCTTCCCGGCGGGGGCGCCAACGTTGACCGGCATGCGGCGCCACGACCCGTCGGGTTGCTCGGCCTCCAGGACGGGGAAGGGGAACCCAAAGTCCTCGCGCTGCGACGCCGCGATGTTGGCCATGCCGCCGCCAAAGCGAAGCCAGCCCTCCAGCACCAGCGACAAGGGCTCGCCGGCAGGCAACGGCCCGAAGTCGAGGACCACGCCATGACGCCCCGCCATGCCTCGGTAGCCGTCGCCCCGCAGGACCGGGGGGGAAACCCGGACGCGGTCGGCGTCATGGAGGGCCGCCGTGACGTCCCGTCCCTCGAGGTCGGTGGCGCGACGCAGCGGGATGGGTTGTTGGAGGCCCACGATGCCATGGGGCAGGAACGGGCGTCCGGGCAGCAACTTGCTGGTGGCGTGCACCTCCACGTGCGCCGGGTGGTCGATCGCCACGAGCCGCACCGCGTCCAGGTACAGGATCTCGCGCAGTTCCTCGGTGACTTGCAGGACCCGGAGGCCGTCGCGGCGCGGGAAGGTGGAGTCGGTGCCCACGCGCACGAACTCCTCGGGGTCCGCCTCGATGAAGCGGCCCCGGGCGACCGGGAGCCCGACCGGTGCGGCGCCGAGGAGGTCGGTGACGAAGGCGAACCGTTGCCCGTCCCATGCGTAGAGGTAGGGGCACGACCCGGTGGGGACGGTGAGCTCGATGAGCTCGAGGGTGACCTGTGGCTCGACGGGGATGTCCACGGAGGGGAGCTGGGTGTCGAACCAGCGGACCGTGACGGAGTCGAGGCGCGAGTGCCGGCCGACGCCGATCTCGACGGGGCCCGGCTGGACGGTGCGGAGGGTGCGCCACGAGCCGGACCGGACCTCGATGCGGGAGCCCAGGCCGCCGGCGTTGGATCGATTGCCGAGGAGGCGCGCCTTGATGGACCCGTTGGCGTTGCCGCCGTCGTTGCGAAGGAATCGAAGGCCGCCGCCTGACAAGGACACGACGAGGTCCGGGTCGCCGTCGCGGTCGAAGTCGTGGGGCAGGACGTCCTCGACGGCCGGCAGCCCGGCGAGGCCGACGCTGGACGTCACGTGGTCGAACCCGAGCCGGCCGCGGTTGCGCCAGAGGCGAAGTCCCTCCTCGCCCCAGGCCAGGATGTCCAGCCATCCGTCGTTGTCGAAGTCGATCATGCGCAGGTGGCGGAGGCGATGGTTGCGGGCGGCGATGCGGCGGGGCTCGCGCATGCCGCCGAGGAAGAGGTCCACGGACTTGACGTCGAGGATGGCGATGTCGGTGCGGAGGTCGTTGTTGGCGTCGCCCGTGGCGATGGCGATGCCCTGGGACCATCCGGGGGGTTGATTGGAGGCCGTGAGGGGCCCGCCCCGCTGGTTGAACACGACCAAGGGCGGGAGCCCGGGCCGCGTGAAGAAGAGGTCGGGCAAGTCGTCGTTGTTCCAGTCGTCCACGGTGACGGCGGAGGCGACGAGGTTGGCCGGGATGCCGGAGGTGGCGGAGGCGTCGCGGAAGGCGAGGTTGCCGAACCCGCGGAAGAGGCGCGCGGGGCCGGCCTTGGGCACGAGCGCGAGGCCCAGCTTGCCGGTGAACTCGAAGTCGATGAAGGCGCCCGTCGCGGCCGGGATGGCGCCGAGGTTCGAGATGCGGGTGGCGTCGGACATGACGCCGTTGGTGGCGAGGCGGACGACGGCGGTTCCCTGGTCCCCGAGGACGACGAGGTCGGCGTGGCGGTCGTTGTTGATGTCGGCGGGCAGGATGGCCCGGACGGGCCCGGTGTTGGCGAGGGGCAGGGGGGCGGCGCGGGTGGAGAAGACGGCGTTGGAGTTCCAGAGGATGCGAACGCCGGGGCCTTCGAGGACGACGAGGTCGTTCCATCCGCGGCGATTGACGTCGAGCGTGGCGATGGGGCCGCTCAGGCGGGCGGCTTGGGGGCCGAAGGCGGTGGCGGACTGGTCGGAGAAGCGGACGGTCACGCCGGAGGGATCGGGTTGCTCGAGGGTGGCCGGGACCCTGGGCTGGGTGTAGTCGCAGCGTTCGTAAACGGATGGGTCGTCGGCGGCGAGGGACCGGCCGGCCGTGGCCCTTCGATGGCCTTCGAGCGCCTCGGCGGCGCGCTCGCGCTGGCCCAGGCGCGTGAGCATCTGCGAGAGCTGGTAGTGGGCCGACGGGTGGTTCGTGTCGAACTGGATCACCTCCGCGAACTGGTCGGCGGCGTCCTGGAACCGCCCCCAGCCGGCGTAGGCGCGGCCGAGCTGGAAGCTCACGGTGTTCATGGTGCGGTCGAGGTCCTTGGCGACCTGCAACGACTGGACGGCGTTGGAATGCTGGCCTTGGCGCAGGAGGGCGCAGCCGAGGAGGTAGGGGCCCGCGCCGGAGCCTTGCTCGAGGTGCGCGGCCTCCGCGGCGTGGACGGCGGCCTGGGCGGGCTGGTTCGCGCGGAGGTAGGCGTTGGCGAGGTTGACGTGGACGTCCGGGTTGGCCGGGTTCATCGCCCGGGCCTGCTGGAAGGACTCGACGGCCCGCATGGCGTCGCCCTGCGACAGGAACGTCGCCCCCGAGTTCATGAGCGCGGCGTAGCGCTGCTCGTTGTCCACGCCCGCACGCTGGGAGGCCCAGGCAAGCAGGGCGATCAACCCAATGCCCGCCACGATCCCAAGAACCAGCAACGGGCCCGCTCCAGCCCGTCCTTCGCGCGTGTTGGCCATGGGCGGACCCTACGGAGGTTCGTCCCCCGGTGGGAGCCTGAATTGACGGGGTCCATGGGGGACGCGCACCGGCCCCGCGGTTGCGGGGCAGGGGCCCTGCACGTGTTGCGGACGGGGCCGGCCACCCTTCTTCATCGAGCCTCGCCCATTGTTCATCGAGGGCCCGCCCACCCGGCATTGTGCCGGGGAATCTCTTTTGACGGACCGGCGGCGGGTGGACACAGTGAGCCCACGGGGTGCGGTGCGAGCGGGCCCTCCCCACTCTCCAATTTCATGAGCGACGACAATCTCAACAGCTTCACGCCGCGTGCCCAGCAGGTGATCGCGTTGGCGCGCAAGGAGGCCGATCGATTCCACCACAACTTCGTCGGGACCGAGCACTTGCTGCTGGGCCTGATCAAGCTGGGCCAGGGCGTTGCCGTGAACGTCTTGCAGAAGATGGGCCTCGACCTCGACACCGTCCGCGCCGAGGTGGAGAAGGAGGTCAAGCCGGGGCCGCCCGCGAGCGTGACGGGCAACATCCCCCTCACGCCGAGGGTGAAGAAGGTCCTCTCGCTCGCCAGCAAGGAGGCCAAGGCCCTCAGCCACACCTACGTGGGCACCGAGCACATCCTGCTGGGCTTGCTGCGCGAGGGCGATGGCGTCGCGGCCAAGGTGCTCAAGAACCTCGACGTGGACATCGAGCAGTGCCGGCAGGAAATCCTGCGCGAGCTCGACCCGCAGTTCCAGCAGGGCTCGACGGAGGGCGGGGAGAACCTCGAGGAGCAACCCACGAACGAGGGCGAGGCCAAGGAGGCCAAGGGCAAGGGCAAGGGCGAGGGCAAGATGCCCGCGTTGAAGGCCTTCGGGCGCGACCTGACCGAGATGGCGCGCAAGGGCGAGATGGATCCCGTCATCGGCCGCGCGCAGGAGATCGAGCGCGTCATCCAGATCCTTTGTCGTCGCACCAAGAACAACCCCGTGCTCCTCGGCGAGGCCGGCGTGGGCAAGACGGCCATCGTCGAGGGCCTCGCCCAGGAGATCGCGCGCGGGGCGGTGCCCGAGATCCTGCTGGAGAAGCGCATCGTCACGTTGGACCTCGCCCTCATGGTCGCCGGGACCAAGTACCGCGGGCAGTTCGAGGAGCGCATCAAGGCCGTCATGGACGAGATCCGGCGCAACCGGAACGTCATCCTCTTCATCGACGAGATCCACACCATCGTGGGCGCCGGCTCGGCCGAGGGCACCATGGACGCGTCCAACATCTTCAAGCCCGCCCTCAGCCGCGGCGAGCTCCAGATCGTCGGGGCCACCACCCTCAGCGAGTACCGCAAGTACATCGAGAAGGACTCCGCACTCGAGCGCCGCTTCCAGACCGTCAAGGTCGAGCCCCCGTCCGTCGAGGACGCCATCACCATCCTCAACGGCCTCAAGTCCAAGTACGAGGACCACCACAAGGCCGAGTTCAGCCCCGCCGCCATCGAGTCCTGCGTCAAGCTCTCCGACCGCTACATCACGTCCCGCTTCCTCCCCGACAAGGCCATCGACGTCATGGACGAGGCCGGCTCGCGCGCGCGCATCGCCTCCATGCAGCGCCCCCCGGACGTCAAGGACCTCGAGGCCGAGATCGAGTCGCTCCGGGCGCGCAAGGAGCAGGCGATCAAAGGCCAGGACTTCGAGGGCGCCGCGCAGCTTCGCGACCAGGAGAAGCAGGCCAAGGAACGCCTGGAGAAGACCCTCGCGGACTGGAAGCAGGCCAAGGAGGAGAAGCGGGTCATGGTCAGCGAGGACGACATCCTGCAGGTCGTGGCCAAGTGGACCGGCATCCCCCTGCGTCGCATGGGGCAGTCCGAGACCCAGAAGCTCCTCATGGTCGAGGAGGAGCTGGGCAAGGTCGTCATCGGCCAACGCGACGCCGTCACGGCGCTGGCCAAGGCGCTGCGTCGCGCTCGCACGGACCTCAAGGACCCGCGCCGGCCGATTGGTTGCTTTGCCCTCCTTGGGCCCACCGGCGTGGGCAAGACCCTCCTCGCGCGAACCTTGGCGGAGCAGATGTTCGGCAGCGCCGCCGCCCTCGTGCAGCTCGACATGTCCGAGTACATGGAAAAGTTCACGGTAAGCCGGCTGGTGGGGTCGCCGCCCGGCTACGTGGGCTACGAGGAAGGCGGGCAGCTGACCGAGAAGGTCCGGCGCCAGCCCTACTCGGTCGTCCTGTTCGACGAGATCGAGAAGGCGCACCCCGACGTCATGAACATGCTCCTCCAGATCCTGGAGGAGGGGAAGCTGACGGACTCGCTCGGGCGCGTCGTGGACTTCCGCAACACCATCATCCTCCTGACGTCCAACGTGGGCTCCGAGGCCATCCGCAAGCAGGCCACCATGGGCTTCGCGAGGGCGTCGGACGAGGCGGACCACGAGAGCATGAAGGGCCGCATCCTCGAGGAGGCCAAGCGGGCGTTCCGTCCCGAGTTCCTCAACCGGCTGGACGACATCATCGTCTTCCACACGCTGGGACGTCCGGAGCTCATGCGCATCCTGGACCTGGAGGTGGCCAAGGTGCTGGAACGGATCCGGCGTAGGAACGTGCGCGTGGTCCTGGACGAGAAGGCGCGCGAGCTCCTCATCAGCAAGGGCTTCGACCCGCAGTACGGGGCCCGGCCCATGCGACGGGCCGTCGAGAGGTTCCTCGAAGACCCGCTGGCCGAGGAAATCCTCCGGGGCACGCTGGCGTCGGAGGGCGAGGTCCACGTGAGCGCCGAGCAGGACAAGCTCACCTTTACCCAGCCTCGCGAGGCGGCGGGCGAGAAGCCTGCGGCGCCCTGAAGCCAAGGCCGCCCGTCCGCGTCCGATGACGCGTCCGGGCGGCCGGGGCGGTCTTCCCTCCCCAAGGACGCACCGGGCCTCGAAACGCTGCAACGAGCATGCCTTCCGCCTTGCTGGGACGACTGAGGGACGTGGTGGTGGACGTCGGGGACATCGTGGTCTTGTGCCGCGAGATCCTCGGCTCCCTCCGTCATCGCAGGCCGTCTTGGGCGGACTTCATCGCCCAGATGCACTTCGTGGGGGTGAAGAGCCAGACGGTGGTCCTCACCACCGGCGCGGCGACGGGCATGGTCCTGTGCGCCCAGACCTATTTCCAGTTCCACAAGGTGAAGATGGACACGGCGACCGGGGCGGTCGTGTCGGTGGGCATGTGCAGCGAGCTCGGGCCGGTGCTGGCCGCCCTGATGCTCACCGCGCGCGTGGGCGCCGCCATGGCCGCCGAGCTGGGAACGATGAAGGTCACGGAGCAAATCGACGCCCTGCGCACGCTGGCGACCCATCCGGTGGACTACCTCGTCGTTCCCCGCGTGCTCGCGACGATCATCGCCGCGCCGCTGCTCAGCATCGAGGCGGTCTTCGTCGGAATCCTCGGCAGCTACCAGGTCGGCGTCCGGTTCCTGGGCATCGACGGCGCCTACTACCTCGCGAACATGCGTCGATACACGGACCCGACCGACGTCGCCATCGGGCTGATCAAGGCCGTGGTCTTCGGGGCCATCATCTCCACGGTGAGCTGCCACAAGGGGCTGACCTGCCGGCAGGGCGCCGAGGGCGTGGGCCGTGCCACGACGGAGGCCGTCGTGATGGCGAGCATCTCCATCCTCATCGTGAACTTCTTCCTCACGCTGCTGCTCAACCGGGTCCTGAACCCCATTTAGCGCCCATGATCGACGTTCGCGACGTCCACAAGAGCTTCGGCACGCAGCCCGTGCTGCGCGGGGTCAACCTGCGCATCGAGGCCGGGGAGGCCGTGGTGATCATCGGCCGTTCGGGCGGCGGCAAGTCCGTGCTCTTGAAGCACCTCATCGGGCTGGTGCCGCCCGACTCGGGCGAGGTGCGGATTGACGGGTGCGGGCTGTCGGGGATGGACGAGCGCGCGTTGATCGGCGTGCGCCGGCGGTTTGGCATGTTGTTCCAGATGGCGGCGTTGTTCGACTCGCTGGACGTGTACGACAACGTGAGCTTCGTGCTGCGCCGCGAGGGCAGGCATTCAGAGGCCGAGATGCGGGGCATGGTCGCGGACGCGCTCGCGCGGGTTGAGCTTCCCGGGATCGAGCACAAGCGGCCCGCCGAGCTATCCGGCGGCATGCGCAAGCGCGTGGGGCTAGCCCGGGCCATCGTGTACCGGCCCTCCATCCTCCTCTACGACGAGCCCACCACCGGCCTCGACCCCATCGCGTCCGACCGCATCGACCGCCTGATCCGCAAGGTGTGGGAGGAACTGGGCGTCACCAGCATCGCCGTGACCCACGACATGCGAAGCGCGCGGCGCATCAGCAACCGCATCGTCATGCTTCACGAGGGCCGCGTTTATGCCGACGGGCCCACGGAGCGCATCCTGTCCTCCGGCGACCCGACCGTGTACAACTTCGTGAACGGGATCGCGACGGAGACGGCGGACAACCCCTGACGCATGGAAAAGCAACGACAAGGACTGAAGGTGGGCGTGTTCGCCGTCATGGCGCTCGCGCTCCTGGCGTACCTGGTGCTGACGTTCTCGAAGTCGGCGACGCCGTGGACGCGGTTGACGCGCCTGAACGTGACCTGCACCGAGGTGGGCGGGTTGGTGGCCGGCGCGAAGGTGATGATGTCCGGGGTGCAGGTGGGCCACGTGGAGGCCCTCGACCTCGACGCCGATGGGCGCAAGGTGGTCATCCAATGCGCCATCCTGGACCGCTACAAGGTCCACGAGGACGCCCGGTTTGAGATCCAGCAAAGCGGGTTCCTCGGGGACCAGTACGTGTCGGTCATCCCCACGGCGAACCAGGGGCCGATCCTGGCCGACGGCCGCACGGTGGAGGCCGTCGCGCCGTTCAACATGCTGGAGGCGGCCCGCTCCGCCGCCGGCCTGTTGCAGCGCCTCGACGCCACGGCCAAGCGCCTCGACTCGGCCATCGAGCGCGTCGATCGCGTGCTGCTCTCGGAGTCCGCGTTGTCCGCCCTCACCAACTCCTTCAGCAGCTTCGAGCGCATGTCGTCCCGCGCGGAGGCCGTCCTGGGGGAGGTGCGCGACGTCGTGCGCACGAACGCCCCCGGCGTGGGCAACACGTTGTCCAACCTCAACGCCCTCTCGCTCACGTTGCAGGCCGTCGCCGCCGACGTCGCCGGCGTCGTCTCCTCCAATCGCGCCCCGCTCCAGTCGACCTTGTCCAACCTCGCCGTCGCCTCCGCCGACGTGCGGGCCTTCGCCAGCGACCTCCAGACCGGCCAGGGCCTGCTGGCGGCGGCCCTCAAGGACCCCGCCCTCCGGGCCCAGGCGGGCCAGGTCGTCGCGAACTTCGTCACCGTCTCGTCCAACCTCAGCAAGCACGGCATCTTCTGGAAGCCCCGCCCGGTCCTCGTCCCCTTGACCAACCGCATCCGCGGGCCCGGGCGCGTCCCCGGCAACTAGGGCTCCACCATGCCGAAGCACGTCGCCCTCCGTACCCGGCTCCGGGCCCTCGCGCGGTCGTTGTCCCCGGGTGAGTTGTCTTTTGCGCCGGACGCCTTGGAGGCCCATGCCGGCGACCAATGGTTCGCCCGGGCGACGCCCGACGCCGTCGCCCTGCCCACCAGCACGCGGTCCGTCGCCCGCATCCTGGCCTTCGCCTCCCGTCACGGCATTCCGGTCACGGCGCGCGGCGCGGGGCACGGGTACGTCGGCGGGTGCGTGCCCGTCCGGGGCGGCATCGCCCTGTCGCTCGCGCGGATGAAGGAGATCCTGGAGGTTTCGCGGAAGGATTTCGTGGCCGTGGTCCAGCCGGGCGTCATCACCGCGACGCTCCAGGCCGCCGTGGAACGCCGGGGCTTGTTCTACCCGCCCGACCCTGCGAGCCGCGACAAGTGCTCCATCGGCGGCAATGTCGCCACGAATGCCGGCGGGCCCCGATGCCTCAAATATGGCGTCACTCGTGACTACGTCCTCGGGCTCGAGGTGGTTCGCCCGGATGGCGAGGTCGTCCGGCTGGGCGGACGCACGCACAAGAACAAGACGGGCTTCGACCTCCACCGCTTGTTCGTGGGTTCCGAGGGCATGTTGGGCGTCGTCACGGAGGCCACGTTGAAGCTCCTGCCGTTGCCCCCTTACCGGGCCTGCCTGGGCGTCGGGTTCAAGTCCATGCCGGCCGCCATCCGCGCCATGGACTCCGTCCTCGCGGCCGGGTGGCTGCCGTCGGCGTTGGAGCTGGCGGACGAGTTCACGCTGGCGGCGGCCGCGAAGCGCACGGGCTCCAGCCGCCTGGGCGGATGCAAGGCGCACTTGATCATCGAGATCGACGGGCAGGAACGATCCGTTCGGTCCGAGCTGAGCGACCTAGAGACCTTGGTGGGGCGGCAGCGCCCGTTGTTCATCGACCGGGGCGAGGGGCCGGAGGGTTGCGAGGCGTTGTGGCAGCTCCGCCGGCAGTTCAGCTACGCCTTGCGCGACACCGGGCTGACCAAGCTCAACGAGGACGTCGTCGTGCCCCGTGGCAGCATCCAGCGGCTCTTCGTGCTCGCCGCCCAAATCCAGGAGCGCCATGGGATCCGCGTCGCCTGCTTCGGCCATGCGGGCGACGGCAACATCCACGTCAACCTGATGCTCGACCGGTCGGACCCGCTCCAGGAGAAGGCCAGCGAGCGCGGGTTGGACGAGCTCTTCGAGGGCGTCCTCGGGATGGGCGGCGCCATCACGGGCGAGCATGGCGTGGGCTTGGCCAAGGCCCGTTGGTGGAAGCTCGCCGCCGCGCCGCCCGTGCTGCGGCTCCATGAGGACGTGCGCCACGCGCTCGACCCGGCCCGCATCCTCAATCCCGGCAAGTTCCTCGGGTGAACGCCGACGCCGCCCGCATCCCCCGATGCAGTGAACCATGAACGCGGCGCTGGCCACCAAGCTGAGATCCCTCGCCGAGCAGGGCTTCGTCGCGGAGTCCGCCTGTGGCGCGGCCATGGTGCGGGAGCTGCGTCGCTTGCAGGAGGCGGGTCTCGTTGCGCGGGAACGCGGCGGTGGCGGATGGCGCTACGTTGTTCGCAACCCGGAGGCGTTGCGTGACGTCCTGGGCCGGCGGCTTCCGACGACCGATGGCTCCGACGTGGGGCGCGTCGCCGGCGTGGCACGGTACCGCGACTCCAAGGCTGTCCCCAACGACACGCCGCCGGTGGTGGTGACGCGGGCGTTCCGGGACGTGTTGCTGGCACCGGGCGGCGAGGCGTGCACGGCCACCGACGCCACGATGCAGCATGGCGTCTTTGCCTTCGTGCTTGGGCCCGGGACGGCCTACCGCGTCGCCGGATCCGTGGCCTTGGTGGAGAACCCGGCCTTGTTGCTTCGGTTTGGGGAACTCGGCCTGGGCGTGGACATGGCGATCTCCACCCACGGGCGGGCGCACGGCCGGATCATTGAATGGCTTGCCGCCCAGGATCACCCCGGCTTTCGGGCGCTCCACCTGCCCGACTACGACCCGACGGGCTTGCTGGAGTTTCAAAAGCTACGCCAGGCCTTGGGGAGCCGGGTCTCGTTGCATCGTCCCGACGACCTCGCGGGGCGGTTCGCGCGGTATTCGAGCCGGCGGTTGCTGGACGGCCTCCAGTCCCGGGAGAACCTGGCGAGGCTGCGGTCGAGTCCATGGCCCGAGGTCCGCGAGGTCGTGGCCCTCATGGATCTCCATAACGCCGGCCTGGAGCAGGAATCGTTGCTGGTGCCCTTGGATGCGTCCGCGTGGGGTGGGCAGAAGGACCCGGCCGGGGCGGGGCCTTGATTCCAATGCGGGGTCCGGGTGTAGTGCGGCCATGATGGACCGGCCGACGTGGGTGCGAGGGGTGGCGTGGGTGTTGGGATCCGTGCAGGGCTTCGCCGTGCTCATGGGCGTGGGGCGTGCGGACTGGCCGCAGTTCCGGGGGAGGGATGCATCGGGCGTGGACGCCGCGGTCGCCTTGCCGACGCGCTGGGACGTGTCCAAGGGCGAGGGCGTTCGATGGCAGGCGATCATCCCGGGCCTGGGGCATGCGTCGCCCGTGGAGCATGCGGGCCGGGTGTACGTGGCGACGGCGGTGAAGCCGGGTCGCTCGGACCTCAAGGTGGGATTGTACGGGGACATTGACTCGGTCGAGGAGAAGGAGTCGCACCAGTGGCGCTTGATGGCGCTGGAGCTGGAGACGGGGCGGGTCGTGTGGGATGCGCTGGCCCTGGAAGCCGTGCCTCGCGTGAAGCGCCACACGAAGGCGTCCCATTGCAACTCCACGCCGGCCGTTGATGGCGAGCGCGTGGTGGCGCTGATGGGGTCCGAGGGCTTGTTTTGCTTCGACCTGTCCGGGCGACTGATGTGGCGGAAGGACCTGGGGCCGATGGATTCCGGGTACTTTGACGCCCCCTCGGCGCAGTGGGGATTTGGGGGATCACCCATCCTCCGAGATGGGCGCGTCGTGGTGCAATGCGACGTCCAGAAGGGCTCGTTTCTGGCGGTGTACGATGCGCGGGACGGCCGGGAATTGTGGCGGACGGCACGCGGGGACGTGCCCACGTGGGGAACGCCGGCCGTCGTGGCTTGGGAGGGGCAGCGGCAGGTCGTGGTCAATGGATGGAAGCATGCCGGGGGCTACGCATGGGAGGACGGGCGCGAGTTGTGGCGGCTGGAAGGCGGCGGGGACATTCCCGTGCCCACGCCCCTTTTTGCGCATGGCTTGATCTACCTCACCAGCGCCCACGGAAAATGGAGGCCCATGCGGGCCATCCGCCCGGGCGCGCGCGGCACGATCACGCCCGCCGATCCCGGGACGACCAACGCGAGCATCGCGTGGGCGCATGGTCGGCTGGGCAACTACATGCAGACGCCGATCGTCGTGGGCGACCTGGTTTACGGGTGCGTGGACTTCGGCGTGTTGACGGCGTTCGACGCGCGCGCCGGGACGGTCCGTTACAGCGAACGGCTGACCAAGTCCGGCGAGGGCTTCACGGCGTCGCCGGTGTCGGACGGGCGGCACCTCTACTTCCCGAGCGAGACGGGCAAGGTGTACGTGGTCCCCACCGGCCCGGGCTTCAAGGTGGCGGCGACGAACGACCTTGCCGAGACGTGCATGGCGTCGCCGGCGATTGCACGGGGGATGCTGCTGTTCCGGACCCGCGACAAGCTGGTGGCGATCGGCGAGCCACGCTGAAGGGGACTTAGCCGGGACGATTCAGTTGGATCGGTCGTGCTTGCTCGATCTGCTTGCGCAACTCCTTCGTCGTTCGCTCGTTACCGGCCTCGAACTGGCCCGCGCCTCGCTCACTCCTCGGCTTGCGCAAGCATCTGCTTCGCAATCACTTCCCTCCCAATTGAACCTAAAAACGGCAGTTGGGGCGGGGATCATCCACCCCCCGTGGAGCCGAAGGCTCGGCCCATGTAGGCCGCGTGCCCTCACGCGGCGGCAAGGATGCTCCACCTCCGTGCGCCGGGTGCAGAGAGTGGCAACGGCATCCTGCCGCGGGTCCATGCTGCGCAAGCGTATGGAAGCCGCTTCCACTTTCACTGGGCCGGTGGATCAGGGCTTCTGCCGGAAAACCACGGATGACACCGATGACACGGA
>CAIRNV010000196.1 GCA_903880005.1 uncultured Verrucomicrobiota bacterium | reverse complement strand
CGCTCATCCTGCGCGTGTTCAGAGGGTTGAAGACCTTGAAGCCGAGCCCATCAAAGCGCGCCAGGCCGCCGAACGTGCCGAACCACAGGTAGCCATCCCCATCCCGCACCATGCACGTGGCTCCCCCCGCTGAAAGGCCCGCCTCCATGCCGTGCCATGTCACGAGGTTTTCCGAGACCGGATCCCGCCACTCCCCGGCCATGGCCACCCCGAGCAGGATCCCAAGCCCGATCCCGCAACGTGCCCATGCCGTCACGATGCCCAGGTGAAGTCGTCTCCACGACCCTGCCCAACGTCGCGCATCCATGCCGTGTCTTGCCCTCCGTTTGCCTTGCTGCCTTCGGGCCCGGACGCACACCCCATCGACGTGCCAGACCGGATCCGGAAGTGCCTTCGCCTCCGCGTTGCGCGCACGGGATTCCCCCTTGCCTTGCGGCATCGCGCGAACCGCCCGCGCATTAAACACCATCCCTGGGAAAACACCCACCATGAACCCCCGATCGCCGCATCCGTCGGGCATCAAGGCGCATCTCCCGTCTCACCCAGCGCCGCCGAAGGCCTGAAGAAGCAGGGCCTTCCTCGCCGGAACGATTCAGTTGGATCGGTCGTGCTCGCTCGATCTGCTTCGCCATCGCTGCCTTCACAACGGAATCGTCCCGGCTTCGCGTCTTGGCGTCTTGGCGTGACAAAAGCCACGCCTCCCTTGCGCGGGTTCCGTGGTGCATGAAGCGGGAAGTTTTTCACGCAAAGCCGCCAAGACGCGAAGCATGAGGGCTTCTGGGTACGCCAGCCGTCGTTCACGCCCATCCTTGCCGCCGCATGAGGGCACGCGGCCTACAGCATGGGGGGCGGGTGGCAGTGCCAGCTCGGCTTGGGCGGGGTCATGACCCGCCGCGGAGTTTGAGGTTGCCAGCGGACGGCCATGGCCGCGCATGTTGGGCGCGTGGCAATGCGTGTTTACGGGATGACGTGCGCCCTGCTGCTGCTGTGGGGCGGGGTTGCGGCTCGGGCCATGGCGGCCGACGCCAAGGAAGTGCTCGTGGAGGGCAAGGGCATTCGCGTCGAGCGCGGCGAGGTGGAGGCGGAGGTGCAGAGGCTCCGGACGGAGGCGACGCAACGAGGGCAATGGATCGAGGACGATCAATGGCCGGCGCTCCGGCGGCAGGTCCTGGAGCGTCTCACGATGGTCCGGATGTTCGAGGCGCGGGCGACATCGGCGGACCGGTCCAAGGCGGAGGAGTCGGCGCGCACGTTCATCGAGGGCCTGAGGCGAACGCAGGGCGAGGAAGGGTTGGCGCGTTTGCTCCGCCAAGCGGGCTACACGAACGCCACGTTCCGGGCCGCCAAGGTTTCGGAGGCCTTGGTGTCCGCCGTCATCGACCGCGAGGTGCGACCCACGGTGCGCATCCCCACGTCGGACATCCGCGACTACTACGAGAAGAACGCCAGCCAATGGGAGCAACCCGCCGCCGTTCGCGTCCAGAACCTGCTGCTGTCGATGAAGACCGCCGACGGCAAGCCGCTGGGCGTGGAGGCCTTGGCGGCGCGGCGGCAACGGATGCGCGAGATCAAGGCGGAGGCGGACCGCGGCGCGGACTTCGCGGCGCTGGTCCGGCAGCACTCGCAGGACGAGGGCTCCAAGGCGCGCGGCGGCGAGTACAGGATTGAGAAGGGGCTGTGGCCCGAGGAACTGGAGAAGGAGGTGTTCGCGCTCGAACCCGGCAAGGTGTGCGGCCCCATCGAGACCTACATGGGCCTGCACGTCGTGAAGGTGCTCGAACGAATCCCCGCGCGACGGCTGCCGTTGGCCGACGTCGAGGAGGACATCCGCAAGCTCCTGACGGAGCGCGAGGTCCAGCAACGGGTGCCGGAGTTCATCGATCGCGTGCGGATGGAGTCCGGCCTGCGTCGCCTCGCGGAGCCTTGACGTGCCCCGGCGCGGCGGAGGGCGACGGCTCGATGCCCGGGCGGTCCGGCCGGACGCCCAGGTGCACCCATTGGAAGGCGTAGAACCTCAGGGCGTCGCTGCTGTCCAGGCCCAGCTTCTCCCGCAACCGGGTGCGGTAGGTCTCGACCGTGCCCGCGTCGATGCCCAGGGAGGCCGCGATGTCCTTGCTGGAGCGTCCATGTCCCAGCCCCTCCAGCACCTCCACCTCGCGGTCCGTCAGTTCCACAACCGCCCCGCCGCCGGACGACGGCGACCGGCGCCGCCTCACCAGTTGCGACGCCAAGTCCGGGCTGACGTGCATCTTCCCGGCGAGGACCCGGCGGACGGCATCCAGAAGCACGGCGATGTCGTGCGTCTTGCGCACATAGCCCATCGCGCCCGCCGCCAACGCGCGCTCGGCGTACTGGAGCTCGTCGTGGCCCGACACGACCAACGTCTTGGGTGGGTTCGGCAGGCAGGCAAGGTCCTTCAGCAACTCCAGCCCGTGGCCCTCGGCGAGCGTGATGTCCACGATGACCAAGTCCGGCCGCTCCTCACGGGCCAGGCGGAGCGCCCCGCGCGCATCCGTCGCGCGGCCGCACACCTCCAACCCCAGCTTGGTCCGGAGAATGACCCCCAGGAACTCCGCCACCATGACGTGGTCCTCGACGATGACGACTCTGGGCCGCGGCGGGCTGGGTGGATGGGTTGGCATAACGCTACGGGGCTAGACTTCCGTTGTGAGGCGGCGCTGCGTGGTGGACGTCCGATGGCTGCCACCAAACCCCGATTTTTCCAAACGTATTTTGGCTGAGTAGCCGGAACGATGCCGTTGGATCGGTCGTGCTGGCTCGATCTGCTTCGCCATCACTTCCCTCCCAACTGAACCTAAAAACGGCAGTGGGTGTGGGGATCAGTCCGACCCTCAGGTGGAGCCGAAGGCTTGGCCCACGCTGTAGGCCGCGTGCCCTCACGCGGCGACAAGGATGCCCCACCTCCGTGCGCCGGCTGCAGAGAGTGGCAGCAGCATCCTGCCGCGGGTCCATGCTGCGCAAGCGTATGGAAGCCGCTTCCACGTTCACTGGGCCGGTGGATCAGGGCTTCTGCCGGAAAACCACGGATGACACCGATGACACGGATCGGTCCAAGCCGGGAGGTCTCATCCATGG